>NZ_JAYRYM010000046.1:0-19854 GCF_041917035.1 Devosia sp. | reverse complement strand
TCGCCGTCGATGACCAGGGTCGCGGGCAGAGCGTGCAGCCAGTCGCGCCGCTCGGCATCGAGTTGGTTCGCCACGAACCGGTCGACCTTGTCCATGCTGTCGGGCGTCCTCTCGACCAGCCAGCGGTCGTGATTGCCCCTGATGGTCGGATAGTTCCGTTCCCGCAGCCGATCGAGCGTTCCGAGCGGATCGAGCGGGCCGCTCAGGAGGTCGCCCAGATTGACCGTGGCATCCACGCCGACATGAGCGATATCGGCCTCGACGGCTTCAAGGGCCAGGCGGTTGCCGTGAATATCGGAGATCACTGCCAGTTTCATCGCATCAGGGTCCCCGACAATTGCGGCGAGCCGAAGGATGGCCTCTACAGGTCCCTCGGCAGGGGCCACCCGGTCGAAACGGCCTCTGCCCAGTTCTCGTAGCCATTGTCGCGGGCCTGCCGCGCGGCCCCGTCGTGATCGTAGGGTATGGCCCTCAGGCTTACCGACCAGTCGCCATCCCGACGCTCAACTATTGCGTAGCGAGAATCGGTCGATCCCATCGCCATCGGCAGGCCGACACTTCCTGGATTGACGACGAGCCGCCGGTCGGCAAGCCGAAGTGTCCGCGGGATGTGGCTGTGACCACAAAGCAGGACCGGGAAGGGGAATCCGCTGGCCTCCGCCTCGATCGACTCGCGGGAACGGTGGAAGAGCTTGCCGTCCGGGCCCACCCCGTCCAGCCACAAGGTATTGTCGTCACGCGGGGTGCCATGACAGAGGAACACCTCGTCGCCCAGCGTGGCCGTCGCCGGGATACCGGCCAGCCAGGCCGCCTGTCGCTCATCGAGCAGGCTGCGAGCGAGTGCATCGATGGCCCAGTCGTCCGCGCGCCCATCGGTGATGAACCGGTCGTGATTGCCGCGAACCGAGACCAGGCCCAGTTCGATGAAGCGGTCTGCCACGCCACACGGATCGAAAGGACCGCTGACGAAATCGCCCAGGACTACTGTCTGTTCGGCGCGCTGGCGCGCGATGTCCTCGAGCACGGCATCCAGCGCGTGGAGGTTGCCGTGAACATCGGAAATAACCGCCAGCCTCACTTCGAACCGAGCGCCTCCACGGCCGCCTTCAGCTCCTTGATCTCGGCGCTTTGCGCCATCACCAGTTCGCGCAGCGCGTCGTAGTCCTCGCGCTTGACCAGATCCATGTCGTTGACCAGTCGCTCAAGCTGGGACTTGACCGCCGTCTCGATTTCGCGCCGCACCCCGTCCGCGACCCCTGCGGCGTTGTTCATGAGCTTACCCAGCTCGTCGAAAAGCTTGCTACCCTGGGTCATCGAACGTCCTCGCTGTTGCGTCTGGCTGCTATTTAGGCCGCGCCATCCGGCTTGACCAGTGCGGGCGGCAGCCTAAAAGGTCTCCGCAGACCAGATGGAGGGCGGTGTGCCTTTTCCGAACATCGACCCAGTCGCCTTTGCCATCGGCCCGTTCGTCGTCCGCTGGTACGCTCTCGCCTACCTCGGCGGCGTGCTGCTCGGAGCGGCGTATGGCGCTACCCTTCTCGCCCGGCACGCACTGTGGAGGGACAACCGCGCCCCCTTTCCACCCCCGGCGATCTGGGACTTCGCCTTCTGGGCCGTTCTGGGCATCGTGCTCGGCGGTCGCCTGGGCTACGTGTTGTTCTACAACCTGCCCCACTATCTCTCGGACCCCGCCCAGATCATCGCCCTGTGGGACGGAGGCATGAGCTACCATGGCGGTATGCTTGGCATCATGCTGGCGATGGCGTTGTTCACGCGCCACCACAAGGGCAGCATCCTTTCCGCCATGGACCTGCTGGGGGCGATCGGAACAATCGGGCTGTTCCTCGGTCGCATCGCCAACTTCATCAATGCCGAACTCTATGGCGCGCCGACCACGTTGCCGTGGGGCGTCGTCTTCCCGACCGATCCCGATCAGGTGCCGAGGCACCCCAGCCAGCTCTATGAGGCCGCGCTGGAGGGGCTGCTGCTCTTCGCGATGCTGCGCTTCGCGACCAACCACACGCGCGCCCTCAAGCATCCTGGCCTGGTCGCCGGGCTGTTCGGCATCGGCTATGGGGTGTCGCGCATCCTGGTCGAGTTTTTCCGCCTGCCCGACATCCAGATCGGGTACCTGTTCGGCGGCTGGCTGACCATGGGCATGGTGCTCAGCCTGCCCGTCCTGCTGGCCGGCATCGCCCTCGTCTACTGCTCCCTGAGGCCGGCCCGTTGACCGATCCCCTCTCCCTCGGCGACCTCATCGATCGGCAGATTGTCCACCACGGACCAATGTCGATTGCCACCTACATGGGACTCTGCCTGACGCACCCGAGGTCGGGCTATTACTCCGGTACCGATCCACTCGGCGCCGGCGGCGACTTCATCACCGCGCCTGAGATCAGTCAGATGTTCGGTGAGCTGATCGGCTTCTTCGTCGTCAATCTCTGGCAGCAACTGGGCCAGCCGAAGAGCTTCACCCTGCTGGAACTAGGCCCGGGCCGCGGCACCCTGATGCAGGATGCGCTGCGTGTCGCCGCCCGCGCCGAGGGCTTCCTTGACGCCTGCCACCTGCAACTCTTCGAGGCCAACCCCGCGCTGCGCGCATTGCAGCGCGAACGACTCGGGCAACACAGTCCGTACTGGTCGGACGAAATCGACGCCGTCGCCGACGACCCGCTGATCGTGGTCGCCAACGAGTTCTTCGATGCCCTTCCCATCCGCCAGTTCGTCAGGGTCGGGGACAATTGGCACGAGCGCCAGGTCGGATTGATCGATGGCCGGCGGGTCCTGGGCCTCTCGCCCACCCCCTTGCCCGCTGCTGCCATGCCGGAGGCCGTCCGCAACGCCGCGGCAGGTGAAGTCTACGAGGCCAACCTCGCCGCCGCCGACGTTATGCAGCGCCTCGCACGCCGGATCGCGACGCACACCGGTGCCGTGCTCGCCATCGACTACGGGTACGACCGGACACAAACCGGCGAGACCCTGCAGGCCGTTCAAAACCACGGTTTTGCCGACCCGCTCGCGGAACCCGGTGCGGCAGATCTCTCCGCCCATGTCGATTTCGCCGCCCTCGGACGCGTTGCCCGGGCCGAGGGCCTGTCGGTCGCGCCGGTGGCGACACAGCGCGATTTCCTCGGCCGCCTGGGCATCGTCGAACGCGCCTCGGCCCTCGCCCGGGCCAATCCCGGGCAGTCCGACGTCCTTGCCTCGGCCTTGCATCGCCTCACCGACTCCGGCCAGATGGGCACGCTGTTCAAGGTCCTGTGCGTCCATAGCGATGGCCTGGAGCCCATCGGATTCAGCTGATGACAATTCCCTTTGAGCAAAGCCGCTCCCTCGCCCGCCTGCCGGGCATCCGACACGGGTTTTTCGGGCGACGTGGCGGCACTTCGACCGGGCTCTACGCCTCGCTGAACGCCTCGGAAGCCAGCGAGGACAGGCCGTCCAGCGTTGCTCGCAACCGCGCCGACATTGCCGCCCTGCTCGGCTTCGCCCCGGAAGCGCTGGTGGGGCTGCGGCAGGTTCACTCGGCTACCGTCCTCGAGGTCACGCGCCGCCCTGCAGCGGGCGAGCGGCCCGAGGCCGACGCCGTGGTTACCCGCGTGCCCGGCCTCGCCCTGGGCATCCTCACCGCAGATTGCACGCCGATCCTGTTCGCCGACGCCGAGGCGGGCGTGGTGGGCGCCGCGCATGCCGGCTGGAAGGGCGCCGTCGGGGGGATCGCCGAGGCGACGGTTGCGGCCATGGTCGATCTTGGCGCACGCTCGGACCGGATCGTTGCGGCGATCGGGCCGACGATTTCACTTCCCAACTATGAGGTCGGACCGGAATTTGCCGCGAACCTGCTCCGCGAGCATCGCGACGCCGAGAATCGGATTGCGCGATCCGGCGGCGGGCGCGAGCACTTCGATCTTCCCGGGTTCCTCTTCGACCACCTGATGGCGGCCGGTGTCGGCATTGTCGACGACCTGAAGCTTTGCACCTACGCCGAGCCCAAGAAATACTATTCCCACCGCTATGCCACGCATCAGGGCGCCGTGGCAGGTCGGCAACTGAGCGTCATCGGAATGGCTCTCGAAGCCTAGCGGGAGGATTCCGCGGGCCATCCCCCACAAGGCGCATTGCGCCTGGCCGCGGCGACAGCTAAAGACCCGCCAACCGGAGCCTGCGCCTTCCGCGCGGCCCGCCGCGGAGCGCGCTTGTGAAACTCGTCACCGGCAATTCCAATCCTGCCCTGGCCGAAGCCGTCGCCGATTACCTCGAGGTCCCTCTCACCGACTGCACGGTGAAGCGCTTCAACGACAAGGAGATCTTCGTCGAGATCCACGAGAACGTGCGCGGCGAGGATGTCTTCATCCTGCAGTCCACTTCGTTCCCGGCCAATGACAACCTGATGGAACTGCTGATTCTGTCGGACGCGCTTCGTCGCTCCTCGGCCCGCCGCATCACCGCGGTGATCCCCTATTTCGGCTACGCCAGGCAGGATCGCAAATCCGCCTCACGCACCCCGATTTCGGCCAAGCTGGTGGCTAACCTGATCACCGAGGCCGGGGTCAACCGCGTCATAACGCTCGACCTGCACGCCGCGCAGATCCAGGGGTTCTTCGATATCCCGACCGACAACCTCTACGGCGCGCCGGTGATGGTACGAGACATCCAGGAACGCTACACCAATGGCGTCATGATCGTGTCGCCCGACGTCGGCGGCGTGGCCCGCGCCCGGGCGACCGCGCAGCGGATCAATGCCGACCTCGCCATCGTCGACAAACGCCGTCCGCGCGCCGGAGTGTCCGAGGTGATGAACATCATCGGCGACGTCGCGGGTCATGCCTGCATCCTCATCGACGATATTGTCGATTCGGGAGGGACGCTGGTCAACGCGGCCGAGGCCCTGCTCAAGGCTGGTGCCACCGAGGTATCCGCCTACATCACGCATGGTGTGCTCTCGGACGGCGCCGCCGAGCGAATTGCACGCAGCAAGCTCAAGGAGCTGGTGATCAGCGATTCGATCGCGCTCACCGATGCGGTGAAGGCCGCTCCGAACATCCGTCGCATCTCGATTGCCCCGCTGATGGGCGAAGCCATCGCACGCACCGCCAGCGAACAGAGTGTTTCCAGTCTTCTCGACTGAGCCGTCATGGCCCATACTGTCGGCATTTGCCGTGCCGCGTCCAATGTTGCGCCGCGGACTTACCTGATACTGACCGTCCCGCCAATATCTTCGGATTGCCATGTCTGTTCAGTATTCCAGCCTGCTGCTGAGCTTTCTGACGGCCCCCTCCCTGCTACTGGGCGGTTCCGTTGGCCTTCTGACGATCCTGCCCAGCGTTGCTCTGCTGCTCTTCCTGGGAGGCGTTGCGCTGGCCATCGCCTGGCGTGAGAAGCAGGTCGTCTGGCTGCTGCCCCCCTTGCTCGCCTCGCTGGCCGCGCCGCTGGTCCTGGAATTCGCCGACGGTGCGATGGGCTGGTTCGGCATGCTGTTTGCGCTGACGATCGGCCTCGTCGGCCTCGTCGTCTGGATCGGCATGGTGGCGGGCAACGCAACCCGGCGAACGCCGGTGGTCCTCGCCGGCCTTTCGCTCCTCGCCTTCCCCGCCTATGCGGGGCTGTTCCGCGTCGCCGTGACCTGGGGCGGCACCTGAAGGGCGCCGCGGATGCACTGGGCGACCCCGGCGCCTTCATCCGCGCGCGTCTGATACTCGCCCCCGCACCCGGCTTTGCCGACATCCGGCTGTATCGTGCCCACCCCGGCAGTCGCCTGGGCGATCTTGGCTTCGGCCCCGCACCATTCTGGGCCTATGTATGGGCGGGCGGTGCGGCCCTCGCGCGTCACGTCTCTCGTCATCCCGAGTGCGTCGCTCACCGCAGGGTGCTCGACTTCGGCTGCGGATCCGGGCTCGTCGCCATCGCAGCGGCCGGCGCCGGCGCCGGGGTATGGGCCACGGACAGCGATCCTCTCGCTCGCGCCGCGACCACGCTGAACGCCGAAGCCAACAGCGTCGCGCTCACGGTCGTTGCCCCCGATGACCCGACGCCCGAGCCCGAGATCGTCCTTGCCGGCGATGTCTTCTACGATCGACGGGTTGCGGGGGCGTCGCTGGCGATCCTCGACCGCTACCTTGGCAGCGGCGCGCAGGTGCTGATCGGCGATCCCGGGCGCCGTGACCTGCCACTGCACCGACTCCTGCCGCTTGCCACCTACGCGGTTCCCGAGTTCGGCATCGGTGCCGGTTCGGAGATACCTGCGACGGTCTACGCGCTGCGGCCTTGAGCTTGCCGGCCTGGTCGCTGTTGACGTATACGTCAACGATCATGAACCCCATCACAGCCGACCGCCGTCACTTCGAGGATCTCGCGTTGGGGGAGCGCATCGAGCTCGACGCGATCACCGTGACGCGGGAGATGATCATCGAGTTCGCCACCGAGTTCGATCCTCTGCCCTTCCATCTCGACGAGGAGGCGGCACGCAAGTCGCTCCTGGGCGGGCTCGCCTCATCAGGCTGGCAGACCGCCGGACTGTCTCTGCGCATGGTCACAGAGGCCTTCCTGTCGCGCGTCGCCTCGGCTGGCGGTCTCGGCTTCTCCGACCTCAAATGGAAGCGACCGGTGATGTCGGGCGACACCATATCGGGCGCGGCGACCATTGCCGAACTGCGCCGCTCACGCGGCCACCCGCAATGGGGCATCGTGCTTATCGACTTCGACATCCGCAACCAGAAGGGCCAGCCTGTGATGAGCATGCGCCTCGCCAACCTTGTCGAGACGCGCGACCCACAGTCCGGCACCATGCCGACGCCCTCGCAGCCCTACGACGTCGAGCATGGCGGGGGTGCCACGTGACCCGTTGGTTCGAAGACATCACCATTGACGAGGCCTTCCCCCTCGGCAGCCACACCTTCGGTGCCGACGAGATCGTGCGTTTCGGCCGGCAGTATGATCCGCAGTACTTCCACCTCGATCCGGATCAGGCGAGCCACAGCCATTTCGGCGGGCTGGTTGCTTCCGGGTGGCACACCGTCGTCATCGGCCATCGCAAGATGGTCGATGCATTGGGCGCGGAGGAGGAGCGCCTGCGCGGCCTTGGCCAGGAGCCGGGCGTCTCGGGCCCCTCTCCCGGCGTCAATCGCATGGACTTCAGGGCTCCGGTACGCCCTGGCGACACGGTGAGCTATACGCTCACCGTGACCAGCAAGCGCCCATCCAACTCCATCCCGGGCTGGGGCCTGCTGTTCAACAGCCTCGACGCCGTGAACCAGCACGGTGAGACCGTCTATCACGCCGAACTGGTCGGTTTCTCCAAGCTGCGCGACTACCGCATGCCGCTGCGCTTGCGCGTGCTCGGGGCGTTGACCAAAATCCCCGGATTGGGGAAGTTGCTCGCTCAACGGAGCTGAGTCCATGATGCGTTGCGCTGTCGCTCTTGTCGCCCTGCTCGCTGCCGGTCCGGCTTCGGCCCAGTCACTGAGCGGAGTGGGCGTTGAAGGCAACTGGGGCTGCCGCGCCAACATCGACGGAACCCGCGCCGGGCTCCTGACCATCTATGCGGGGTCCTACGGTTACGCGTCGGCGAACTTCAACAGTGCCGCCTCGGGAACAGGCACGGTCGAGATGGCCAGCAACGGCGTCACCTTCCTCGACGGCAATCTGCTGCAGGGTGCTGGAATCACGATGGCGATTCTGACGTTCGACGAGCAGGGACGCGATATTCTGCAGCTCTTCACGCCCGACAAGAACGTCCTCACCTGTACCCCGCGAGGGTAGGCCGTCCGCAAGAAAAAAGCCCCGCGATGCGGGGCTTTGGCGGCTCTGCTGCGTGCTCAGTGGCGCGCGGACATCTCATAGCGGTGGTAGTAGGCCGGGCTCTGCAGCTTGTCGAGCTCGCGCTCGAGACGCTCGCCTTCGTCATACTCCACGCGTCCGAACCGAAACGCCGTGACGATCTCGGAGACGCGCGCCGAACGACGCCGAAAGTCCAGATCGCCCTCTCCATCGAAGCGGCGGCAGTTTACCGGAGGCCAACCATCCATTTGTGCTAGTCCCGCATGTCTCAACACGAGGGAGGATAAGCATTTGAGGTTAGGTGACGTTGAGCGCTCGTTTAGAATTCGGAGAGAGAACGAGCGGGGCCGCGCGCGGCTATACCGTTCGCGACAGTGAGCCTGACCGGCGTGCAATGAACCCGATCTGGCTCAGAGGTCCTCGCGCCGCGTCTTGCCGATCATGTAGCCGACGCCGCGCACGGTCTGGATCAACGATGGCTCGCCCGGAAGGTCGATCTTGGCCCGCAGGTAGCGCACATAGACGTCCACGATCTTGGTGCCCGGATCGTAGCCGTAATCCCATACCCCGTTGAGCAGGCGCTCCCGGCTGACCACCTTGCCGGCGTTCGTCATGAGGAACCGCAAGAGCTCGAACTCACGGGGTGTCAGCGATATGTCCCGCCCTGCCCTGCTGACCCGGCGCGATTGCGGATCGAGCATCAGCCCGCCGATGTGCAACTCCGACTCGACATCGGGCGCCGCATGCCGACGCTTCAGGGCGTGGAGTCTCGCGAGCAACTCCTCGAAGGCAAACGGCTTCGTAAGGTAGTCATCCGCCCCACCCCGCAGTCCCTCGACCTTGTCACGAAGCGAGTCCTTGGCGGTCAGCATCAGGATCATCGCAGGCGAGTGCTCCTCGCGCAGCAAACGTGCGATCTCCAGGCCATCCACATAGGGCAGCATGCGATCGAGGATGACCAGCTCGAACTCACCGCTGCGAGCCCGCTCGAGCCCGTCGCGGCCATCCAGTTCCACGGTGACCCGGTACCCCTCGGCCGACAGGCCGCGATCCAGGAAAGCCGCAATCCGCCGATCGTCCTCGATGACCAGGGTCTTCATTTCGCTGGTGCCTCGCAAGGCAGAACAACTCTCAATGCCGCTCCACCTTCCGGCCGGTTCTCGAGCCACAAACGCCCCCCGTGCTGCTCGACGATCTCCCGCGCGATCGACAGACCGATGCCGATGCCGCGATTCTGCATTTCTTTCTCCGCGCGGCCACGGAAGAAGCGGTCGAAGACGTGCGGCAGTTCGTCCTCCGGAACTCCCGGACCGTCGTCCATGATGGCGATCGCGATGTGGTCGCCGTCGCGTTCGGCCGAGAGCGCGATCCGTCCACCGGGAGGGGAATGCTTGACGGCATTGTCGATGCCGATCAGCAGGGCACGCTTCAGTCGCCGTCCATCGCCGTTGACCAGCGCCGGCCCCGACCCGACATGCGTGGCGACCGTCACCTCGCGGGGCTCGGCCAGGACGGCCCCCTCCTCGGCCGCTGCCCCGATCAGCTCGTCGATCCGCAGGGCCGTCGGCGAGAACGGCAAGTCGTTCGGATCCGTGCGGGCGAGCGCGAGCATGTCTTCGAGCAGCTCTGCCATTTCCTCGGCCTGGGCCTGCACCCGCTCGAGCGCCAGACGCATTTCACTGCCATCCCCTTCGGAGCGCAGGGCCACATCGGCCTCGCCCCGCAAGATGGTCAGGGGGGTGCGCAGTTCGTGGCTCACGTCGGTGAGGAACTGGGTATGCTGCACCTCGGACTCGCTGAGGCGCTGCTGGGCGGCACGCAGCGCCGCGGCCGCGGCGTCGGCCTGCCTGGCAAGCCCGGCCGAAGCGCGACGCGCCCCCCAGGCGAGCGCGATGCCCAGGCACAGGGCAGCCACGAGCGCCGCGGCACCTAATACCCCGCCGAGGACCATGAATTGCTGCCGGCTCTCGGTGGCCGCCGCGACGACACGGGCAGTCTGACTGCGCTCGCCGAGGATGTCTGCGTCGATGAGCGGCTGCAACTCGTTGGTCAGCCGAAAGGACACATCCGTCCGGAACATGGCGATGGCCTCGTCCGTCGCCCCATCCCGAAGCAGGACCAGGGCCCGTGCCGTCGAACGATCGATCGCATGGTACAGCTCCGTCATGCGCCGAGCATTGTCGAGCGTATGGAGTTCGTCATCGACCGCGCCCCGCCCCGACAACCTTTCGATCTCGGCGCGTGTCACCTGGGACAGCCGGGCGAAGTGCCGCTCGAGGGCGACCCGCGTCGACTGCAGGTCGGCCAGGTCCTCGCGCCTGGTCAGCAGCACGACTGCCACCTGCTCGCCGTAGTGATTGGCTGCGCCGTCGATACCGGCAAGGACCTCGAGCCGCCTCTGCAGCCCGTCAAGGCGTTCGGCCATCCGCTGCGACTCGCTTAGCGCCATATAGGCGAGGCCGATGCCGGCCAGCACCGCCAGCACGGCTACTGCCGTCAACGCACCCACCAGCCAGCGAAAGCCTTGCAAAGCAGCACTCCTCGCGATTGACCCTAGCACTAATTGCGTGACTGGGAAGCTGCGGGCGCGCGAGCCGCGACCGCAGGGAGTTTTGTTTCGCTGCGTTTCCGCTGCCGGAGCCGCAATGCCGGGACACGGCCCCGCGCAGGGCTTAACGCCCAGTTAAGGAACTGGGCGCGACCTGCCTCTTGCGGCCGGCATTCGGCCGACAAAGGAGGTCAACATGTCCATCAGTGCGGTGGGCGGCACGTCGCCGATGCGGTCGTTCCAGCCACCCAGTTTCAGTACGATCGACAGCGACGCGAGCGGCGGCATCTCGCTCGACGAGATGAAGACGGCGGCGCCTGGCAGCGCGGCCGATGCCAGGAGCGCCGAGCGGGCCGAGCGGTTGTTCAGCGCCATGGACGCAGATGGCGACGGGTCGGTCACCAACGACGAGAAGGACGCCTTCGACAGCCAGATCGCAGAGCAGCGCCAGGCCATGCAGTTCATGACCCAACTGCTGGCCGGAGACCAGCCGCCCAGCAATGGCGACGTCTTCGCCGCGACTGACGCGGACGGCTCGGAGACAGTCTCTTTCGAGGAGTTCTCCGCGAGCGACTCGGCGGCAAGTCTCAGCGACGACGCGTTGCAGGCGCTGTACTCGATAATCGATGCCGATGGTGACGGAGCGGT
The DNA here is from genome assembly GCF_041917035.1 of Devosia sp. GTDB lineage: Bacteria > Pseudomonadota > Alphaproteobacteria > Rhizobiales > Devosiaceae > Devosia_A. The sequence continues at coordinate 8,882 of NZ_JAYRYM010000046.1, read as the reverse complement.
CACCGAGGCCGAGTCGTCCGACTTTCTCGATGACCTGAAGTCCAGCCTGGCCGAGGGCGGACCGGGTGGTCCTCCACCTGGCGGCGGTCCCGGCGGGCCGAACGGACCCGGCGGCCCCCCACCTGGCGGTCGTCCGCCACAGGGCGACGAGAAGGACGAAGAGGAGGACTCCGACTCGCTGGCTCTCGATCTGCTCGCGGCAGCACAGAACGCCTATTCCGGGGCGAACCGGTCCGAAGATCTGCCCTCGACGCTCTCGCGGGTCTTCGAGAGCGCTGCTTGAAACCCGAGGGGGGCGGTCAAGGCCGCCCCCCGGCCGGAGGGACCGACTTCAGCCGCACGACCTGCAGCAGCCCGCCTTCCGGGCGATTGCTGATCGTGATACTGCCGCCGAACCGCTCGATGATCTCACGGGCGATGGCGAGGCCGAGACCGGCACCCCCGGAACTCTGCTTGCGGCCGGGGTTCACCCGAAAAAAGGGCTCGAACACCTGAGGGATCAGTTCTTCCGGAATGCCGGGCCCGCCATCGCTGATCTCCAGCCTTGCCTCCGCGGTGTCGTCGATCAGCGCAACCGTTGCACCACCACCATGCGTCGCCGCATTGATGATGAGGTTGCGCAGAGCGCGCCGCAGGCCGAGCGGACCGGCGACAACGGTAAGCGGCGTTGCCCCGGTCAAAACGACGGGCAGGCCGGCGGATGTGAGTTCCTCGACGGTCTCGCCCAGCAAAACGTCGAGTGCCACGGGTCGGCGGTCCTCGCCGGCGCCCTCCTCCTTGACCAGGCGGATCGCACTGTCGGCGATCGCGTCCAGCTCATCGAGGTCGTCGAGCCATGCCTGGCGGTCCTCGCTGGGAAGGAACTCGGCCCGCAGCCGCATCCGCGTCATCGGCGTTCGAAGGTCGTGGCCAGCGGCGGCCACAAGACGCATCCGGCTCTCCATCGCCGACCGCAGTCGGTCGGACAGCGCATTGAGGGCTACGGCGGTCTGGCGCGCCTCCCTTGACCCGACTTCCGGCGTATGCGGCAGGACTCCGTCGGGCCCAACTGAGGCGACGGCGTGCTCCAGCAGCGCAAATGGCCGGGTCACTCGCCGGGCCATCCACAGCGCCACCGCCACGACGCCGAGCACCACAAGGGACAGCCAGGCGCCGAGCGCGAACCAGAGTTCGCGCGGCGGGCCCATCGCCTTGGGGAAGGAGAAGAGCAGATAGCGCCCATCCTGCAGCTTCAGGGCGGCGACCGGATCGCCGAACCCGGGATCGACCACGCTGACCTGCCGGAGTTCACCCTCCGCCGCCAGAGCCCGCTGCAGCGCCTCGGTCATATCGGCCTTCAGTGTCCCGGCGGGGAGACCGGCCGCAAAGTCCGGTCGCGGCGCGCGTGGCGGGGGCGGCGGCACGTCGCGGTCACCCTCGGTGATGAACGAACTCGTGAGGGCCATGTGCCGGGCCATGGGTCCCATCAACCGGTCGCTCTCGCCAGACGCAAGCATCATTGCCGTGGCGATCGTGGCGACGACAACCACTGCGACGATCGAGACGACCAGGATCGCGGCGATCTTCAGCCCAAGTCCGCGCATCTAGGCCGTCTTGTCGCTTTGCACCGCGACGGTCAGTTGGTACCCCCCGTTACGCACGGTCTTGAAAAGCACCTCGTCGGTCACTGTACCGAGCTTTCGGCGAAGGCGGCTCACCAGCACGTCGATCGAGCGGTCGAGCGGCCCCGCCTCCCTCCCTTGCGAGTGATCCAGCAACTGCTCGCGCGACAAGACCCGGCCGGGGCGATCGAGAAAGACGCGCAGCAATTCGAACTCGGCCCCCGTCAGTTCGACGTCGGTGCCCCCGGCCGTGAGGACCCGGCGGGTAGACGCATCGGCCACGAATCCAGCGAAGCGGTACGCCGTGCCGGCGCGGCCTGCCTCAACCCTGGCCAGCCCCGACCGGCGAAGCACAGCGCGCAGTCTCGCCACCAGTTCCCGCGGATTGAACGGCTTGCCCAGATAGTCGTCCGCGCCGATCTCGAGGCCGATGATCCGGTCGACCTCCTCCTTGAGGGCCGTGACCAGCACCACCGGCACATGCGGTGCCCGCTGCCGCAGATAGCGGCAGAGGTCGAGTCCCGAACCATCCGGCAAGAGGACATCGAGCACCACGATGTCGAGCTTCTCAATGGTCACCCGCTCGATGAATTCGTGCTTGGTGCCAGCCAGCGAGACGCGGAACCCCTGCTCCCTCAGATAGCGGCCAAGCAGCTTGCGGATTTCCTGATCGTCATCAACGACAAGAACATGAGGTGTGGTCGACATGCGGCGAACATCCCCCGCAGGCGGGGCGATGGCAAGCGCTCGACCCCCGCATATTGCTGCCGAACGTCGCCTGCCAGGTCACGGCAACGTTCGGCAATATGCGAACGCCTTGCTCAATGGCCCTCGAAGTCGATCAGCTTGAACACCTCGACACCGACGTGACGCAGTTTCTCGGCCCCGCCCAGATCGAACAGGTCGATAACAAACCCGCTATGAGATACCTCCGCGCCGGTCCGACGGAGCAGGGTCACCGCGGCGAGCGCCGTCCCGCCGGTGGCGATGAGATCGTCGACCAGCAGGACCTTGTCGCCCGGTCCGACGACGTCGGCGTGGATCTCGATGGTGTCGACGCCGTATTCGAGGGCGTAGTTCTGCCCGATCGTCTCGCCCGGCAGCTTGCCCTTCTTGCGCACCGGAATGAAGCCGACACCCAGGGCAATGGCCACACCTGCGCCGAAGATGAACCCGCGCGCCTCGATGCCCGCGACATGGCTGATGCCGAGATGGCGGTGTGCTTCGGCGAGGCGCTCGACGCTCTCGCGAAAGCCCGCCGGGTTTTCGATCAGTGTGGTGATGTCACGAAACAGAATACCCTTCTTGGGGTAATCAGGAATGGCGCGAACGAGCGCCTTGAGATCGAGCATTGGAATCCGCCCCGGTTACCGGCGGAGGTGAGCGGAGATTGCGTTCGGGGTCAAGACCGATCCGGCCGGCCCGTCGAACGGGCCTTGTCGACGACGGCGCGCGCCATCCGGCCTGCATCGTAGGCCGTCGAAAGCGCCGCTTCCCGCGCCTTGGCCCGCACCGCCGGAGACAGCAGCACCGGAGCGAGCGCCACCCCGGCCCGCACGGCGGGACTGCGGACCACAGCCTTGGCGATGTTCGCCGCAGCAAGAGCTGTTCGCAGGATCGACATCCTCATACCTCCGGGCCGTTGGCGGCAATTTACCCCATTCTCGAGCAGAACGGCAAGCAATCGCCGACACCCGACGATAGCCCAGAGACGACAGAGGGGGCCATCGGCCCCCTCGTAGACTGGCGAAACGCGACGAACGGACCTAGTGCTCGACCTTCGACCACAACCGCCGCTTGACCGCATACATCAGACCGGCGAACAGGATCAGGAAGACGATGACCTGGAGCCCCGCCTCCTTGCGTGCAACGAGGTGCGGTTCTGCGACCCACATCAGGAACGCCGAGACGTCTCGGGCGTACTGATCGGCGGTCTCCGGTACGACCACTCCGCCCTCCGACTCGCCGTACGTGACGACGCCGTCGCTGAGCGGCGGCGCCATGCCGATGGCGTGCCCAGGGAAGTAGTCGTTGTAGTACTTGCCCTCGGGCAGCTGGAACGGCTTGCCCTCGGCATCTACGGCGTGCTCGGGCACCTCTTCGTGGTATCCCGTCAGCAGGGCGTGGATGTAGTCCGGGCCGCCTTCCGCGTAGGGCGTGATGTAGTTGAGAAGCCACCAGGGGAACGGCTGCGAGGTGTTGCGCGCCTTGGCGATCACCGAGAAGTCCGGCGGCACGATGCCGAACGCAGCGACGAGATCGGCGTCGGCCTGCCCCGTACCCGGCCAGCGATCGGCGGCAACTCCCGGACGCACGCCACCCTCGGCCTCCGCATCCGCGATCTCGTACTCGGCGGCGAGTGCCTTCACCTGCGCCTCGCTGAACTCGGGCCCGCCGTGCTCGCCCAGATTGCGGAACGCCAGCAGTCGCGCACTGTGGCAGCCCGCGCAGACCTCCCGGAACACCTGGAAGCCGCGCTGCAGCTGGTTCTTGTCATAGGTGCCGAAAATGCCGGCGAAGCTCCACTGTTGCTTCTGGATTTCCGGCGTCGAGTGCGCGTCCGCCGCCACCACCGGGGTTACTGCCAGTGCGATCGCCACCGCCAGTGCGCCGAAAAGGCTTCTTGTCTTGCTCATTGTCGTTCGGCCCCGGATGTCAGTGCGCTGCGGCGGCAGGAGACCCGCCGGCCGACTTCTTGAGAACGGATTCGGAGATCGACTCCGGCAGTGCGCGCGGCGTCTCAAGGCGTCCGAGCAACGGCAGGATGACGAGGAAGTACAGGAAGTAGTACGCCGTGCACAGCTTGGAGAAGTCGGCGACCGTGAGACCAAGGACACTGGAATCCGCAGGCGACGCGCCGAGATAGGCCAGCATCACGAAGTTGACGACAAACAGCCAGTAGAACCACTTGAAGATTGGCCGGAACGTTCCGGACCGAACCTTCGAGGTATCGAGCCAGGGCAGGAAGAACAGGATCAGAATGGAACCGCCGAAGGCAATGACACCGCCGAGCTTGCTGTCGATGAACAGCACGCTGAAGTCGATGGCGCGCAGGATGGCGTAGAACGGCAGGAAGTACCACTCCGGCACGATATGGGCCGGCGTCACGAGGCTGTTGGCCTGGATGTAGTTATCCGCGTGCCCCAGGATATCCGGAGCGAAGTAGACGAACCAGGCGAACGGGATGAAGAAGACCACGATCGCGAACAGGTCCTTCATCGTGTAGTAGGGATGGAACGGAACCGTGTCGCGCTTGGACTTGACCTCGACCCCGATCGGGTTGCTGTTGCCCGGAATGTGCAGCGCCCAGATATGCAGGGCGACCACCGCGGCAATCACGAACGGCAGCAGGTAGTGCAGCGAGAAGAAGCGGTTGAGCGTCGCGTTGTCGACGGTGAAGCCGCCGCGCAGCAGGAGCAGGATCGGCTCGCCAACGATCGGTATGGCGGCGAAGATGTTGGTGATCACCTGCGCGGCCCAGTAGCTCATCTGGCCCCAGGGCAGCACGTAGCCCATGAAGGCCGTAGCCATCATCAGCACGAAGATCAGGACGCCGAGAATCCACAGCACCTCGCGCGGCGCCTTGTAAGAGCCGAAGTAGAGCCCGCGGAAGATGTGCAGGTAGACGGCGGCAAAGAACATCGAGGCGCCCACCGCATGGACCGCCTGGATGATGCGGCCGCCATTCACGTCGCGCCGGATATGCTCGAGAGAGTCGAAGGCCATCGCCACGTTTGGCGTGTAGTGCATGGCGAGCACGATGCCGGTGACGATCTGCACCACCAGCATCACGGCAAGAATGCCGCCGAAGGTCCACCAGTAGTTGAGATTCTTCGGCGTCGGATAGTCCATCAGGTGCTCCTTGGAGAACCTGATGATCGGAAGGCGATCGTCGAGCCACTTCTCGACGGGATTGCCGGGGGTATAGCTGGATTCGTGGCTGGCCATTCTCAGTTGCCCCTCAGCCGATCTTCACTTGCGTATCGGAAATGAACTCATAGGGCGGCAACACCAGATTGGTGGGTGCCGGACCCTTGCGGATGCGCCCCGCCGTATCGAACTGCGACCCGTGGCACGGACAGAGCCAGCCGCCGAACTCTCCCGCCTCACCCACCGGGATGCAGCCGAGATGGGTGCAGGTGGCGATCATGATCAGCCACTGCTCATGGCCTTCCTTGACACGCTGGGCATCCGTCTGGGGATCCTTGAGGTCCGAAAGCGGCACGGCCTTCGCTTCCTCGATCTCGGTCGCGGTGCGGTGGCGGATGAACACCGGCATGCCGCGCCACTTGACGGTCACCGACTGGCCTTCCTCGACGCCGGAAAGGTCGAACTCGGCACTGGCCAGCGCCAGCACGGAAGCATCGGGGTTGAGCTGGTTGATCAACGGCCAGACCGCGCCTGCAACGCCCACCGCGCCGACGGCGCCCGCTGCAACATAAAGGAAATCGCGCCGCCCGGGATTCGGGGCGTCTTGATGTGCCGTACTGGATTGCGTTGCCAAGGTAAGCTTCCGTCTCTTGTGCCTTGATCACCGCCCGAGTGGCCGGCCGCAGTCGCCCGCGCAACCATAGCCGACCCCGCCCTCAACGGCGCGTGATTTGGCCGCTCTTTTGGCACTCTCCACTGTGCTTGTCCAGCCGCGCGCAAGGTGACTTTCCCCCGCTGCGACACTATAGCAGCCGCCATGCCGGCCCGGCAGGAGGAGGCGTGAATCACCATCGAACTGGCCCTCTATCAGCCCGACATCGCGCAGAACACCGGCACCCTGCTCAGGCTCGGCGCCTGCCTCGGGGTCACGCTGCACATCATTCACCCCACCGGCTTTCCGTTCTCGCCCCGCGCCGTCAAGCGCGGCGCACTCGACTACCTAGAGCACGCCCGCTTCGCCGAGCACGACAGCTACGACCACTTCGATGCCTGGCGCCGCGCAGCGGGTCGGCGTCTGGTGCTGCTGACCACCAAGGCCAGCCTCTCGGTCTACGATGCTCAGTACGCAGCCGACGACGTGATCCTGCTCGGGCGCGAGAGCGCCGGCGTGCCCGACGTGGTAGCCGGGCACGCGGATCTGCGCGTGCGAATCCCGATGCGACAAGAAATGCGGTCGCTCAACGTGGCCGTGGCCGGCAGCCTTGTGCTAGGAGAGGCGCTCCGTCAGACTAACGTTTTTGCAGGCCTCTCATGACCTTACCTGTTGATATTGACTCAAGGAAGCAACGCGCGGCCGACTGGTTCCGCGATTTTCGCAGCCAGCTCTGCGAGGCCCTCGATCGGCTGGAGGCCGAGGTCACGGGCCCCCATGCAGACCGACCGGCGGGGAGATTCGTGATCACCCCATGGGATCGGGAGGCCGGCGGCGGCGGCGAGATGGGCATGCTGCACGGGCGGGTGTTCGAGAAGGCGGGGGTGCACGTCTCGGTGGTCCACGGCCGCTTCAGCGAGGAATTCGCCCGCCAGATGCCGCACACCGAGGCGGGCGCCGAATTCTGGAGCGCCGGGGTATCGGTGATCATCCATCCATGGAACCCGAATGTGCCGGCCGCTCACATGAACACGCGCATGATCGTCACCGGCAACTGGTGGTTCGGCGGCGGCGGCGACCTGACGCCGGTGCTCGACCGCCGCCGCACGCAGGAGGACCCCGACTCTCGCGACTTCCACGCGGCCTACCGGAAGGCCTGCGAAACGCACGGCGCCGACTACCCCCGCTACAGGAAGTGGTGCGACGACTACTTCTATCTGCCGCATCGCAAGGAGCCGCGCGGCGTTGGCGGCATCTTCTACGACAACCACAATTCCGGCGACTGGGAGGCTGACTTCGCCTTCACCCAGGATGTCGGCCGGGCCTTTCTCGACGTCTACCCGCGACTCGTGCGGCGCAACTTCGAGACGCCGTGGACCGAGGCCGACCGCGATGAGCAACTGATCCGCCGCGGCCGCTATGTCGAGTTCAACCTGCTCTATGACCGGGGCACGACATTCGGCCTGAAGACAGGGGGCAACGTCACCTCGATCCTGTCGTCAATGCCCCCATCGGTGAAGTGGCCCTGAGCCCGGGCCACGCCGGCGCCCCAATGTGCTGCCATCCTTCGTCCGTTAGGAAGAAGGAGGACACGCCATGAAGACCTTTGCATGCGGAACCCTCGTTCCCGGCTGCACCTGGCATACCTCGGCCGAGGATATGTCCGAGGTGGTCCGCAGGGCCGCAGAACACCTGCGCATCGCTCACGATGAGCAGGAGGTGCGGCCCGGCCTGATCGAGCAGATCAAGGCACGCGTCGAGGACGTCGAGGCGATCCGGCCACAGCGCTAGATTCGCACCGCGGCAAGCAGAGCGGCCCGGTCGAGCGTGAAGGTGCTGTCAATCCAGAGTCGCTCGAGCCGCTGGAGTTCATCCCCGAGTTGCGGACCGGGTGAGAAGCCGCGCTCGATAAGGTCCGCCCCCCCGATCGGGAATTGCCGCACGTCCAGACGCTCCAATTGCTCGCGGACGGCGAGACGTCCGGCCTCGCTCCACTGGTGCAGGACCGCTGCCACTTCCACCCCTTCGGAGAGAGCCGCCGGATACCTGTAGGCGGCCTCGTTCAGGTTGAAATCGACGAGCAGTCGCGACACGGTCAGAATGGACTCGGCCACGCGGAGATCTTCGTTGGACAGGCGCCAGTGCGCGCGCAACCAGGCTGCATCCGTCTCGGCCAGGACGATCGCGAGGCGCGCCGCCAGTTCCGTGCGGCGCGCACGGCGCTCGTACAAGTGCAACCGCTCCAGGGTGATGGGCGGCAGATCGAGAATGGACGCAGACTGCATCGCGGCCAGCGTCCTGGCGACCCTCGGCAGTGCCAGCATGCGGCGCATCTCGGTTCCGATCCGCTCGGCCGGGAGGCTGCCGAGCGAATCGGCAGCAGCGACGCACGCCTTCAGCCCTCCGGAATCGAACTGCTCCCCTCCATGGCTGGCCGTGAAGCGGAAGAACCGATAGACCCGCAGCCTGTCCTCCTCGATCCTCTGCTCGGGCCGCCCGATGAACCGCACCCGGCGGGCGAGGCAGTCCTGCAGCCCCCCGAGTGGATCGAACAGGTTGCCGTCCATCTCTGCGTAGAGTGCATTGAGGGTGAAGTCTCGGCGTGCGGCATCCTCGCGCCAGTCGGTACCGAAAGCGACGACGGCGCGACGGCCGTCCGTCTCGACGTCTCGCCGCAGCGTCGTCACCTCGGCAACCAGGTCGTCCAGCCTCAGCGTCAGGGTCCCATGCTCGATCCCCGTAGGATGGACGGCCACCCC
>NZ_JAYRYM010000045.1:0-19867 GCF_041917035.1 Devosia sp. | reverse complement strand
GTGTCCCGCCATAGCCGTCACCTTCGATGACGACGCGCCCGGGCTGCCAGTCGACACCATCTTCCGAGTGAGCCTCGAGGATGCGCGAGCGATAGCCGGACATGTCGGCCGCGATCGAGGCAGCGGCAAAGTCGGCGCTCAGGCCGCTCGCCACCGCGTCCCTGTCCATGCTGGGGTGGACCGGTGCGGGGGCGCCGGGCGGCCGGTCCTGCCACGCCGAGTAGTAGATCGTCCACGGTGCGCCGGGCAGCACCTCGGCGGCGGTGATGCCGGCACTGTCGAGGTCGCCCTGGCGGTCCGCGAGACGGAGGCCGGGCTCGAAGGAGAAGTCGAGGCCGTCTTCGGTCAGGGCGCTCACCACCGGTGTGCCGATCCGCGCCCCGCCCGCCGGCCCACCCGGTCCGCACTCGGAGCGGAAGCAATAGAGCCGTCCCCTGCCCTCGCCCAACGGCAGGAAACGCGGCGCGCCAACGCCGCCCGCGCTGCCCAGACGGATCCCCGGCTCGATCTCCCAGTGCAGCTGATCATGGGACACCGCGCTGCAAATCGCGGTCGGGATGTCGGCCGGCCCCCGCGCCTCGAAATACATCCGCCAGCGCCCGCCGGCGATCGGCGTGAGGCTCGGGGCCAGGACGCGGAGCGACATCTGCGCCACCGCCGGATCAGGCGCGACGCGGATGCCGGGCTCGGGCCGGAAGGCGAGCCCGTCCTCGGACACGGCGCTGAGGATATAGCCCTGGCAATCGGCAAAGGGCTTGCCGGGGCCGACTGCGGTATAGAACAGGCGATATCCCCCCTCGGGTGCCCGGGTTATGCACGGGGCCTGCACCTTGGAGCGGTCGAGATCGCGGCTGCCGGCGATCCTCGCCCCGGCCTCCTTGTGCCACCGCAGCGCGCTCCCCATGGTCTTTCCTCCGTTATTTCAGCAGCTTAGCAAGCTTGACGGATATCGGGTTATTCTTATAACAATATAGCATTGCGTCAATGGCGGTGAGCATCTCCCGCCGCGAGGGGGATATTTGCATGGGCAAGGGGCAGGACCTCTGGAAGGTGGCCAAGACCGTCATTCCGGGGGGCAACATGCTGCTCTCCAAGCGCCCCGAAATGTTCCTGCCCGATCTCTGGCCGGCCTATTTCTCCAGGGCCGCCGGCTGCCGTGTCTGGGATCTCGACGGCCGAGAATACACCGACATGTCGATCATGGGGATTGGCTGCAACACGCTCGGCTATGGCCGCCCGGAGGTGGACGAGGCGGTCAAGCGCACGGTCGACCTGGGCAACATGGCAACTCTCAACGCCCCCGAGGAGGTCGAGCTCGCCCAGCGGCTGATCGCCCTCCACCCCTGGGCCGACATGGCCCGCTTCGCCCGCACCGGCGGCGAGGCCAATGCCATTTCCATCCGCATCGCCCGCGCCGCCTCGGGCCGCGACGGGGTGGCGCTCTGCGGCTATCACGGCTGGCACGACTGGTACCTCGCCGCCAACCTCGGCAACGAGGAAAAGCTCGCCGGGCACCTGCTCCCCGGCCTCAGCCCGAACGGCGTGCCGAAATCGCTGCGCGGCTCGGTCTTCCCCTTTGCCTACAACGACTACGACCGGCTCGAAGACCTGGTGCGCACCGAGGATATCGGCGTCATCAAGATGGAGGTGTCGCGCAACTACGAGCCCGAGGGCGACTTCCTGCGCCGCGTCCGGCAACTGGCCGACGAGCGCGGGCTGATCCTCATCTTCGACGAATGCACCTCGGGCTTCCGCCAGGCCTATGGCGGCCTGCACAAGATCTATGGCGTCGAGCCCGACATGGCGGTGTTCGGCAAGGCCCTGGGCAATGGCTACGCCGTCACCGCGGTGCTGGGCAAGCGCGACATCATGCAGGCGGCGCAGAACACCTTCATCTCCTCGACCTTCTGGACCGAACGCATCGGCTCGGTCGCCGGGCTCGCGACCCTCGAGGTGATGGGCCGCGAGCAATCCTGGGAGACGATCACGGCGACCGGCAAGGACATCACGGCCCGCTGGCAGGCGCTGGGACGCAAGTACGGCCTGCCGCTCACCACCGCCGGCGTCCCGGCGCTGACCGCCTTCAGCATCAAGGGTCCCAACTGGCTCGCCTACAAGACGCTGATCACCCAGGAGATGCTGGAGAAGGGCTATCTCGCCGGCAACAGCGTCTACACCTGCACCGAGCACACCCCGGCGATCGTCGATGGCTATTTCGAGGCGCTCGAACCGGTCTTCGCGCTGATCCGCGAGTGCGAGGACGGACGCGACGTCAAGACGCTGCTCAAGGGCCCGATCGCCCATGGCGGCTTTTCCCGCCTCAACTGAGAGAGCCAGATGTCCCTGCCCCCGCTCACCGCCGAGGCCCTCGCCCCCTTCGCCACGCTGCTCAAGGCGAAGGACGGCAAGTTCACCGACTTCCCCGAGGTGCTGGAGAAGGGCGATACGCCCGGCCGCCATGCCTTCGCCATCCTCTGCCCGCGGCCCGCGAGCGGACCGACGGTGTCGATCGGCGGCCTCGAGCGACACCCGCATTCGACCCAGAGCTTCGTGCCGCTGACGGCAGGCCGCTGGATCGTGCTCGTCGCGCCCACCCTGCCCGACGGTTCGCCCGACGTGGCCAATGCCCGGGCCTTCGTTGCCGGTCCCGAGGACGCCATCTGCATCGGCCGCAATGTCTGGCATGCCGGCCTCACCGTTCTCGACCGCCCGGCCGAGTTCGGCATGATGATGTGGCGCGCCGACGCCGGCGACGACGGCATCGTCCACGAACTGGCGACGCCGATCACGCTATCCATCGACTAGCATCAGGGGGACGACATGGCACGACAGGTCTATATCTCGGGCAGGATGGTCCCCGAGGCCGAGGCGAAGATCTCGATCTTCGACAGCGCCATCATGCTCGCCGACACGGTGACGGAATCGACCCGCACCTTCCGGCACATCCCGTTCAAGCTCGAGCAGCACATCGAGCGGCTCTACCTGTCGCTGAAGCTCACCCGGATCGATCCGGGGATGAGCGCCGCCGAGATGCTGCGCACCACGCTCGAGGTGTTCGAGGCCAATCTCGACAACTACGCCGCGCCCGAGGACTGCTGGATCGTCCACAACATTTCGCGCGGCATCGCCATCGCCGGCGCCGACCCGACCGTGCAGGTCGGCAAGGCGACGGTGATGATCTTCACCCAGTTCATGGACCTCAAGCCCTGGGCGCGCTTCTACAAGGATGGCTGCCACGGCGTGACCCCGGTCTCGCGCATGGTGCCGAGCCAGTCGCTCGATCCGCGCATCAAGAACCGCAGCCGCCTCGCCTATACCCTCGCCGAGATGGAAGCCAAGCAGGTCGACCCGGCCGCGCAGAGCGTCATCCTCGACCTCAACGGCCATGTCGCGGAGAACAAGGGCGGCAACATCTTCTGCATTTCGAAGGGCGTGCTGAAGACCCCGACCACGGCCAACTGCCTCGCCGGCGTCTCCCGCGCCACCGCGCTCGAACTCGCAAGGAAGCTCGGCATCCCCACCGAGGAGACGGTGCTGCAGCCCTACGATCTCGCGACCGCCGACGAGATGTTCTTCACCTCGACGCCCTACTGCATCATGCCGGCGACCAAGTTCAACAACCTCGCCGTCGGCGACGGCACGGTCGGGCCGATCACGAAGCGCCTGCTCGCAGCCTGGAGCGAACTGGTCGGCATGGACATCGTCGCCCAGGCCGAGGCGCAGATCAACTGAGGGAACACTCGAGCGGAGCCGGCAGATGAGCAGCGGCAGCGTCGTTACCGTCACCGGCGAGATCGACGCCGCGGCGCTCGGGCCCACGCTCGCGCACGAGCACCTCTATTGCGATATCTCCGTGCACTCGGGGCGTGCCGACAACCGGGTCACCGATACGGCGCTGGTGAGCGATGAACTCGGCGCTTTCCTCAGGGCGGGCGGGCGGTCGATCATCGAACTCACCCCCGTGGGCATCGGCCGCGATCCAGTTCGATTGCGCGAAATCAGCGAACGCTCCGGCGTGCAGATCGTCAGCGGCATCGCCTTTTACGACGAGAGCACCTATCCCGATTGGGTCCGGTCGGCCACCATCGACCAGATCGCCGATTTTTTCGTGCGCGAGATCGAGGAAGGCACGCAGGGCGTCCGGGCCGGACTGATCGGCGAATTGGCGAGCCACAACGAACCGGTGGCGAACCCCGCCGGCTATCGCCTGCGTGAGGCCGAGGAGCGCGTCTTCATCGCCGCGGCCCGGGCGCAGCGGCGGACCGGGGTGGCGATCTCCACCCACGCGGCCCTCGGCCGGGGCGGCCACGCCCAGCTCGACGTGCTCGAGCGCCACGGCGCCGACCTGACGCGAGTGGTCATCGGCCACTGCGATGCGCACTGGCACGCCGATATCGAAACCGACCTCGCCTACTACCTGCCGATCCTCGCGCGCGGCGCCTATTGCGAGTTCGACATGGTCGGCTGGACCGAACTGGCGCCCGACCCGGTGCGGGCCGAGCGGGTCGCCGCGCTCGTCGGCATGGGCCATGCGGCGAGGATCACGCTCGCGACCGATACTTGCCGGCTGTCGCAGATGCACCGCAATGGCGGGCGCGGCTACGATCACCTGTGGACCTCGTTCCTGCCCGAGCTCAGGGCGCGCGGCGTCAGCGAGGCGCAGATCCTGAGCATGCTGGTGGATGCGCCCCGCACTGCCCTTTCAGGATCGTAGGGGGCGACCGTGCAGGTGACCGTTCTCGACGATGTGGCCGTCTCGCCTGCCCAACAGCCGGGCCAGCGCTGGGCCTTTGCCTTCCCGACTGCCTGCCAGCTGCGCGACGGCGCGATCCTCAGCGCCTGCCGCCGCGGCACGGAGAAGCACTCGCGCGACGGCGTGTTCGTCGTCCAGCGCTCGGAGGATGGCGGACGGAGCTGGGATGCCCCGGTGACCATTCACGACGGAATGCGCGGCCAGGCGCCGGAATCGGTGCACGCGGGAACGATCGTCGAGGCCGGCGACGGCAGCGTGCTCGCCATGTTCACCGCCGTCGAGACGGGCCATGCCGCCGAGGCCTACATCTTCAGCGAGACCGGCCGGCATCTCGAGCAGCGCTTCCAGGTGGCCCGCAGTACCGATGGCGGCCGCAGCTGGACGCCGGCAGCCGTCGCGACGCTGCCCGGCACGCCGCCGCTGCGCTATATCAACGGCCGGCCGCTGCCGCTCGACGATGGCACGCTGCTCGTCCCGGTGGAGGTGACGACCGAGGCCAGGCTGCAGGCCGTCATGGTCGGTCGCTTCGATCCGGCGAGCGACCGGTTCACGGCGTTCCGGACGGTCGCCGGCGACGCTGCCGGACGGCTGAGCTTCGGCGACCCCAAGCTGCTGCGCCGGCCGGACGGATCGATCCTCATGTGGCTGTGGGCCTTCGTCAACGCCACCGAGGAGACGGTCGCCGCCCATGTCTGCGTGTCGCACGACAATGGCGGCAGCTGGAGCGCGCCCGCACCGGCGCCGATCACCTGCCAGGCGGCAGCGCTGCTCGGATTTGCCGATGGACGCGCGATCGTCGCGGGCAATGTGCGCACGCCGCCCGAGGGGATCCGCCTCTGGGCCTCGGACGAAGGCGGCGCCAACTGGAACGATTCCGCAGCGCTCCAGATGTGGGACGCACGCAGCCACCGGATGCTGGGCGTTCCGATGGCAGCGCGGGCCGAGGCGGCGCGCGACCCGAGCGACGGGAGCCTCTGGGCTTCGCTGCCCGGATTCACCTTCGGCTCCCCCGACCTGGTCGCGGCCGAGGGCTCGGTGAGCGTGCTGACCTACTACGTTGTCCAGGATGGCTTCTCGGAGGTACGCGCATGCCGTTTCGTCACGTCGTGATATCCGGACGTTCTCTTGCGGTGGAGCTGCGCCGATGACCCAAGCCGGTGCCTATCTCTATGGAACCCAGTACTTCCGGCCGCCCAATCCGCCACGGCACGAGCACGCTTTCCATCTGGCCAAGATCAAGAACGAGCTCGGATTCGACATCATCCGGCTCCGGCTGCAGTGGAATGCCATTCATCGCCGCCCCGACCACCACGACTGGAGCGAGTACGACGAGATCTGCGATCACTGCGATCGACTCGGGCTCGGCTATTTCATCGAGACCAGTCTCGAGTCCTCGCCCTACTGGCTGGAGCGGGCGCATCCCGAGGCGCGCTATGTCAGCGCCAACGGGCAGGCGATCGAGCTGGGGCCGTATGACTCGACGCAGCTGGGCGGCTATCCCGGCCTGTGCTTCCACCATCACCCCGTCGAGGAGCACGGGCGGGCCTTCCTCACGGCCCTCGTCGCGCATTTCAGGCACCGCAAGGGCCTTGTCGGCTACGACTGCTGGAACGAACCGCACCTCGAACCCGCCTGGATCTGCAACTACTGGGGCAATACCGGCGACCGGCTGTTCTGCTATTGCGGCGAGACGCGCCGTGCGTTCCGGAGCTGGCTCGCCGACAAGTACGGCGAGGTCGAGGTGCTCAACACGACCTGGGGCCGCGCCTATGGCGAGTGGGACGACATCAGCCCGCCCAACCGACATGGTACCTATGCCGACTGGCTCGACTGGGGTCGCTTCTGGTTCGACTGGCTGCAGGGCCACATGCAGTGGCGCTACGACACCATCAAGGCCGCCGATCCGTCGCGCTTCGTGATGAGCCACAGCGGCGCCGTGCCGCCGTTCCTGCCGCGGGCCAACGCCTTCATCCACAACTGGAAGCTCGCCGCACCCGTCGACATGTGGGGCACGAGCTTTGCGCCCAAGTACCACAACTGGTCGCTGAGCGAATGCGCCGGCACGATGGACGCAACGCGCAGCGCGGCGCGCGGCAAGCCGTTCTGGATCAGCGAGATGAGCGGCGGCTCGACCTATATCCGCGCCTTCAACAAGACGCCGCTGACCCTGCCGAAGGACTACCGCGCCTGGAACTGGCTCGCCGCCGCCTATGGCGCCAAGGCCACCTGCCACTGGTGCTACCTCGAGGAGCGGACGGGACCCGAGGCGGGCTCCTTCGGCCTCGTGCGCGCCAATGGCGAGACCACCGAGCGGGCCCTTGCCGCGGCCGAGACGGCGCGACGCCTGCGCGAGCACAGCGATATCGTCGCCGGCCACACCCCGCGTCCCGAGGTGGGCATCCTCTACGACCCCGACAATTCCATGCAGCTGTTCGCCATGGAGAATGGCGACGAACTCTACACCCGCTCCCACATCGCCTACTACCGTGCCGTCTGGGAGGCGGACCAGGTCGCCCGCTACGTCACTTATGATACGCTCGACGATCTCGCCGGCCTGAAGATCCTCTTCGTGCCGATGTGCCTGACGCTGCCCGAGGCGGTGACGGAGCGGATCGCCGCCTTCGTGCACGACGGCGGCATCCTCGTCGCCGAGGCGCGGACGGGACTGTTCGACGAACGCGGCTACAACCGGCCGAACCTGCCTGCCGGCCGGCTGGCCGAAGTGGTCGGCGCCGTCGAGCTGGAAGCGCTGTGCAGCGACCCCGACAACCGCCCGCCGCTCAACAACCCGACCGGCGAGGGCTGGCCGGACCCGATCTACAACGGCCCCCCGATCGCAATCGCCGATCCGCTGGCGAGTACGCTGCGCGCCCACGGCTACCTCGTGCCGCTCAGGGTGACGACCGGCACGCTGATCGCCAAGTGCCTCGGCCACTGCGTCGGGGTCAGGAACAGCCATGGCCGGGGCACGGCCTACTATTTCGGCACCTACCTGGGTCTCGCGCAGGCCAGGGGCGTGAGCCGGGAGGCCAACCTGATGGCCGCGCTCATCCGCAGGCACGCGCCGCCGCCCGTCTCGGGGACGGCGCTGCGGCCGCGGCTGATCGGCAGCGAGGCCGGCACGCTGCTCGCGGTGTTCAACGACGATCGGTACCATGCCCGGCAGGAGGCGATCACGCTGCCGGCGGGATTTGCCGCGGCAACGGACATCCACACCGGCAGGCCGGTCGCGATCGAGGCCGGAGCGATCCTGGTCAGCGTCGATGCCGAGGACGTCGCCGTCCTCCGCCTGCAGCCGGCGCCGGCCCGCTGAGCCGGAACGGCGCGCGACGGCTCACGGCATCAGCTGGCCGCCATTGACCTCGATGGTCTGGCCGATGATGTAGCCCGAGAGCCGGGCCGAGGCGAGGAACAGGTAGGCGCCGATGCAGTCATCGACCACCCCGAGCCGGGCCTGCGGGATGGTGGCCAGCATCGCTTTCAGCTGCGCCTCGGTCGAATAGCGCTCGTGGAACGGCGTCTCGATCACCCCCGGTGCCACCGCGTTGACACGAATTCCGGACGAAATCAGCTCCTTGGCCATGCCGCGCGTGACGTTGGAGACGAACGCCTTGGAGGAGCCGTAGAGCCCCGCCCCCGGCCCGGCGCCGTTGCGGGCGGCGATCGAGGTGGTGTTGATGATGAAGCCGCCCCGGACCTTGAGGTGCGGGATCGCCGCCCGGCTCGCCGCGATCACCGAGCGGGCATTGAGGTCCATCACCGCGTCGTAGTAGTCGTCGTCCATCTCGCCATACGGCTTCCGTCCGACCATGCCGCCGGCGTTGTTGATCAGTCCGTCGAGCCGGCCGAAGGCGGCCTGCGTCTCGGCCACGGCCCGCTCGAGCTCGGCCGACCTGGTGGCGTCGGCCCTGACCAGCACCACCGTGCCGCCCGCCGCCCTGATCCCCGCCGCGACCGCCTCGGCCTTCTCGGCGCTCTGGTTGTAGTGGAGCCCGACCAGCGCCCCCTGCGCCGCGAAGGCGGCGGCGAGACCGGCGCCGATGCCGGTCGAGGCGCCGGTGATCAGCACCGCCTGTCCGGCGAGATCGGGGATGACGAGCCTGGTCTCGGCCATGGAATACTCCTCCAGCGTGGTCTTCGGTCTGGCCGGAGTGTGCCCGCTTGCGGAGCGTACTTCAATGCCCGCGCTGTCGTCGCCGCCCCGCCCCGCGCCACCACAATGCGGTCACGATGCCGAACGGGCCCGTCCCGCGCCACTTCCTTGAAAGCGCAGCGAGATCATGTCGTTACAAGATATCCCCGATCGACTTCCGCGTCGACTTGTCCCCGCGCGTCGGCCACGCGGGTCATTGTAGCGCGGCGTGCCCCGGCGGGGACAGCCTCCCGGCGGGCGCCGGCGCCAAGGCCATCCTGCATGCAGACTGTCGACAAGGCCGATTGCGGCGCGGACCGACAATGCGTTAGCTGGTGCGCGCAAGGAGGATTCTGCTGATGCGCTGGTCGAAGACCGTCACGCTGGTCGAGGCCCATGCCGAGGGCGAAGTCGGACGCATCGTCACCGGCGGCGTCATCGACGTGCCGGGGGCCTCCATCGCCGACAAGCTCAGGCATCTCAACGAGGTCGACGACAGCCTGCGCCGCTTCCTCGTGTTCGAGCCGCGCGCCGCGGCGCAGATGAGCACCTGCCTGATCTTTCCCCCGACCCGGACCGACGCCGATATCGGCTTCATCATCCTGCAGGGCGACAAGGCGCACGCGATGAGCGGCTCGAACAGCATCTGCCTGACCACGGTGCTGCTCGAGACCGGCATGCTGCCGATGACCGAGCCCGAAACCATCGTGCGCATCGACACCGCCTCCGGCCTCGTCACCGCCCGCGCCAACTGCCGCAACGGCAAGTGCGAGCGGGTGACGCTGACCATGAATCCCTCCTGGGCCGAGCGGCTCGACGCGGTGGTCGAGGTCGAGGGCTATGGTCGTGTCACGGTCGACATCGGCTATGGCGGCATCTTCTACGCGCTGATCGATCCCGCCCAGCTCGGGCTCGAGATCCGGCCCGACGAGGCCCGCCGGCTGGTCGCCGCCGGCAGCGCCATCCATCGCGCCGTCAATGCCCAGCTCGACATCGCGCACCCCGAGATCGCTGCGATCAAGGGCATCAGCTACACCATGTTCGTCAGCCACAACGCCGCCGGCGAACTGAAGGGCGCGACGATCATGCCACCCGGCCGCATTGACCGCTCGCCCTGCGGCACCGGCAACTCGGCCCGCCTCGCGGTGGCGGCGGCGCGCGGCCTCGCCAGGCCCGGCGACCGCTTCACCGCTCGCTCGATCATCGATTCGAGTTTCGAGGTCACCTATGCCCACGACACCACCGCCGCGGGACGCCCGGCGGTGCAGCCGATCATTTCGGGTCGCGGCTGGATCCACGGCATCCACCAGATCGGCGTCGACCCGACCGACCCCTATCCCCTCGGCTACTCGGTCTCCGATACCTGGGGCGACGCATTCGACCTGATGAACTGACGCGAAGAACTGACGCGGTGAATTTGACATGGCCAACCGCCCGCTCCCCCTCGGCTCCAGCATCGCCATCGCCGGCGCCGGCATCATCGGCGCCAGCGCCGCCTTCGTCCTCGCCGAACGCGGCTATCGGGTGACCCTGATCGATCGCGACGAGCCAGGTCTCACCGGTCCCAGCTGGGGCAATGCCGGCCACGTCGTCGGCTCCGGCATCTTCCCGCTGGCCGAGCCGGGTATCGGCTTCACCGGGATGAAGATGCTCGCCGACCCCGACGCGCCCTTGAAGGTACCGGCCGAGTATCTGCCCGCCATCATGCCCTGGCTCTGGCGCTTCTGGCGCGCGAGCTATGGCGACGCCTACGAAACCGCGCTCAAGGCGTTGATTTCGTTCAATCGTGCCGCCGTCGAAGAGAGCATTGCCCTGTTCCAGCGTGCCGGCATGCCCGAGCGCATCCGGCACGACCCGGCGCTCTACCTGTATGAGAGCGAGGCCAGCTACAGCGCGGCGCTGCCGCACTGGAAGAAGCGCCAGCAGGTCGACCTGCACTCCACCCACGTCGACGCCGACGAGATCGCCCGGCTAGAGCCGGACCTCGCGCCGATCTTCGTGCGCGGTGTCATCAGCCACGAATGGGCCATCGTCACCGACCCCTACGAGGTGGTGCAGGGCTATGTCGAGGCGGCGCGCGAGCGCGGCGTGACGATCGAACGCGGCCGCGTCGAAGCCGTAACCGGCCGCAGCGGCGGCGTGTCGGTGACCATCGGCGGCGAAGCCCGCGCCTTCGACGCGGCGCTGATCGCCGCCGGAGTCTGGTCGCGCGAGCTGGCGCAGGGCCTCGGCGAGCCGCTGCCGGTCGAGGCCGAGCGCGGCTACAACCTCACCTATCCCGCGCCGAAGGCGACGGTCCGGCGCCCGCTGGTGCTGGCCGATCGCGGCGTGGTGGTGACGGCGCTCAAGCCCGGCCTGCGGCTGGGCGGCTGGACCGAACTGGGCGGCACGAAGCTCCCCCCCAATCCGTCGCGCTGGGCGAAGATGCGACAGATCACCGACGCCGTGCTCCCCGGCCTCGAGGGCGCGCCGGCGACCGAGTGGATGGGGCACCGGCCCTCGATGCCGGATTCGGTGCCGGTGGTGTCGCGCTCCGGCAAGCACCCCGCGATCTTCTACGCCGTCGGCCACGGGCACTACGGGCTCAGCTGGTCGGCCAAGACCGCCCGCGTCGTGGGCGAACTGGTCGCCGACGCGACCGACCAGCGCTATGCGGCGCTGTCGATCAGGCGGTTCGGCCGATAGGGAGACAAACCCCTCATCCGCCCTTCGGGCACCTTTTCCCGCAAGGGGAGAAGGCATTCCCGACAATGATCCGGATCAGGACCAGGGCGACTGCTTCGGACCGCCCTATCACCCCGCGGCAGTATACGCCGTCTTCACCTGGGTGAAGAATTCCGCGGCGTACCTGCCCTGCTCCTTGGGACCGTAGCTCGAGCCCTTGCGGCCGCCGAACGGCACGTGGAAATCGACGCCGGCGGTGGGCACGTTGACCATCACCATGCCGGCCTCGGCGTTGCGCTTGAAGTGCGTGGCGTACTTGAGCGAGGTGGTGACGATGCCGGCGGAGAGCCCGAACTCGGTGTCGTTGGCGACCGACAGCGCCTCCTCGTAGTCCTTGACCCGGATCACCGCGGCGACCGGCCCGAAGATCTCCTCGCGGGCGATGCGCATCTGGTTGCTGACCTCGGTGAACAGCGCCGGCTGCAGGAAGAAGCCTTCGGTCTCGCGGTTCAGCCGCTGCCCGCCGACGCGGAGCCGCGCGCCTTCCTTCTGGCCGATGTCGATATAGTCCAGGTCCTGCTTGAGCTGGCCGGCATCGACCACCGGACCGATCTCGGTTTCCTTGGCGACGGCGTTGCCGACCCTGAGGTTCTTGGTGCGCTCGCACAGGGCATCGACAAAGGCGTCGTGGATTCCCTCGGTGACGATGACGCGCGAGGTGGCGGTGCAGCGCTGCCCGGTCGAGAAGAACGCCGACTGCGCCACGGTTTCCACCGCCACCTTGAGGTCGGCATCGTCGAGCACGATGGTCGGGTTCTTGCCGCCCATCTCGAGCTGGAACTTGCGCATGTGCCGGACGCTCGACTCCGCCACCCGCCGCCCGGTACCGACCGAGCCGGTGAAGGTCATGCCGGCGAGGTCCCTGGAATCGAGCATGGCCTGGCCGACCACCGAGCCCTTGCCCA
This sequence comes from Devosia sp., assembly GCF_041917035.1. Lineage (GTDB taxonomy): Bacteria > Pseudomonadota > Alphaproteobacteria > Rhizobiales > Devosiaceae > Devosia_A. The sequence goes on along the minus strand of NZ_JAYRYM010000045.1, from coordinate 7,353 downwards.
TCACGAGGTTCAGCACCCCCTTGGGCAGGCCGGCGCGCTGCAGGATGTCGACGATCGCCCAGGTGCTGCCGGGAACGAGATCGGCCGGCTTGATCACCACCGTATTGCCGTAGCAGAGCGCCGGCGCCACCTTCCAGGCCGGGATGGCGATGGGGAAGTTCCACGGCGTGATGATGCCGACGACGCCGATCGCCTCGCGTGTCATCTCGACGCCGATGCCCGGACGCACCGACGGGACGCTTTCGCCCGAGAGCCTGAGCGCCTCGCCGGCGAAGAACTCGAAGATCTGCCCGGCGCGGGTCACCTCGCCGATGCCTTCGGCCAGCGTCTTGCCCTCCTCACGGCTGAGCAGATCACCCAGCTCGGCCTTGCGCGCGAAGATCTCGTGCGCGGTTTTCGAAAGGATTTCCCAGCGCTGCAGGATGCCCGAACGCGACCAGGCCGGGAACGCTGCCCTGGCCGCCGCGATGGCATCGAGCGTCTGCTGCGCGGTGGCCCGGGCATAGACCCCGACCACCTCGGCCGTGTTGGACGGGTTGATGTTCTCGGCGCCCTCCCCGCCCACCCACTCGCCGTCGATGAGGTTCTTGTGCAGTTCGGTCATGGTGGCGTTCCTTTGCGCGGTGTGCTCAGGGCATTGCCCGAGAGATTCTCACGGAGTCATTCCCGCGAAAGCGGGAATCCCGGTTGTGGTGGTCGTCGGACGCTCGGAAACGGGGATTCCCGCTTTCGCGGGAATGACAGCGAGCGTGGGGCAGGAGTTCAGTGCGGCACGGCGTCTTTCCTGTCGGCGGCTGGTAGCGTCTATGCCTCAATGTACTCGGCGATGGCACTGGGTTCCGGTGCCACCAATCCATCTTCCTTGAGGCCTTCGACGTGCAGCCGGATGGCCTCGCCGATCTCGGCCTCGACCTCGGCGACGGTCGCGCCAGTGGCGATGCATCCAGGCAGGTCAGGCACATAGGCGGAGTAGTTCCGGTTGGCCTTTTCGATGACTACTGCATAGCGCATCAACGTGTCTCCTTCAGGCCGGACTGTTTGAGAATGCTGTTCAGGGTACCCGGCGCCACATCGTCGCCTGGCTTACCCGCGACCGTCACGCGCCCACTCTTGCTCACATGCTTGAATTGGCGATGGCTGCCGCGCATTGCAACCAGATACCAGCCATCGGCCTCCAGCATCGCCAAGATTTCCCTGACCTTTGTCGTCGACATCCACTACAGCAGCCCCGCCTTCGCCAGGTCGCGCAGCAGGTGGCTGGCGCCGTAGGTCCAGGGGGCGGCCTCGGTGGCGAGGCGGACGGTGTTGGAGAGCGTGCCCAGCGACGGCGTCGAGATCGAGACGACGTCGCCCGGCTTGTGGGTGAAGCCCTTGCCGGCGCCGCCGCGGTCCTTCACCGGGGCGAACATGGTGCCGCAGTAGAGCACCAGGCCGTCCGGATATTGGTGATGCCGGCCGATCGCCGAGGCGACCAGCGATTCCGGCGAGCGCGAAATCTGGCTCATCGAACTCAGGCCCGTGAGCTCGAACCCGTCCTCGCCCCTGACCTCGAGCCCGATATCGGCGGATTTCACCGTCTCGATCGTGAACGCGCCGTCGAACAGCCGGATGAAGGGGCCCAGCGAACCCGAGGCATTGTTGTCCTTGGCCTTGCCGAGCAGCAGTGCCGAGCGCCCTTCGACATCGCGCAGGTTGACGTCGTTGCCCAGCGTCGCCCCGACGATGCGGCCCGAGGAGGCCACCACCATCGCCACTTCCGGCTCGGGATTGTTCCACTCCGAGATTGGCAGCACGCCGACATCGGCGCCGTAGCCGACCGTCGCCATCGGCTGGCTCTTGGTGAAGATCTCGGGGTCCGGGCCGATGCCGACCTCGAGATACTGGCTCCACACGCCGCGCGAGATCAGCGTCTGCTTGACCTGCATGGCCGCGTCCGAGCCCGGCACCAATTGGCTGAGATCGGTACCGATCAGGGCGAGGATATCCTGGCGCAGCGCATCGGCCCTGGCCTTGTCGCCGCGCGCCTGCTCCTCGATCACCCGCTCGAGCAGCGAAACGACGAAGGTGACGCCGGCCGCCTTCACCGCCTGCAGGTCGATCGGCGACAGCAGCGAAGCGGCGGCCGGATCGGACGTGGCCGACCAGGAATTGGCGAGCACGGCATCGAGCGCGCCGACAGCGGTGCCGGGAGCGGCCGCCACGTAGGCGGCAGGATCGGGGAGTTCGGCCACGTCGCGCGACGTCGGCGCGGCCCCGGCGGTGATGTCGATCACCTGGCCGTCCCGCACCGTGACGAGGCGCGGATAGGCAAAGCCGGGCACCCGGGCACGCCCGAGCAGGATACCTTCGTTCGGCACGATCGGATTGGCCACCGCACGCTCCCCCCTGTTGCGACGCGCTACCTAACCCGCAGCGCCGGCCCCTGTCCAGCCGAGCACGAGGTACGTACGTCGCACTTTCGGGCAAGGCGCGACCAAGCTCTCGGGCGGCCGCGGCGTCCAAGCTCCAGACGGCAAAGTTCGCGGCGATGTTCAAGGCCCGTTCAGCCTTGCCGCAATAACACCCCATTCGGCTCGGCTATGTGCCGGCCATCACGACCAAGGAGTATTGCCCATGCGCATGTTCGTCGCCCTCGCCCCCCTGCTGCTGGCCGCCGGGCTCGCGACCCCGGCCCTCGCCGCCGACGAGGCCACCGTCTCGATCAACGGCGTGGGCGAAGTGACCGCCGCCCCCGACACCGCGCTCGTCACCTCCGGCGTGACGACGCAGGGCGCCACTGCCCGCGAGGCGCTCGACGCCAACACCGCCGCGATGGCGCAGCTGATCGACACGCTCAAGGCCGCCGGCATCGAGGAGCGCGACATCCAGACCTCGGGCTTCTCGGTCAATCCCAACTATGTCTACTCGGACGCGCGCGACGCCAATGGCTACTCGCTGCCGCCGCGGATCAACGGCTACGTCGTCTCCAACACGGTGAACGTGCGTGTGCGGGACCTCGGCAAGCTCGGCACCATGCTCGACCAGGCGGTGACGGTGGGCGCCAACACCATCAACGGCGTGAGCTTCTCGGTCGCCGATCCCTCGGCGCTGTACGAGGCGGCGCGCAAGGCGGCCTTCGCCGATGCCAAGCAGAAGGCCGAGCTCTATGCCGCTGCCGCCGGGGAGGAACTGGCGGGCGTCCGCACCATCTCCGAGCAGCAATCCTACGGGCAGCCCGAACCCTACATGATGAAGACCATGGCGGCCGACATCGCGTCCGCCCCGGTGCCGGTGGCCGGTGGCGAGCTGAGCTTCGTCATCAACGTGCAGGTCACCTGGGCCTTCGAATAGCCGGAGGATCGGCCGGCCGGACCGGGTCCGACCGCCTCCTCGCCGCTGGCGGATGCCGCAACCCCGCCGGCGGCGCTGACGCGCGCCCTCCGTACGCCGCGCCCCACTGGCGCCACGATTCGTGCGTCCTGTCCGTCCGGGTGGAACCGCCGGCCGGCCGGGGCGTTGATGTGGCTCCGGGCCGCGGGCGTAGTGGCCGGCCGTTCAGCCCCGGTTCAGAAAGCCCGCGTCACTGCTCGACCAACTGTCTTCAAAGAAGGAAACACCCCATGCGCCTACGGAACTGGCTCCTGACTGGCACCAGTCTCGCGGTCCTCGCCTTTGCCCCGGCTGCGGCCCGGGCGCAGGATGCCGGGCTGACCGCGGCCTTCGAGGCCTATGTCGCGGCGCAGAGTTCCGGCGATGCCGCCGCCACGGAGGCGGCGCTGCAGGGCCTGACCGAGGCCTGCATCGTCGCCGGTTTTGCCAGCATCGATGACTGCGTCGCCGCGCTGCAGGCCGGCGGCAACGCGCTCGAGGACGGCGACGCCGCCGCCGCGCAGGCCGCTGCCGAGGCACAGGCCGCCGCCGAGGCACAAGCTGCCGCCGAGGCCGAGGCCGCTGCGCAAGCAGCGGCAGCGGCAGCGGAGGCCGAAGCACAGGCGGCTGCCGAGGCACAGGCGGCCGCGGAAGCCGAAGCGCAGGCACAGGCAGCGGCCGAGGCGGAAGCCCAGGCTGCGGCCGAAGCCGAGGCCCAGGCTGCTGCCGAAGCCGAGGCCCAGGCTGCTGCCGAAGCAGAGGCGCAGGCCGCCGCGGAGGCCGAGGCGCAGGCTGCCGCCGAGCAGGCACAGGCCGCCGCCGACGCCCAGGCCAAGTTCATCGCCGATCTCAATGCCGCCATCGCCGACTACCAGTCGGCGCTCGATCAGGCGGCGGCGGGCGACTACGCGGGCGCCAAGCCGCTGGCCGACGATGCCGAGGCGCGCATGCTGGAACTCTGCACCACCAATGGCTACCCGGACATCAAGTCCTGCATCGGGCAGGACCTGCCGCCGCTGCCGGTACCGGAAGCGCCGGCCGCCGAGCAGCCGGCTGAGCAGCCGGCGGAACAACCCGCCGAACAGCCCGCGGAACAGCCGTCCGAACAGCCCGCGGAACAGCCTAGCGAGCAGCAGCCCGAGGCCGGCGCCAATGCCGAGCTCGAAGCCCAGCTGCTGACGGCGGTCGAACTCTACAATGTCGGCGTCAACCAGCTCGACAGCGGCGATGCGGCCGGGCAGTCCACGGTCGAGGCGGCCAACAACCAGTTCGCCCAGATCTGCGCCGCGCTCGGCTTCCCCGACGTCGCCGCGTGCCTCGCCCAGTACGGCATCGAACTGCCGCCGCTGCCCGCCGCGCCGGCGCAGCCCACCCAGCCCACCGAGACGCCGGTCGACGAACTGCCGGGCGCCGATGAGGCGGTCACCCCGGAAGCCACCGAAGTGCTGCCCGAGACCGTCGCTCCGGAAGAGGCCGCGCCGGTACTCGACAGCGCCAAGGACGCCACCGAGGAGAGTCCGGCCGCGCCGGTGGTCGAGGAGCCGGCTGCCCCGCCGCCGGCCGACGACGCCGCCGCCCAGGCCGACATCGCGCCGACCGAGCCGGTCGCGCCGCTGGCCGAAGTGAAGGGCGAGGCCGTCGAGTCGTTCGACCTGCCGGACTTCGTCGTGCCGCAGGACGTCACGATCATCAACAACGTCACCAACATCACCAACAACACCACCATCGACAACGGCGATGACGGCAAGCCGGCGAAGCCGAACTACACGAACTCGGGCTTCATCTTCCAGATCGGCGTCAATCTGGTGATCTCGAACCCGGCCCAGGACTTCGACCGGATCAGCGACGACGACGAGGACGAGGTCTACTACGAGCGGCTCGGCAATGGCCGGGTCAAGGAGACCATCGTCCGGCCGAACGGGGTGCAGATCGTCACCATCCGCAACCGCTATGGCGAGGTGCTGAAGCGCTCGCGCATCATGCCCGATGGCCGCGAGTACATTCTCGCCTGGTACGAGGAAGACGAGGACGAGGACGACTTCTTCGACTGGCGCGACCCGGGCCTCGACCTGCCGCCGCTCCGCCTCACCATCCCGATCCGCGACTATGTGCTCGATGCCGACGACGCGGACGAGGACGAGGTCGAGCTGTTCTTCCGCGAACCGCCGGTCGAGAAGGTGCGCCAGATCTACTCGATCGACGACGTCAAGCGTTCGGCCCGCATCCGTGACTCGGTGCGTCGCATCGAGGTCGGCGGGCTGACCTTCGACTCGGGTGCCGCGACCATCTCGCGCAGCCAGGTCGGCGCCCTGAGCAAGGTGGCCAACGCCATGCTGAAGATGCTCGACGACAACCCGGCCGAGACCTTCCTGATCGAAGGCCACACCGATGCCGTCGGCTCGAATCGCGCCAACCTGGTGCTGTCCGACGCCCGCGCCGCGACGGTCGCCCGCATCCTCACCGACTTCTACGGCGTGCCGCCGGAGAACCTGGTGACGCAGGGCTATGGCGAGCGATACCTCAAGGTGAAAACCGAGGCGGCCGAGCGGCTGAACCGCCGCGTCTCGATCAAGCGCATCACGCCGCTGATCACGCTCGCCGGACAGGACTGAGCGCTGCCGGCAGGACGAACGCGCGGGCCGGGGTCACCCCCCGGCCCGTTCGCTTTCGGCATCGGCGAACAGTGCCTTGACGAAGCTGCCGATCTCGTCGACCGCCTGCCGCGCCTCCGGAATGCCGGTGCCGGCGGCGTGGAAGACGTGCCACATGCCCTCGAAGATCCGCAGGCTGACCGTCACGCCCGCCTCCCGCGCCCGCTGCGCGAACACGCGGCTGTCGTCGAGCATCACCTCGTCGCCGCCGACATGGACGAGCAGCGGCGGCAGGCCGGACAGATCGGCGAACAGCGGCGACAGCATCGGATCGGCCGGATCGCGCTCGCCGGCGTATTCGCGCCCCGCCTGGCGCAGCGCGTCGCGGGTGATGACCGGATCGAACTTGCGCAGCCGGGTGTAGCTGCCGCCCGAGCAGGTGAGATCGGTCCAGGGCGCCAGCAGCACGGCACCGAGCGGCAGCGCCGCCCCCGCCTCGCGCAGGGCCAGCAGCAGCGACAGCGCCAGCCCGCCGCCCGCCGAGTCGCCGCCGACGACGATGCGGTCGGCCGCGATCCCCTGCCCGATCAGCCAGCGGTAGGCGACCAGCGCATCCATCACCGCTGCCGGATAGGGATGCTCGGGCGCCAGCCGGTACTCGGGCGTCAGCACCCGCATGTGGGTGACGCGGGCGAGGTCGGCGACGAGGCGCCGATGCGTGCGCGGCGAGCCGTTGTGGTAGCCGCCGCCGTGCAGGAAGAGCAGCACCCGGTCCGGCCAGGCATGCGGCATCTGCATCCATTCGGCCGGCACCTCGCCGGCCATTGCCGGGGTGAAGCGCGAGCCGCGCGGCAGCACCTGCGCGCGGGCCTCGAGTTCCCAGTCGCGGCGGCGCTGCGCCAGCGGCCGCTCCGGCGGCCTGTGGGCGAGCATGCGGGCGAGTTCGTCCCGCGCTTCCTGGCTGATCATCGTTGTCGTCCCTCTCCGGCGTGCCTATGTGGACCAAACCGGCAACCCGGCGCAATGCCGACGCAGGCCGCGCGCGGGCCCTTGCCTCGTGCGCGGATTTGAGTATCCCTCGGGTGTCGACCGATCAGGAGCCAGCATGCCCAAGCGCCTCGAACTCGTCATCGAAGCCGTGATCCTCGCCTCGCGCTGGCTGCTGGTGGTGTTCTATCTCGGGCTGGCGCTCGCGCTCGCCATCTACGCCCTGACCTTCGGGGTGAAGCTGTGGGATTTCGTCAGTCACGTCTTCGACATCGACGAGGCCGACGCCATTCTCAAGATGCTCGGGCTGATCGATGCGGCGCTGGTCGCGAGCCTCGTCGTCATGGTGATCATCTCGGGCTACGAGAACTACGTCTCCCGTTTCGACGACGAGGGAGCGGTGCACTGGCTGGGCGAGATCGACGCC
>NZ_JAYRYM010000044.1:0-20270 GCF_041917035.1 Devosia sp. | reverse complement strand
GCCGGTTCGGCGCTGATGCGAGTTCCCGACGAGGCCTTGCGTCTGATCGATGCCGTCGTCGCCGCGACGCCGTTGCCGGTCACCGTCAAGATGCGTCTCGGCTGGGATGACGACAGCCGAAATGCCGCCCAACTCGCCCGACGCGCCGTCGACGCCGGCGTCCGGATGATCACGGTCCATGGCCGCACCCGGCAACAGTTCTACAAGGGCACCGCGCGCTGGCAACTTGTTCGAGAGGTTGTCGAGGCGGTCGACGTCCCGGTTGTCGTCAACGGCGACATAGTTGACCTCGCGACGGCGCGCGAGGCCTTGCGGCAGTCGGGCGCCGCGGCGGTGATGATCGGTCGTGGCGCCCAGGGGCGGCCCTGGCGGGTTGGCGAGATCGGGGCGGGGCTCTCCGGCTTGCCGGCGCCGAAGAGCCCGACTGGGACCGGCCTCGCTGACCTTGTCCTGGAGCACCATGAAGCGATGCTCAAGACATATGGCACCCAGGTCGGCGTGCGGGTCGCCCGCAAGCACCTCGACTGGTACCTAGAGGCTTCGGGTATCGACCCCGGCAGACCAGCCCGAGCTGCTCTGCTCGGGTCGGAGCACCCGGCAACGGTCCGTCGGCTCATCGGCGAGATCTTCGAGGGCAACTGGAGGGCCGCGGCATGAGCAAGGATGTTCCGCCCGGCCTGACCATGGCGGTTCTGCAGGCACTGCCACAGCCGGTCATCGTCTGCGCCGAGGATCACACCATCGTCTTCGTCAACTACGCTGCCGAGGCGTTCTTTGGTGCTTCGATGAGCGTCCTGAGCCGCCAGCGGCTCGACGACCTGCTGGCCTTCGGCTCGCCCATCATCGGGCTGGTGACCTCGGTGATCGAGCGAAATGCGCCGATGACGGAGTACCGGGTGCGCGTTGGCTCGTCCCGCTTCGGCGACGTCAATGACGAACGGGTCGTCGACGTGTTCGCAACGCCCATCTCCGAGGGGGAGGGCCGGCTGGCGCTGCTGTTCCAGGAGCGCACGATGGCCGACAAGATCGACCGACAGCTGGTGAGCCGCGGTGCCGCCCGCTCGGTCACCGGACTTGCTTCCATGCTGGCACACGAGATCAAGAACCCGCTCTCCGGCATCCGGGGGGCCGCTCAACTGCTCGAGCAGAGTGTCACGCCCGAAGAACTGCCCCTGGCCCGCCTGGTGCGCGACGAGGTGGACCGGATCGTCGATCTCATCGACCGGGTCGAGGTGTTCGGCGACGACCGGCCGATCGAACGCGAGCCGATCAACATCCACGTGGTGCTGGACCGGGTGAAGCTTCTGGCCCGGAGCGGCGTCGCAAAGGGCATCACCTTCGTCGAGGACTACGACCCTTCGCTGCCTCCGGTCGGCGGCAACCGGGACCAGTTGATCCAGGTCTTCCTCAATCTCGTCAAGAATGCCGCCGAGGCGCTCGAGCGCACCCCCAAACCCGAGATCCGCTTCTCGACGGCCTTCCGACCCGGCATCCGCATTTCGGTCCAGGGCGTATCCGAGCGCATTTCGTTGCCGCTGGAGATCATCATCGAAGACAATGGGCCGGGCGTGCCGCCGGACATGGTTCCGATCCTGTTCGACCCCTTCGTCACCACCAAGGCCAACGGCTCGGGGCTGGGTCTCGCGCTCGTGGCCAAGATCATCGGTGACCATGGCGGTGTGGTCGACATGGATAGCCGCCCCGGTCGCACGCGCTTCCGCATCCTGCTGCCAGTCGCCAGCCGGCCGGCTGTGCCCGAGACTGAAGAGGTTCTGGCAAAATGAGCCACACAGTGCTCCTCGCGGACGACGATGCCGCCATCCGCATGGTTCTGAATCAGGCACTGACGCGGGCCGGCTACGAAGTGCGGCCGACCGGCAACCTGTCGACCATGTGGAACTGGGTCAGTCGTGGCGAAGGCGACATCCTGATTACCGACGTGGCGATGCCGGACGGCAATGCGTTCGACATCATGCCCAAGATCAAGAAGCTGCGGCCGGATCTCCCGGTCGTGGTCATGAGCGCGCAGAACACCTTCATGACTGCGATCCGCGCCAATGAAGTCGGCGCCTACGAATACCTGCCCAAGCCGTTCGACATCGCGGAGGTGCTGTCGGTGGTGGCGCGCGCGCTGGCCGACGCCAGGAAGGCGCCGTCGTCGGCCAAGAAGGTCGATGAACCCGGCGAAACCATGCCGCTGGTCGGACGGTCGCCGGCCATGCAGGACATCTATCGAGCGCTGGCGAGGTTGATGCAGACCGACCTCACGGTCATGATCACCGGCGAGAGCGGCACCGGCAAGGAACTCGTCGCGCGCGCACTCCACAACTTCGGCAAGCGTCGCAACGGCCCGTTCGTCGCCATCAACATGGCCGCCATTCCCCGCGACCTGATCGAGGCCGAGTTGTTCGGCCACGAGAAGGGCGCCTTCACCGGTGCCACGGCGCGCTCTTCGGGCCGCTTCGAACAGGCCGAGGGCGGAACACTGTTCCTCGACGAGATCGGCGACATGCCGATGGATGCACAGACCCGCCTGCTGCGGGTGTTGCAGGAGGGTGAATACACCATGGTCGGGGGGCGCACCCCGATCAAGTCGAACGTCCGCATCGTGGCCGCCACGCACCGGGACCTGGGGCAGATGATCCGGCAGGGTCTGTTCCGCGAGGACCTCTATTACCGCCTCAACGTGGTCCCCATCCGGCTGCCCCCCCTGCGGGAGCGCGTCGACGACATCAGCGATCTCGTGCAGCACTTCCTGAGGACCGCCCAGCGCGAGGGCGAGCCGGTCAAGACCATCGCCCCCGATGCGATCCGCCTGATGCAGAACTACTCCTGGCCGGGCAATGTCCGCGAACTCGAGAACCTGGTGCGTCGCCTGTCGGCTCTCTACGCCGACGAGAACATCTCGGTCGAGATCGTCCAGAGCGAACTGAACCTCGCCGACCGACAGCCGATGCAGGCCGGGACCTCCGGACCGATCGATGTCTCGACCGCTGTCGAGTCTCATGTGGCGCAGGTCCTGCGGGAATCCGAGCCCAACCTGCCGCCCGCCGGGCTCTACCAGCGCGTGCTTGATCGGGTGGAGGCACCACTCATCGCCATGGCATTGAACGCCTGCGGCGGCAACCAGATCCGGGCAGCCGACCTGCTCGGGCTTAATCGCAACACACTGCGCAAGAAGATTCGGGCGCACGCGATCGAGATCGTCAAGCAGTCGCGTCGGCAGGGCTAGGTAGCGTTCCGTAATCCACGCCAGAATCCGGCAGCTGCGGTCGCGCGGCCGCAGTGTCACATTTTGGCAACATTTGTCTTGAACGCTTGTCGCATCTGGGTGACACTGCCCGCAAGCTTCCCTAGATGGCCACGGATGCAGGACGCAACGCTCGCAAGTCCCGACCTGACTGCGCCAGCGCCCCCTGTCGCTCGCCGCCCGTTGCGCTTCGCCGAGAGCGGCAGGCAGGCGATTCGGACGCTCGGGCTGATCGTCGTCCTGCTGTCGGTATTCGTCTCCTCCGGTTCGTTCCTCATCATGACCGGCGCAACGGACATCGAGCCGACGCCGGAAGTGTGGACCGTCATCTGGGTCGTGAACGGGCTCCTGGTGCTGGCGGTGGTCGCCCTGGTCCTCACCGAGGCAACCCTGTTGCTGCAGGCCCGCATACGCGGACAGGCGGGGGCAGGGCTGCAGGTTCGAATGGTGACCATGTTCGCGATGGTGGCGGCCATACCAGCGCTCCTGGTGGCCGTCGTCGCGATGATCTCGCTCAACCAGGGACTTGACCAGTGGTTCTCCGAACGGACGCGGACCATGGTGGAAAGCTCGCGCCTGGTCGCACGATCCTACATGCTCGAGCATGCTCAGGTCCTGCGCGACGACGTGATCTGGGTCGCCAGCGAGCTGGAACAGGCGCGTGGCACGTTCGAGACCGATCGCGTCAAGTACCAGCGCATCCTCACCGCCCTGGCCCAGACACGCTCGCTGCCGTTTACGTCGTTGATCTCCGCCGACGGCGATACCCTGATGAAGGCCCAGATCAACGCGCCCGGGACGTTCCCCAAGGTGCCGGCGGGCCTGACGTCGGGAGTAGGCGAGGGAACGCCGACCGAGATCGGTCCCGGGCGAACCAATCTGATCGGCTCGGTGGTGAAGCTGCGCGGCTACGACGACACCTACCTTTTCGTCGCACGCCCGGTCGACCCCGAAGTCCTGGAATTCATGCGGCTGACGGACGAGAACGTAACCGAATACCGGCAGTACGAGAGCAACCGCCTGGTCTTCCAGATCACCTTCACCCTCATGTACGTGGGCCTTGCCCTCGTATTGCTGCTCGCGGCGGTGTGGATCGGTATTGCGCTCGCCAACCGTTTCGTCGATCCGATCCGGAATCTGATGATTGCCTCGAGCCGCGTTTCGGATGGTGACCTCGACATTCGTGTGCCGGTTCAGGAGGGCAGGGGCGACCTGCGCGACCTCTCGAACCGCTTCAATACGATGACACAGCAGCTCAAGTCCCAGCGGGTTGCCCTGCTGGCTGCCAGCGAGACCAACGAGAAACGCCGCCAGTTCACCGAGGCGGTTCTGGAGGGCGTTTCCGCCGGAATCGTCGGGCTGGATCCGTTCGGCGTCATCACCCTGGTCAACGCGCGCGCTGCGGAGATGGTGGGCAGCGACGAGGTCTCCCTCGTCGGCAAGAGGATCGCCGAGGTAATTCCGGCTCTCGGTCCAGTGATCGAGCGGGCGCAGTCGTCGCGGCGCGGCTCACTGCGCGACCAGATCGAGATCGGTTCCGGTCCCGACTACCGAACCTACCAGGTGCAGCTGACGCGCGAAGGCACCATGACCGAGAGCAAGGGGTATGTCGTGACGCTCGACGACATCACCGACCTGCTGTCGGCGCAGCGCACCGGTGCATGGGCCGATGTGGCGCGTCGCATCGCGCACGAGATCAAGAATCCGCTCACGCCGATCCAACTGTCGGCGGAGCGGCTGCGGCGGCGCTACGGCACCAAGCTGGCCGACGACTTCGAGGTCTTCGACAAGTGCATCAACACCATCGTTCGTCAGGTCGGCGACATCGGTCGAATGGTCGATGAGTTCTCCTCGTTTGCCCGCATGCCGGAAGCGCGGCTCGAACGCGGCGATCTGGGGGAGACGATCCGCCAGGCAGTGTTCCTCGAGAGCGTGCGACTGCCGGAGGTGTCGATCAGACTGGATCTGCCCGAGGCTCCGATCATCGCATGGTTCGATAATCGGCTGATCAGCCAGGTGCTGACGAACCTGATCAAGAACGCCGTCGAGGCGATCGAGGGTGCAGGAATTGCGGCCATCAAGGACCCGCGCATCACCGTCGAAGCCAGGCTCGACGGCGACCTGGTGCGCCTCGCCATCTCCGACAACGGCAGGGGTTGGCCAAAGGAGAACCGGAACCGGCTGCTCGAGCCCTATGTCACCACACGCGAGAAGGGCACCGGGTTGGGGCTTGCCATTGTCGCCAAGATCATCGAGCAACACGGCGGCAAGGTCGACCTGATCGATGCCGAGCCAGACGAGAACGGGCGTATCGGCGCCTGCTTCAGCTTCACCCTGCCACTGCACCGTGCGGGGGAAGTCGAACTGGAGGGGACAGCAGCCCCTTCCGACACCTTGGCAGATCAGCAGTCTGTCCAGGTCCGTAGCGACGGTGCAGCGGGTGGGGCAGAACCTGTAAGCGGACAAGCAAGGGAGCCGCAATTGCAAGCGGTTGAGAACAACTAATGGCCCTCGACATTCTGATCATCGATGACGAGGACGACATTCGCGATCTGATCGCCGGCATTCTGGAGGACGAGGGCTACGAAGCGAGACAAGCGCACGATGCGGACTCCGGCCTCAACGAGATTGCCCGACGACGACCCAACCTGGTCTTCCTCGACATCTGGATGCAGGGGAGTCGCCTGGATGGGCTGCAGCTGCTGGACGTGCTGCAGAGCCAGCACCCGGATATGCCCGTCGTGATGATCTCCGGGCACGGCAACGTGGAGACCGCGGTCAGCGCGATCCGCAGGGGCGCCTATGACTACATCGAGAAGCCGTTCAAGGTCGACCGGCTGCTGCTGATCACGCAGCGGGCCATGGAGGCAACGCGGCTGAAGAACGAGGTGGCAGACCTCCGCGAACGGTCCAGCACCGCGGTCGAGCTGGTGGGTGGGTCGGCGCAGCTCCAGCAGGCCCGCGCACTGATCGAGAAGTCGGCCCCGACGAACTCGCGCATCTTCATCTCCGGCCCGTCGGGGACCGGCAAGGGGCTCTGCGCGCGCCTGCTGCACCAGAAGAGCGCCCGCTCGGACTCGCCGCTTGTCGAGATCAACTGCTCTCTCTATTCGCCCGATGAGATCGCGGTCGTCCTCTTCGGTCGCGAGACCCGGGAGAAGACGGGCACGCTGCGCACCGAGGTGGGGGCCATCGAGCGGGCTCACGGCGGTACGCTGTATCTGTCGGAAGTCGCCGCCCTTCCGGCCACGGCTCAGCAGACCCTGTTGCGGATGCTTGTCGAGAGCAGGTTCAGCAGGGTCGGGGGTACGGTAGCGGTCCCCGTTGATGTGCGGGTCATCTCGTCGAGCTCGCAGAACATCGCAACAATGATCGAGCAGGGTCAGTTCCGCTCCGACCTGTTTCACCGCCTGTCCATCGTCCCGCTGCAGCTGACCCCCCTGAAGGAGCGTCGCGAGGACATCCCCCCGCTGGTCGAGATCTTCATCGAGCAGGTGTGCAAGCTGCACAACCTGCGAAGTCTGTCGATCGGTCAGGACGCGGTGGCTGTGCTGCAGGCTCAGGACTGGCCGGGCAATGCCCGGCAGCTGCGCAACTCGATCGAGCGCCTGTTGATTCTCGTGAAGGACCAGACGCCGCCCGACGGGTTGATCACCGCGGCGCTGCTGCCCTCAGACATCGGCGAAGTCCTTCCCACTGTGGGTGACAGCGACTCCTCGGCGCACCTGATGAGCCTGCCGCTGCGGGACGCACGAGAGGTCTTCGAGCGCCAGTACCTGCTTGCTCAGATCGAGCGGTTCGGCGGCAACATCTCCAAGACGGCGGAGTTCGTGGGGATGGAACGCAGCGCCTTGCATCGCAAGATCAAGTCGCTCGGGCTCTAGCGGCTCGGCGACCGGGCGGGTAGGCACGAAAAGTCTTTTGTGCCATACTGGGTTGCGAGTGGAACAGCGATAGGCAACGGGTAGGGGTGGCGGCCCACTGCCCGGCGTAGCAACGTGGCTCGTCCGTATGCACACGCATCGGCCGCCGCAAAAGAAGAGGCCAACGAATGCCCAGCGAAAAGGTCCAGAATCTCCAGGACGCCTTTCTCAATCATGTCCGCAAGCAGAAGGTCCCGGTCACGATCTTTCTCGTCAACGGAGTGAAGCTGCAGGGCGTGATCACCTGGTTTGACAATTTCTGCCTGCTGCTCCGGCGCGATGCGCAGTCGCAGCTGGTCTACAAGCACGCCATCTCGACCATCATGCCGGGCGCGCCCATTCAGCTCTTCGACCCCGAGCACACTGGCGACGATTGATCGAATGCCCGACGAACTGAACGACGACTCAGGGGACGACCACAAGGCTGGTCGAGAGCGCTTCATCGACCACCGGCAGGCCCCGACGCGCGTCGGCCTGGTGGTTCCTGACGTCCGCGGCCACCAGACTGGTCACAGCATTGAAGCCCGGAAGGCCGAGTTCGAAGGGCTTGCCGCAGCGGTGAGCTTCGACGTCGTGTTTTCCGAGATCGTCAAGGTCCGTGAGGTCAAGCCCGCGACATTCATCGGTGGCGGTCATGTCGAAGAGCTTGCCAGGCGGATCAAGAGCGAGCGGGTGGAGGTCCTGCTGGTGGATGCAGCATTGCATCCCATTCAGCAGCGCAACCTCGAGAAGGAGACCGGGTGCAAGGTCCTCGACCGGACTGGGCTGATTCTCGAGATCTTCGGCGAGCGCGCCGCGACACGCGAGGGCGTCCTCCAGGTCGAACTCGCCCACCTGAACTATCAGAAGAGCCGGCTGGTCCGCAGCTGGACCCACCTCGAGCGCCAGCGCGGCTCGGGAGGGTTCGGCTTCATGGGCGGACCCGGCGAGACCCAGCTCGAGAGCGATCGGCGCCAGCTTCAGGAGCGCATCAAGCTGCTCGAGGAGAGGATCGAGAAGGTGCGCCAGACGCGCGGCCAGCAGAAGGGAAGGCGCGACAGCGTTCCTTTCCCGGTGGTGGCGCTCGTGGGCTACACCAATGCGGGGAAGTCGAGCATATTCAATCGATTGACCGGGGCAGGGGTGTTTGCCAAGGACCTTCTGTTCGCGACGCTCGATACCACTGTTCGCAAGATCGCCTTGCCCCACGGTCGGGAAGTGATGCTGTCGGACACCGTCGGATTCGTCTCCGACCTGCCCACGGACCTGATTGCCGCCTTCCGGGCCACCCTGGAGGAGGTGCTCGAAGCCAATGTCATCCTGCATGTTCGCGATATCGCAAATCCTGACCATGCAGCGCAGGCGGCCGACGTGCTGAAGGTGCTTGAGGAACTCGGCGTGTCAACGGAGACGACCCCGCTCATCGAGGTCTGGAACAAGCTGGACCTGCTGCCGCAGGACGCTGACGGGAACATCCCGGCACTTGAAACGATATCGGCGCTTGGCCACGTCGCCGCAACGGTGCCGGTGTCCGCCGCCACCGGGCAGGGGCTCGACAAGCTCCTGGAGACCGTGGAGCAGGTGCTCGGAGCGCAGGCTCGGACGTATCGGGTCCTTGTTCCGCACACGTCCGGCGCCGATGTCGGGTGGCTCTACGGTCACGCCGAGATCATTGCGCGCAGTGAACCGGACGAGGCCGGGCAGGTCTACGAAGTCCGCGTCGAGCCTCGCCACAAAGCGGCGTTCGCGGAGCGGTTCGCAGGTCGCATCGAGGGCTCAGACGCTGCCTGACTTGTCCATGGCCCGAATCTCGTTCCAGTAGCCGTCGAGACGCTCAAGTCCGGCAGCCTCGATGGGAACGGCGTCCTCACGGGCCCGCTGTTCGACATGATGGAAGCGACGGGTGAATTTCGAGTTGGCATCGCGAAGCGCTGCCTCCGGGTCGATCCCGAGCTGACGCGCAAGGTTCACCGCGGCAAACAGCAAGTCGCCGATCTCCTCGGTGACCCGCGCCGTGGACTGCTCGGATTCGACGGCACTCCGCACTTCGCCGAGTTCTTCCTCGACCTTGCCCATGGCATCCCGCCAATGGGCCCAGTCGAAGCCGACCTTGGCGGCCCGGCGGGTCAGTTTCTCGGCCCGCATGAGAGCGGGCAGGGCGTGAGGCACGTCATCGAGCAGTGACGGGGACAACTGGCCCTTGACCTGCGCCTTTCGCGCTCGTTCATCGGCCTTCACTTCCTCCCATTTGGCCTTGGCGCCCCCCGCGCTGCGGGCAGCTTCTTCTCCAAACACGTGAGGATGCCGACGTATAAGCTTCTCAGTGATTGAGAATATGACGTCACCAATGTCGAACTTGCCTAGCTCCGAAGCCATTTGGGCATGGTAGATCGGCTGGAGTAGCAGGTCGCCCAGTTCCTCACGAAGATCGGCGAAATCCTGCCGGTCGATCGCGTCGGCAACCTCGTAGGCTTCCTCGATGGTGTAGTTCTTGATGGTCGAGAAGTCCTGCTCCAGATCCCATGGACAACCGCCATCGCGGTCGCGCAGGGCGGCCATGATCTCAACGAGGCGAGAAATGTCGCGCGATGGCCGCATGGTCATGTGAGGTCGAACTCGACAGTATGGCTGCCCAGCCGACCGACGACATGGCCCGGGCTCGAGACGGGAACAAGACCGCATAGCGAGCCGGTGGTCACGATCGTGCCGGCCCGCAACGGGTAGTCAGGGTGCTGGTTTCGCGCGTAGGCGACGAAAGACGAGAGCACCGTGCCGAAACTGTGACGGGCCTTGCCGGCGTGCAGCGGATTGCCATTCAGCAACAGATGCGCGTCATAGGCCTCGATATCGGCGCCGGGCTCTCGGGGCGTCGGATCGATCACGTAGCCGAAAGCGGACATGCTGTCGGCGAGGCCGCCGATCGGGCCGGCCTCGGCACGATTGCGGAAGCGGCTGCCGCAGACTTCGATGCCGACGAAATAATGATCGATGGCTTCGATTATCTCGCTCTCGTCGGCACTGGCCGTAGTGCTGTCCAGGTCGCGGGCCAGCACCAGGCCGACCTCCAGCTCAAGGCCGATGACCCGCGAGAGCGGCAGGCTGTACGAGCCGGACTGCCCGAACCGCTCGGACCTGATCGGGGCGACCACTCCGACGCCATCGGGATGCACCGCGGTCTTGAGCAGACCGATGCCGGCAGCCAGCCCGGTGCGTACTCCATGTTGAATGCGATACGCCGCGGCGCGGTCCAGCCTCGAGTAGGGCGCGGCATCCACGTCGGCCCGGCCACTGTGATGGGCGGCGATCAGCTGCTGGATCAAGTGCGCTTCACCAGTCATTCGACACATTTCTCCCATTCGCATAAGATATATTATGGAACTGTCTGCACACCCGAACCGCGACCTGATGCCGGATGACGGTCCTGCGGCGGTGCCGCCTGCCGGACATGTTCACCGGCGACTCCCGTGGTCAAACTATCGCATGAAGTCGGCCGCGTTCGAGCATGTTTGTGGAGAGCCCGCCGCCTCTAGAGCATGGCCGTCGCAGTGATTTCGATCCTGAGGCCAGCGGCCAGCAGTTCCTTCACCACCACCGTTGCGCGCACCGGATAGGGTTTGACGAAGTACTCGGAATAGACCCGGTTCATGCCGGCCGCGTCGGCCTTGTCGACGAGAAAGACCTGAACCTGGACGATGTTGGCCAGCGTGCCGCCGGCAGCCTCGACCGCCTGTCGGAGATTGGCCAGCGCCCGATGGGTCTGCCGCTCGATCTCGCCAGTCACGATCTCTCCGGTGGATGGGTCCTCCGATATGACGACCAGCCAGACCTGCCGACCGACGCGAATGCAGTCGTTTACGGGACCCGAGGACGGCGCGATGCCGGTGTCGATCACTTCGATCATTCAGTGCGTCTCCCGATACGACTAGCGCGGGCTGATCACCTCACCGGCCAGCACGTCGATCTGCAGCCCGTCATAGGCGGGTCGGACATGTTCCGGCGTCATGGCGTCCGTCTGGACGTAGTCGAGGTCGATGTGCAGGTTGGTCAGCACCGCGTGGCGAGGCTTCATCTCCTCGACGAGCGCGAGGGCCTCCGACAGGCTCAGGTGGCTAGGATGCGGGGCCGGCCTCAGCGCGTCGAGCACCCAGACATCGAGGCCGCCGACGGCGTCGCGCGAGTCATTGGGGATGCCGCTCAGGTCGCACGAGTAGGCGAAGTTGGAAATGCGAAACCCGAGCGAGTAGATGTCGCCGTGATCCTGTCGAAACGGCAACACCGTGATGCTGCCGCCCGGACCGTGGATCTCCAGGTCTCGACCGGCCTCGATCAGGTGCTGATTGAGGATCGGCGGATAGCCGCTGCCCGGCGACGACGTGAAGCAGTAGGCAAAGCTCGGCACGATGCGGTTCGCCGCTTCGTGGCTGAAGAAGACGTCGACGCGCTTCCTGTTGTTGAGGGCGAGCACGCGCAGATCGTCGATGCCATGCGTGTGGTCCGCGTGCTCGTGGGTGTACAGGACGGCCTCGACACGATCGACACCTGCGTCGAGCAGCTGTTCGCGCAGATCACAGCCTGTGTCGACGATGATGCGCGTCGGCTGAGCGATGCCTTCGGTCCAGCCTTCGATCAGGAGCGAGCACCTGCGGCGGCGATTTCGGGGGTTCGCAGGGTCGCAGACGCCCCAATTGCCGCCGATTCTGGGCACTCCTCCGGACGAGCCGCAGCCCATGATGGTGGCGATGATGCGTTGAGCCGCCGGCATCAGCTTGACTGCGCCTTGCGGAACAGGCGGTAGAAGTTCGCGGTGGTCTCGACGCCGACTTCGGCCAGCGACACGCCCCGGATCGCGGCCACGGTCTCCGCTGTGTGGCGAACAAATGCGGGCTCGTTCGATTGTCCGCGATGCGGCACCGGGGCCAGATATGGAGCGTCCGTCTCGACCAGGTATCGGTCGGCCGGTACCATCCGGCAGACCTCGCGGATGGTCTCGGCGTTCTTGAAGGTGATGATGCCCGAAAACGAGATGTACCCGCCCAGCGCCAGCGCCGTCCGCGCCAGGTCGAGGCCGCCCGTGTAGCAGTGCAGGACGAACGGGAAGGGCCCCTGCCCCACCTCCTCTTCCAGGATTTGACCCATCTCTTCGTCGGCCGAGCGCGAGTGAATGACGAGAGGCAGGCCGGTGATGCGGGCGGCCGCAATATGGCGACGCAGACCCGTCTCCTGGGCCGCCCTGGGCGCGTTGTCGTAGAAGAAGTCGATGCCTGCTTCCCCGATCGCGATACAGCGCGGGTGAGCACTCAAGCGCACCAGGTCGGCAGTCTCGATATGCAGCTCCTGGTCGGCGTTGTGCGGATGCGTCCCCACGGAACACCAGACCTCCGCATGTTCCTCGGAAATGGCGCGGATGGAGTCGAACTTGTCGACCCAGGTACAAATCGTCACCATGCCGTCGATCCCGGCATCTCGGGCCCGGGCCAGGACCCCGTCCCTGTCGGCGGCCAACTCGGGGAAATCGAGATGGCAATGCGAGTCGATGAGCATCGTGCAGCCCTACCCGGCCCGGCCAAGGTCGAACTTCCGGAAAACCGGCTCCGGCGGCGGAAGAAGCGTGCCCGCCGGGATCCCCTCCGGACGAACGGCATCGACAAGCAAGCGCTCGCTCGCCGGAACGGCCAGCAGATCGAGGAGCTTTGCCGCCGAGGCCGGCACAAAGGCCTGGGCCGCGATGGCGGCGCGGCGCACCACATCTGCAGTGGTCGCGAGGATGGTTCCCATCCGGGGAAGGTCCGCCTTCAGTCCCCACGGTGCCTGTTCGGCAAAGTAGAGGTTGGCGGCATTGAGCAGGCTCGTGAGCTCGGCGGTCGCCTCGTGGATCTGCTGGGTCTGCATCGCCAGGCGCATGCGCTCGATCGTGGAGATCGCGGCGCCGACGATCGCAAGGTCCGGTGCGCTTTGCGCAGCTGCAGGGACGGTGCCGGCGAAGTTCTTCTGGATCATCGACAGCGACCGCTGCGCCAGGTTGCCGAAATTGTTGGCAAGGTCGGCATTCGAGCGGTTGATGAACTTGTCGCGGCCCCAGTCGCCGTCCTGTCCGAAGCTGACCTCGCGCAGGCAGTACCAGCGCACCGGGTCCGTGCCGTAGAGATCGAGTTGCTCATGCGGATCGACCACGTTGCCGAGTGACTTCGACATCTTCTTGCCCTCGGACGTAAGGAACCCGTGGGCAAAAACGCGACGCGGCAACGGCAGGCCGGCACTCATCAGGAACGCCGGCCAGTACACGGTGTGGAACCGAATGATGTCCTTGCCGATGACATGCAGGTTCGCCGGCCAGAATGTACGGTAGCGTTCACTGAGCTCGTCGGGAAACCCGACGCCGGTGATGTAGTTGGTCAGCGCATCTATCCAGACATACATCACATGACCTGGGGCGCCCGGCACCGGGATTCCCCAGTCAAAGGTGGTCCGCGAGATCGACAGGTCGCGCAGGCCCGACGTCACGAACGAAACGATCTCGTTGCGACGTTCCTCCGGGGCGATGAAATCGGGGTTTGCCGAGTAGTAGTCGAGCAACTTCTGCTGGTAGGCCGACAGCCGGAAGAAATAGCTCGGCTCGCGGACCCAGGTGACTTCGGCACCGGAGGGCGCGAACTTACGCCCCCCCTCCCCCTCCGTAAGCTCCGAGGCATCGAAATACGCCTCGTCGCGAACCGAGTACCAGCCCTCGTAAGCGTCTTCGTAGATGTCGCCATTGCTGTTGGCGGCCATCCGTCGCCAGATTTCCTGGACCGACTCGTAGTGCCGAGGCTCGGTAGTCCGGATGAAGTCGTCGTGGGAGATGTCGAGGCGGACGGCCATCTCACGAAATCGCGCAGAATTGCGGTCAGCCAGCTCGCGCGGTGTCAGCCCCTGCGCCGTCGCCGTCTGCACCATCTTGATGCCGTGCTCGTCGGTGCCGGTTAGAAAGAAGGTGGGACGCCCCTCGAGCCTGGCCCACCGGGCGATCGCATCGGTTGTCACCATCTCGTAGGCGTGCCCGATATGCGGTTCCCCGTTCGGATAGGCGATGGCGGTGGTGACGTAGAAGGGTTCGGTCATGGCTGCGACGGACTGGCGCTCAACTGCTCGTGTTTCCGGATCGCGTCGAACAGCGCAACCAGGGTTTGCCGCATGTCGAGGTTGTACTCGTCCGCATCGGCAAGGGAAAGCCGGGCCTTGTCCCACAGCTCACTGGCCGAGGCAAGCCGGCCGCGATGACCACTGATGGCGGCGGAGCGGGCCTCGTTGGCCAGCCAGTCGCTGAGCATCTCCCGGGCGAAGCGGAGTTCGGCCGAATCTCGTTCCGCGCCAAGGGCATCAGCCAGCTCCATCCGGGCACTGGCAGCGAGGCCCGATGGAGCGGCGAGCCAGTCGCGCAGCGCGGTCAGCGGACCACGCTCCTCGATCAACAGCGCCTCGATGGCGCGCCTGGGGCGCCCTCCCGCCAGCGCCACGGCAAGGTCTACCGCCTGCGCGTCGCGAACGATGCCGGAGCGCTGAAGCACGGTGCGCACATCGGCGTCGTCGAGTGGACGAAGGCCAAGCTGAAAACAGCGCGACTTGATCGTCGGGAGCAGCGAGCCGGGCCGGTGCGAGATCAGCAGGAAGGTCGTGTCGGCGGGCGGTTCCTCGAGGATCTTCAGCAGCGCGTTGGCGGATGAGGCATTGCAGTCGTCGATCGCGTCGATGATCGCGATTCGGTGCCCTGCCCGGCCTCGGGTCCGGCGCAGTTGATCAACGAAACCACGCACCTCTTCGACCCGGATCGACGTGTAGTAGCCCTTGCCGGTGTCGCGCGGCGCTTTTCGCATGACGAAGAGATTCGGGTAGGCGCCGGCAGCGACCTGCGCGGCAACGTGCTCAGGTGTCTCGTCTCCGGTGGCCGAGAATATCTGGCGCGCCAGATCGAACGCATAGGTCGCCTTGCCGATCCCACGCGGTCCATGAATCAGGATGCCGCCCGGCAGGCGCCCTGCCGCGAGGCGGGCCGAGACTGCTGCAGCTGCGGCAGCGTGCCCGACGGGCGTCTGCCCCTCCTCCGGTGAGGCAACCCCCTCGATCTGGTCGGGCTCACGCGCGGGAAAGGTCACGGCGCGACCCAGGCGCCTTTGGACTCGATCTCGGGGAAGCGTCGGACCAGCACGTCCCATATCTCGAGTTCGAGATTGTCTTCGCTCTGATTGGCGGGGAGGACCACGCAGCGCTCCGGGTTGGCCGCGGCAATGTCGAGGAACGCGCGCCGCAGCCGGCGGTGCCAATCGAGGTCTTCCTTCTCGAAACGGTCTCCGGTCTGAGCCAGTGCCTGTTCGAGTTCGCGGGCGTTGACGCGGGCAAAGGCGGCTGCGGGGTCCATGTCGAGCACAAAGGTGATGTCCGGCTGGTGGCCGTCGAGCGCCAGGGCCTCAAGTCCTCGGATCAAGCGGTCGTCGACGCCCCCGGTCAGGCCCTGATACGCGCGCGTCGAGTCATGGAAGCGATCGGATATCACCCACTTGCCCGTCCCCAGGCTCGGCGCGATCAACTGCCTCACGTGGTCGAGGCGTGCGGCAGCAAAGAGAACCGCCTCCGCTCCGGCGCCCCAGCTCTCGGATCGCCCCTGCAGGATGAAGGCCCTGACGGCCTCGGCCTTCGGCGTCCCACCGGGCTCACGGGTGCGAACGGCCTCGAAGCCCAACCGGTTGAGCCGGACCAGCAGGCGCTTGACCTGAGTGGACTTGCCGACGCCCTCTCCGCCCTCGAAGGTGATGAAGCGGGCCGCAGGGGCGGGAACATCGAGCATGTTGGGCGTCGTCCGTTCTAGAGCCAGCCCAAGGCCAGTTCCTTGAGCGCGTCGGTGGCCTTGCGCACGATGTCTCCCTCGGCGACAGCCTCGCCGGCATAGAGCGGCGTAACCTGCACCACCGTGCCATTGCAGGAGACCTGCAATTGCCCCAACGGCTGCCCTTTCTCGATCGGCGGTAGGATCGGTGCGCTGTAGGTGACGATGGCCTGGGGGCAGTTCTGCGCGCCTTTGGGCAGGAAAAGGTCGATGTTGCCCTTGCCGACCAGCGGCACGGTCTCGGACGCCCCTCCGTAGACATTGGCATGCGCCACCGGCTTTCCTTCCGGATAGACCGGAACGAGCTCAAAGCCGCGCGTTCCCCAGGTGATCAGCTTCCGCGCCTCCTCGGTGCGCTCGCTCATCGACTTCATGCCGTGCAGCACGCCGATCAGGCGTCGGCCGGAGGCCGCAGTCGACACGACTTCACCGTAGCCGGATGCCTCGGTGTGCCCCGTCTTCAGGCCATCGACGCCAATGCCGATCTCCAGCAGGGAGTTGCGGTTGAGCTGGCGGATCTTGTTCCAGGTGAACTCCTTCTCGGAGAAGATCGGGTAGTACTCCGGGAACTGCGCAATGATGAAGCGAGCGATGGTGGCAAGGTCTCGCGCCGTCGAGTACTGATCGGGATCGGGCAAACCGGTGGCATTGACGAAGCTCGAGCCCGTCAGCCCGATCTCGCTGGCCAGCCGGTTCATCATCTGCGCGAAGCTCACTTCGGTTCCGGCTATTCCTTCGGCCAGCGCGATCGCCGCGTCGTTGCCCGACTGGATGATGACGGAGCGAACAAGGTCCATGACCTGGATCTTCGAGTTCAGCTCCGCGAACATGGTAGAGCCGCCCGACGCGGCGCCGCCATCGCGCCAGGCGTGTTCGGAAATGAAGAACTCGTCCGTGGGCTGGAGCTTTCGTTGCTGCAGCTGGTCGAACACCACGGCCAGCGTCATCAGCTTGGCCATGCTGGCCGGCTCCAGTCGCTCGTCCGCATTCTTGTTGAACAGGATCGTGCCGGACTCGTAGTCCATCAGCACCGCGTACGGGGCTTTCGTGTCGAACTCCTGCGCGCGCGCCGCGCCGACCAGCGCCAACAGCACCAGCAGGACCAGTCCGAACATCCTGTCGGCAAACGTTCGCAACGTGAAACCCCGCGTGCGGCCTTCACTTCGGCCGTTGTTCGACTAATAGAGAACTATAGCTTCTAGGCCAAGTTCTTCGGCACGCGCCATCACATCGGCGCGAACCACTCCGGGTTTCAAACGCCTGAGGACCAGCCGGGTTGCGTCGACCCCGTGCAGTCGTACCGCCTCCTCCGCGACCGCGCCCAGCGGGGTGAAGCCCATGGCGACCTCCTCGGCCCGCATGCTGTCGGCAAAGATGCCGAGTTCCAGTCGGATGGCGCGCTTCTCGACGTCGACCGCCGCGATCCAGCCCTCCAGTGCGGAGGCCTTGGTGGCCATCGCGTCGACCGCCGCATGTGCACTGCCGATGGCAGCTTCGGCCGCAGTGGTGTCGACGTAGCCGAACAGGTCCATGATCCCGCCAATCGCGTCTGGCCGCCCCCCGGCCTCGACTTCTGCGAGGTCGACCGGGTCCCATGCGGCCTCGACCGGCCTCTCCGTCAGGGCAAGCCGGGTTGCCTGCTCCTCAAGTCGGGTGGGCCGGTTGACGCTTGCCAGCAGCATACGGGTGTCGTCGCCATTGAGCGGCGCCGGGCCGATATACTGGACGGAAATGCTCCCCACTCCCTTGTCCGCGTAGCCCAGTATCTCGGCCGCGCGGTAGCTGAGGTCCATCACCCGGCCATGCAGGTACGGCCCCCGATCATTCACCCGCACCACCATTGAGCGGCCGTTCTCGAGATTGGTCACCCGCACGTAGCTGGGCAGCGGCAGTACCGGGCTGGCCCCGGAAATGGCGGTGGCCGAGAAGATCTCTCCGTTGGCCGTCCTGCGACCATGGAAGTCGTCTCCGTACCATGAGGCGGAACCGGAGGCGACGTAGCCGACAGGGTTCGCAAGGGGTTCGTACGTCTCGCCACGCACCACATAGGGCTTGCCGATCAGAAGGCGTCCACCGCCCTTGGGCGGGTTCTTGGCGTTGGTGACACGCGGGCTGGCCTTGACGCCGAACTCCTTTTCGGAGAACGCGGCGCGCTTGATATGGGGAACCGAACCCGAACTGCTGCAGGCAGCGAGAACCACTGCTGCGATCAGCGACAAAACGAGCACTCGGGCGGCCAAAATGAGGTCGCGAGAAGGAGCTGCCAATGTCATGAGACCCAAATCGACGGATTGCGCGCAGCATAGCTGCAGGCGGTCCACAGCGGTGGCTGGAGGAGGAACGTGGTTGCCGCGTCGTTAATTTGAGGCAAATTGCGTATATCGGCGATTTGCCAGCCTGTGCCGCATGTGCTAGCGGGTTCTCGTCCGGGGACGACCCCGGCGACCTCCGCGCATTTGCATCGGGACGACCCGGGATCCGAGAGGAAATCGGGACATGCGTTCCACGTCAGATCGTATTCGCCACGCGGTGAGCTTTGAACTCATCGGGTTGATTCTCGTCACCCCGCTGGCAGCGTTTGTGTTCCACATGCCGCTATTCGACATCGGCGTCGTCAGCGCCGGGAGCGCGGTGATCGCCCTGCTGTGGAACTACATCTTCAACTGGGGCTTCGACCATGCTGTCAGGCGTCTGACCGGCTCCACCCGGAAGAGCCAAGTGCTGCGTTTGCTGCACGCCGTGCTGTTCGAAGTCGGGCTGCTGCTGGCCCTCATGCCATTGATCGCATGGTACCTCAGGATCGACCTCTGGCAGGCCCTGATCATGGACGCCGCGTTCGCCGGCTTCTACATGGCCTATGCTTATGTGTTCAACCTGGCCTACGATCGGGTATTCCCGCTCGCTGAGTGGAAGCACGAGACCGCCTAGGTTCGCGGCAATTCCGCCCACTGTCGAACGGCGGCGTAGACCGAGCGGGGGTCTTCGGCGATGGCCATGTGGCCGGCCCCCGCGATCACGGCAAGGCGGCTGCCGGGGATGGCTCGATGCATCTCTTCCGCGGCCGCCGGCGGGGTGATCAGGTCCCCCTCCCCTACGATGACCATCGTAGGCACGGCAATCGTCGCCAGACCAGGCCGGGCGTCGGGACGCGCAAAAATGGCACGCTGCTGCCGGATATAGGCTTCCGCACCGTTGGCGAGGGCCATCTCGCGATGCAGCGCCCGCACGTCGGCGCGCTCCTGGTTGTCCGGGTGGACTGCCATCGGGAAGGATTGTTCGACGACAAGTTCGAACTTGCCGCTCTCGGCCAGCGCAATGCGGCGGCGGCGATTCTCGGCCGCTTCAGGCGTGTCGGGACGCGCCGACGTATCGAGCAGCAGCAGCCGGTCTACCCGGTGGGGTGCCTGACGCATGATCTCGAAGGCGATATAGCCACCCATTGAGAAGCCACCGAGCGCAAAGCGACTCGGCGCTGCCGACAGTATGTCCGCAGCGATTGCGCCGATGCTGTCGCCGCCACGGTGGTTGGCAACGGTCACCGCGCCGAACGGCCACAGAACGTCGGTCAGGCCGGCGAAGACCCTTGCGGTGCAGTTGAGGCCGGGGATGAGCAGGAATGGCACGGTAACGCGAGGATCCCCTGGCTGGAGCCGCCGGTACCTGACGGCGGTGCATAAGCCGCTTGCTTGCCGCGGCATCGGAAGGCATATAAAGATATCTTTATATCTCGCCGTGCGATCGTCGCCGGCGTTTGACGTATTTGGCGTCACGTTGGTCGGAAAGTCGAGTGATGTTTGAACGGCAACACCTTGAGATCGATGCAAATTCCCTGCCGAAAGGCGACGAGGTCCGTGTCGCGCTGTCCAGAGCCGCGGCCGAGCGCATCCTGATCCTTGACGGGGCCATGGGGACGATGATCCAGGCCCGCCGGTTCGACGAGGCGGCCTATCGCGGCGAGCGGTTCCGCGATTGGCCCCGAGACCTGCGCGGCAACAATGACCTGCTGAACCTCACTCAGCCCGACGCCATTCGTGCCATTCATCTCGAGTACTTTCTCGCAGGTGCCGACATCGTCGAAACCAACACGTTCTCGTCGACCGACATCGTGATGACGGACTATGGCATGCAGGAGTTCGCCTACGAGTTGAACTTCGCCGGGGCATGCCTGGCCCGGGAGGCGGCGCAACTGGCCTTCGAAAAGGACGGCCGGCGCCGGTTCGTCGCGGGTGCGCTCGGGCCGCTCAACAAGACGGCCTCCATG
>NZ_JAYRYM010000043.1:0-20459 GCF_041917035.1 Devosia sp. | reverse complement strand
AGATGATCGCCGGCCTCGACCGCTCCTCCAAGGAACGGCTGGTCGGCCGCGTCGACGATCTCAACGCGGTCTACAACGACCTGTCGGCCACCTACCAGAAGGACAAGGGCGGCAAGGGCATTCCGCTCAGCTGAAACGCAGTCCTTTCCGCGATTGCGCGCTTCGGCCGATCACAATACACTAGGCGTTGCGTAAAAATGCGGGGATCGGGCATGAGGGGGCGCGATAGCGTACTAGATATCGTCGCGATATTGCTTTCCATGCTCTATTGCGCGTTTCCGATCCTGGTGTCATTCGGGTTGCTCTTCCATGAGTACCACGACACCTTTCCCGTTGTACTTGCACGCATATATCTGTCCGACCCAGGAACGAACCCGCTGCAGTCACTGCTCGTGCCGGTTATCGGCGCCATTACCGTTTTCAGGGCCGATAGTCTGCGCTCGACCCTGGCGGCGCTGCTGATTCTGATCTTTGTTGCCGCCTTCATCTGCGTGTTTGTCGGCTATGTCAGCAGCCTCACCACCGAGAGCAAGGCCTTGATGGCCCCGGACTCGCCGGAAGCGACAACCATGACCGCAGCCCTGCGCGCGTTTCTCGAATCAACATCGCTGATCATCCTGATCCTGCTGGGCATCAAATCCGCCGATGCCGCAAGGCCTGCGCGGCAGCAGGAGCCGGAGGAGACCGAGTTGTCTCCCGACCCGGCGGACCAGACAGCGATGCGGCGGGCCGAGTCAGCTCCCGACGCTTTGACCGCAGCCGCCGAGACGGCTGACAAGCCCGACGACAATCCGGACCATCCACGACCAAAATCGTAGCGACGCAGCACCGGGGAGGACGGCATGCACGCACTCTACAGGCTTCTGCTGCTGATGGCAGCGCTCGGCGGTGCCGATGTCACGCTGGCACAGCAGCTCGGGATCGCATCAGGCAGCATCGACAATCTGGCTGCCGTGGTCGTCACCGATCTGGATAACGATCGCTCCTTCTCGCTGCTCGACAATGGCACGCTGAGTCCGCTTGCCGACGGTCAACTCGTCGGCGAGCGCTACAGCCTCACCGATGCCGTCCTCGAAATCACGCTCAACAAGGCGTTCGGGATGGACGGCCCGAAGACCCTGATCATTCCGCTGCAGTTCTCGAAGTGCCTCGCGGCGCCGTGCGAGGCGAGGACCGTGCGTATTCCCAATCTGCAGGTCAACTACAGTCCGGAACGCGTGCAGGATCAATGCAAGGAGCCGGACGGCTCCGGGTTTGCGGCACGGACGGAGGACTTTCTCTACTGTCAGGCCGCCTACAACTTCCTCGCCGCCACCGGCTCGGGCGGCTCGGAAACGGCCGACATCGCCCTCAACGGCTGGTATCGCTCGGCATTCACCCTGCACACGTTCCATCGCCAGGTCGGTGTGCACTTCGTTCGTCCGGACCAGAAGGTCATCCAGTTCGTCGCCACGCGTGTGAAGCTCGGAAAGTATGTCGAGCGCACACGCATCTCACCCGACTCCTTTGCTGCGGAACAGTCGCAGATCAAGGCCACCGTTCTCGAACCGCTCCAGTACATCGATAAGGCAATCAAAGGCGGAGTCGCCCCAGCAAGCCTCAAGCCGGACTTCGACGAGATCGACGCGGCCTACAGGGCCTACATGGCGGGCGCCAACCCGCCGACGTTTACGACCGAGTCGGTGGAATTCTATCACTCGATGCTCGGCGTCTTCGGCTATCCGCCGCCCTAATGGAGCGCCGCTGCGACGGGGCGGAGCGGCCCTGGGCGGCGCCAGCTAGACCAGCACCACGCTCGCGGCGGCGAAGGCGAGGACGGCGAGGGCGGCGGCGAACAGGACCAGCAGGAGGATTTGCATCGGGGTGCTCATGGCAGGACGGGCCTCGACCGCTCCGGCGAGCGGTTGCGCCTGGAAAGGGCGGGTGGCTCAGTTGAGCTGCGAAAGCACGGCCGGCCGGCCGGCATCGGCGGCACCGGACGGAATGGCGGAAGCCGCCACAGTCAGGGTGGCCATCGACATCACGAACAAGGCGATCAGCGAGAGTTTCAGCATTTGTGCCCCCACGGCTTGGCCCGAAGGCCGCTGGTTCATCGTTGGGGCAAGAATGCGGCCGAGCGCTTGAACGTTCCCGGAACCCGGCATTTATCCTGCGTTCAGGTTCGGAGGCGAAACGCCTCCGGGGCGCCTTACGGCACCCCGGAGAGACGGGCGCAGCGACCTGGCTCAGCCGGTGACACGCGCGCGGTCGCCATCGGCGCGGCGGGCCTTGGCGGCATCCTTCTGCTGCTTGTTCCAGCGCGCCTTGGGCGGAGGCGAGCCCGAGCCGGTGGGCTTTTCCCACCAGGCCTGGGCGGTGGCCGGAGCGCCGCCGTTGCGCGACACGTTGCTGCCCGCGCCCGCGCCGCCGCGCACTTGCTGGGCATTGCCGCCGGCCGCGGGCCTCGCCTCGCCGCCGCCATTGGTGCGCTTGCGTCCGTCGACGATCGCCGCCTTCTTGGCGCCGGAGAAATGCCGGCCGGCATTGGCCTGCTTGCGCTGGCCATCGGGACGCGGCGCCGATGGACGCGCGGCGGGCCGCGGCGCCCGTGCCTCGGCGGCATCGACGACTTCGCCGCCATTGCCCTTCAGCTCGCCGGTAGTGGGCAGGGTGCGGCGGATCAGCCGCTCGACGTCGCGCAGCTTGCCGCGCTCGGTGCCGTCGCACAGCGTGATCGCGAAGCCCGAGGCGCCGTTGCGGGCGGTGCGACCGATGCGGTGCACATAGTTCTCCGGATCGTCGGGCAGTTCGTAGTTGATGACGTGGCTGATCGCCTGCACGTCGATGCCGCGCGCCGCGATGTCGGTGGCGACGAGGATGCGCACTTCGCCGGTGGCGAAGCCCTTGAGGGCCGCCTGGCGCGCATTGTTGGACTTGTTGCCGTGGATCGCCGCCGCCACATGGCCGTCGATGGCGAGGTTCTTGGCGACGCGATCCGCCCCGTGCTTGGTGCGCGAGAAGATGATGACGCGGTTGAGCGCGGCATCCTCGAGGAGCTTGTTGAGCACCCCGCGCTTCTCCTTGGAGCCGGCGAGGATGACGCGCTGATCGATGGTGCCGACCGTCTGCGCCGCGGGATTGGCCTCGACGCGCACCGGATCGGTGAGCAGGCCCTTGGCCAGTTCGGCGATCTCGGGCGCCATGGTGGCAGAGAACATTGCCGTCTGCCGGCGCGGCCCGATGGCGGCCGCGATCTGCTTGACGGCGTTGATGAATCCCATGTCGAGCATGCGGTCGGCCTCGTCGAGCACCAGCCAGCGTGTCTCGTTGAGCCTGAGCTTCCGATCGTCGACGAGGTCCTTGAGGCGGCCGGGGGTGGCGATGGTGACATCGACGCCGCGGGCGATCTTCTGGATCTGGCCGCCGCGCGAGGCGCCGCCGAGGACGAGCACGGTGGTGAGCCGGCCGCCGGAGAGCTTGTGCAGCACCTCATCGATCTGCACCGCGAGCTCGCGCGTGGGGGCGAGGATCAGCGCCCTCGTGGTCATCGGGTTGGCGCGGCCCTTGAGCTCGGCGAGGCCGGCAAGGATGGGCAGGCCGAACGCGGCGGTCTTGCCCGAGCCGGTCTGGGCGATGCCCATGATATCGCGGCGCTCGAGCTGCGGCGGGATCGCCTTGGCCTGGATCGGGGTCGGGGTGGTGAAGCCGGCGGCAGTGAGCGCGCTGACGAGCTGCGCGGACAGGCCGAGTTCGGTGAAGGTCTGGGTCAAAAGAAAAACTCACGTTGGCGCGCGCCGGGCCAACCGGCTGCGCGCAGGATCGCCGGATGCCCGATGGGGCGCGGCGAATGGATCGATGCACTGGCGACGGGATTGCCGCACGGTTGCGCTGTCTCCCGGTGGTCTCACCCTTTCGGGGACCGCATCCGGGGCACTTCGCCGCTCACCGTTATTGGCCGATAAGAAGAGAAGTCCATCACCACTATACGCCCGTTCCTCAACACGAGGATAACCCGGACCGGTGACTGAGCCGGGATATGGGGGATACGGGCCGAATTTGCAAGGCCTTTCACGGGCCTGGCCCGCAGGGGAGCCATGCAGCAGGTGAGCGGGCCACGGGGATAGGCCGGCCGCTTCACGGTTCCGCCACGATGATGAACGCGTGAACGCACCATAATGCTCCGGTTTCCCGCGCCACCGCCCTGATGCGGTCACCTTGATGAACGGAGATGGTCCCGTCTCGGGGACGCTTCTTCACCCGCAGTGCTCGAGCACCTTGCCGATGGCGGCGGACGAACCGGCGGCGCCGAAGCTGTTGGTGTCGAAGACCTCGAGCTTGCCGCCGGAGGTCTTCCGGACATAGGCGACGCGCAGGGTGTCGCGCGCGCGCTGCGCGATGCGGGCCCATTGCCGGGCGACGGGGCCGCGCACGATCATCGACGTGCCATCGATGTGGATGAGCGGCATGTCCTGGGCGAAGCTGGTGCCGGGGGTGGCGGAAACCGCCGACCCGGGCGCCGGATCGGGGGTCAGCGCCAGGTTCATCGCGCCGGCGCCCGCCACCTGCCGGTGCGGCGCCCGCACCCAGAAGCCCATAGCGAGGTCGCCACCGCGGCAGGCGAACTGGAACTGCGCGAGCCCGTTGTCGGCATAGGCGATGGGCACCCCCAGGTTCTCGTAGAACCAGTCATCGGCCGCCGCGGGCGTCGCGAGGAGGAGGACGAGAAGGACGAGCGGAAGCCTGGGCATGCGGAAGTCACCTCCTGGCGCGGCGATTCGGCCAGCGGCGGGATTGTCGCCCGCGGCCGGTGATCGAACGGTAAAGGCGACGCCGGTCCGGCGGCCTCAGAAGAGCGGATCGAGGCGGCGCTTCCTGACGATGTTCTTGTAGTCCCACTGGATGCTCCGCGCCTCGGCGAGCCAGCGGCCGAGGCGCTCGGCGTCGATCTCGGCCGGCGTCGCGTAGCCGATCTCGGCCGCCTTGAAGCTTCCCTCCGGGACGAGGCCGGGCGTGGCGAAGGACTGCCCGCTCCAGAACAGCACGCGGATGCCGCGCTTCAGCCGGCTGTAGCCGACGATCGGGTTGCCGTCGAGGAACCACACCGGATGGGCGTGCCAGATCTTGCTCTCGGCCTCGGGCAGGTGCTGGTCGAACAGCGCCCGCAGGCGATCGCAAATCGCCGGATCGTCGCCGGCCTGGGCGCGGTTGTAGGCCTCGATGGTGGTGGGCTTGGATGGGGTCACTCGCGGGCACTCCTCGACGGCGTTGATCGCGAGAGTATATCTGTCTGCAGCCGCGTCGAGGGGTTCGGATGCGCTTCGCGCCTGCCGCCGGCGCCCCCTCCACCTGGAGGTGGCTGGGGCACCAGTGTTGCCACCCCACCGCTGTCACCCCGGCGCCTGTGCAAGGTGCTGGGTCCCCTGAGTTCTCAAACGAAGTGCAACACCTGGTTAGGGTGTTGGAATGGGACAGAGATATCGACAGTTCAGTGTTGAGGAGAGGATCGAGCTTGCCCGGCTACGTGCCGCGGGGGTCTCGATCCGGCAGATCGCTGCGGGTCTGGATCGCGCGCCATCGTCACCCCCACCCACCGGCTTCGCCGGTCCCCCCTCCCCGCCTTTCCGGCGAGGAGGGAGCGACGACTTCGCCGCCAAGGTTGAACCCATCAGTCGCCCCCTATCCCTCCCGGCCGAAGGCGGGGAGGGGGGACCATGCGCAGCATGGTGGGTGGGCTGGGCCCCAACGCCCCGGCCTTGTTGGGGGCATCATCGTGCCACCCGCCCCGGCGCAGGCCGGGGCCGATCCTGCGATGCATCGCAATCAGGGCCCCTATGCAAAGTGCTGGGTCCCGGCCTGCGCCGGGATGACATCGGGCCTGCGGCACCGGCAGGGCCACCCACCCTGACCCCATTTGTCGGTGCGCGCGCCCCACCCACCGGCTTCGCCGGTCCCCTCTCCCCGCCTTCGGTGAGGAGGGAGCTACGACTGTGCCGCCGTGAGCCGGACTAGATGCCGCCGTACCAGTCGTAGCCGTGGTCTTCCCAGTAGCCGCCCTGCCCCAGGCCGTACTGGGCGAAGCCCTCGACCAGTTCGATGGTGTGGACGTATTTGGGCTGCTTGTAGCCGAGGGCGCGTTCGATGCGGATGCGGACGGGCGCGCCGTTCTCGACCGGCAGCGGGCCATTGTTGAGGCCGTAGGCGCAGATGGTCTGAGGGTGGAAGGCGTCGATCAGGTCGGAGCTCTCGTAATAGGCCTCGGGAGCACTCAGCCCACCGCCGAGCCGGTCGTAGCAGTGATAGACGACGAACTTCGCCGCGGGCTTGACCCCCGCCTCGTCGAGCAGGCGCGCGAGCGGCACGCCGGTCCACCTGGCGATGCAGCTCCAGCCCTCGACGCAATCGTGCCGGGTGATCTGGGAGCGGGACGGCATGTTCATCAGTTCGGCGAGCGTATAGCTCTTCTCGGTCTCGACGAGGCCGGTGACCCGGAGCCGGTAGCCGGCAAAGCCGCTCTCCACCAGCGCCCGGTATTCCTCGACATTCTGGCGCGGGTCGGTGGAGCCGTTGGGGCGCTGGCCCTGCCGGATTTCGCTCTCGGCGAACTCCCTGGCCAGCGCCTGCTCGCCGACCAGGGCGCGCTGCGCCTGATAGGTCAGCGCATTGGCGCGCTCGAGGAAATCGCGCACCGGATCGTTGCGGCGCGCGAGGAAATCGAACTGGTTGCAGCCGGCAAGGACCAGCGAGGAGGCCCCGGCGGCGGACAGGCCGATCAGCCGGCGGCGGTTGAGGATCAGGTCAGCCATTGGAGCGGCCTCTCCGGCTGTCGGGTTCGGTGCCGGGGCTCGCCCGGTAGTAGCCGGTGAGCATCGAGCGCAGCTCGTTGAACGGACCGGCGAGCAGCACCATGGCGATGTGCACGACGAAGAACAGCACCAGCCCCAGCATGGCGACGAAATGCAGGGTGCGGGCCGTCTGCCGCCCGCCGAACACCTCGATCAGCCACGGCCAGCCGGCATTCATCGTCGGCGACATGGCAAGGCCGGTGAGGATGATCAGCGGAAACAGCACGACGAGGACGACGAAGTAGGCGAGCTTCTGCAGCGGCGTGTAGCTGCGGCCGTGATGGAAGCGGAAGCGCAGGTGCGCCCAGATATCGCCCGGCAGGTCGCGCAGATCGCGCGGCTTGAGAACGACATCGCGCCACAGGTGCCCGTTGACGAGACTGGCAAGCAGCCAGACGGCAAGCGTGCCGAACAGAATCCAGCCGAAGAAGAAGTGGACCACCCGACCGGTGGCGAGGTCGCGCACCGAGGGAATGGTGGCCCAGCCGGGAAAGCCGACATAGTCCGGGCGGCTGGCCGACCCGCTCATCCCGAGCACCCCGGTCGTATCGAACTTGTTTCCGAAAAGAACCGTATAACCCCTTGGCCCAGCGTCAGTATTCTCTGCTCCGATGCGCAGGATCGCATTGTCGAACTCGAAGCCGGACTGCTGGCCGACATAGAGCGCCGGATGCGCGTTCCAGATCTGCAGGCCGCTGAGCAGGAGGAAGAACAGGGCCAGCACCCACACCCAGTGAGTCAGCCGGGTGAAGACCGACTGCCGGTAGATCAGCGGCCCCTTGGCGCGCTTCGGCCGGGGGGCTGCCGCGGCATCGATCGGCTGGTCGGTCATGGTCACTCCCTCGAACCTGCACAGTTTCGCATAGCAACGGCACCACGGCGAGCGATTGGCGCCGATCACGGAGAGTTCATCACCGCCGAGCGGGCCGGACCCGTGCCTCTCCTCTCCTTCGCGCCACGGCCGCGCGAGGTTACCCCCGCTCACCGCGTCGTGAGGCAAGCGCGCCCCGCGACATTGTCGTTTTGAGCGTGTAACCTTTCGCCGGGATGAAACGAACCGGGACTCAATGAGCGTCGCGCCAGACACGGAAGCTCGGCTTCGGAGCCAGATGGTCGCGGCGCTCGGCGGAGACGCCGCGGCATATCGCCGGCTGCTCGACGAACTGGGCCGACTGCTGAAGGCCTATTTCGCCCGGCGACTGGGCGACGCGCTGGCAGCGAGCCGCGACGACCTGGTACAGGAAACCCTGATGGCCATCCATACGCGGCGGCTGACCTACGATCCGACCCAGCGCTTCACCGCCTGGGCCTACGCGATCGCCCGCTACAAGCTGATCGACCACTACCGGCGCAGCCGCATCCGCTACACCGTGCCGCTCGAGGACGACGCGGCACTGTTCGCCCGCGACGAGGCCGGCGATGCCACGGCGCGGATGGATGTCGAGGTGGCGCTGGCGACCATCCCGGCCCGCCCGGCCGAGCTGATCCGGCAGGTGCGGCTCGAGGGCGCCTCGATCGCCGAGGCGGCGCGCAGCGTGGGGATGACGGAGACGGCAGCGAAGGTTTCCATCCATCGCGGCCTCAAGGCCCTCGCGGCACGATTTGCGCCGGGAGACCGCGATGACCGATGAACTGATCGCCCGGCTGGCCGACGATATCCGCCCGGTGCGGCGTGGCACCCTGCCGCGCCGGCTGCTCGCCGCACTCGGGATCGGGGCGGCGCTGGCCTTTGCCGTGATGGTCCCGTGGATCGGGCTGCGCGCCGACCTGCCGGCCGCGACCGGCCAGTGGACCTTCTGGAGCAAATTCGCCTTCACGCTCGGTTTCGCCGTGCTGGGCTTCGTTTCGGCCACGCGCCTCGCGCGTCCGGGCGGCACCATGCGCGGGCCGGTGGCGGGCGCCGTGGCCCTGGTGCTGCTGCTCGGCATCGGCGGCATCCTGCAGATCCTCGCCGCCCCGCCCGAGGCCGTGCGTGAACTGCTGCTCGGCGGCACGGCGCTGGTCTGCCCGATCTACATCGTGGTGCTGTCGGTGCCGATCCACGCGGCGCTGGTCCTGGTGATGCGCCGGCTGGCGCCGACCAACCTGCCGCTCGCCGGCTTCGCCACCGGCCTTGCCGCCGGCGGCGCCAGCGCCTGGGTCTATGCCTTCCACTGCGGCGAAGGCGGGCTGCCCTTCATCACCATCTGGTACACGCTCGGCATCCTGATCTCGGCACTGGTGGGAGCGGCGCTGGGACGGTGGGTGCTGCGGTGGTAAGTTGGCGACAGCAGCGGGGGATCAACTCCCGGCCCACTTGAGGCCCGCCGCGCATTTGCTCCCCATGGCCGCCTCGAAACGCTCGAAGGTCGCGGCCTCCTTGAGCAGGTCGGGATCGACATAGGCCGCCACGCAACGATCCCGAAGATCGCGAAACTCGTCGCCGATGGCGCGCAACTGAGAACTCGACGAGTAGCCCAGGAACAGAGCTAGCGCAAAGCACGCCGCCGTCAGTGAAACCGCTGCTCCCCTGGTGTTGTCGGCACCGAACAGGTAAACTGAAATGCCACCCACCAGGGTCAGCGCGGCGGGAATGATGCTCCCCACTGCCGCCTCGCGACTCATGCCGCCGGCAAAGCCCGCCGTCGCCCCAAGCATCGCGACCCCCAACAGCAGCATTGCGACCTGCAGGTGCGTCCGCAGGTTCTGCCGCGCAATCAGGTTGGCCGTCACAGCGATGGCGAGACAGAGGCCGAACGCGATGATTGCGTCTTCCGCGTAGGCGAGCCGGAGGTAGTCCCGCCACGCCACCCAGTTGGCCATCGACGCCCCGCCTACTCGGAACCAATGATCTCGTGACGATACCTGTCCCCAGCCATGACCTGCCTCAAGGCGCGATCGTCATTGACCAGAAGGTCGCCCATTATCGGCATGAAGTAGCCGGGACCGGGTCCGCCGCCGGGAAGCTTCGGACAAAAGATCAGAAGAAGGCACGGGGGCTCGATCGGTAGACAATCCCCATCTGCAGTCGAACCGCTCTCGCAGGGCGGCGGCGGCTCGTCGTCGTCGGATTCCGCAACGATCGCGTACGGCAGCGAGGCCTGCGCCAGGGGACTGGCGAACAGCGCGATCCAGAGAACCAGTGCAAGCGCGGTGCGCATCGTCTTCTCCTTGACTCAAGGGATCACGATAGCGCTCCCGCAGCCAGGTCAGCAGTCGCGGCGGCAACCGAGCGTAGTCATACGATCCGGCGTCGGCTCAGCCTTCCGCCCGTGCCGCCCAGTTGATGCCGCGGCGGAGGATGGTGGCCATGTTGGGGTTCTCGAACTCGCTGGCGCGATGGCCCAGCGTCGAGTGAAAGACGCGGCCGGCGCCGTACAGCCGCTTCCACACCACCGGCATCACGACGCCCTTCGTCCAGGGCGCGTACTGTCCGGAGAACGTGGTGGTGGCGAGCACCTCGACCGAGGGGTCCATGTGCATGTAGTACTGCTCGGAGGTGTAGGGGAACGAGGCGGGAATGCCCTGCATGACCGGATCGTCCGACCGGGTGACGTCGACGGTGTAATCGATGATGTTGCCCGGATGCGCCACCCATTGTCCGCCGACGACGAACTGGTAGTCGACCGCCTCGCGGAACGCGTCGCTCATGCCGCCATGGTGGCCGGCGAGCCCGACGCCGCCTTCGATCGCCTTGACGAGGTTGCCGAGCGGCTCCTTGTCGATGCGGCTCATCGTGTAGATCGGGATGATCAGGCTGAGCTCGTGGATCGCCGGATCGGCGAAGACGGCGAGGTCGGTCTCGACGCGCACCGAGAAGCCATCCTCGTGCAGCCAGCGCCGGTAGATCGCCGCGCATTCCTCCGGATCGTGCCCGTTCCAACCACCCCAGACGATCAGTGCGCTGCGCATCGCGTATACTCCTCGCAAAAACCGGCGGAGAGTAGCCGAAACCGGACTCGACGCCAGCGCTATTTGTCGGGCCCGGACGGGCCGGCCGGAGCGCCGGCCCCTGGTACCCTTCCCCTGCCCGGCGAACTGTTGTTAACTCTCTCCGTCACCGGAGTTGCGAAGGTGCGGACGACCGCGGCGACGCTGTTATCGAGGCGTCGCATGGCGGTGGGAGAAGAATCCGGACCACTCGGATTCCAACGAAAAGGACAGGGACATGAAACGACTTCTGTTAGGCGCCTCGGCGCTGGCACTCGCAGCCGGATTCAGCGGCGCGGCGCAGGCCGAGTTCGCGCTCAAGATCCTGCACATCAATGATTTCCACTCGCGATTCGAGTCGATCACCGGCACCGACTCGACCTGTAATGCCGAGGGTGAAGGCAAGGGCGAGTGCTTCGGCGGCATCGGGCGGCTGAAGACCGCGATCGATGCGGAGAAGGCCGAGGCGGCCGCCGCCGGCGAGAATGTCGTGCTGCTGTCGGCCGGCGACAATTTCCAGGGCTCGCTGTTCTACACCCAGTACAAGTCGCAGATCGTCGCCGACTTCCTCAATGACATGGGCTTCGACGTGGTGGCCACCGGCAACCACGAATTCGACGACGGCCCGGCCGAGTTCGCCAGGTTCCTCGCCGCGGCCAAGTTCCCCATCATCGGCGGCAATTTCGACACCACCAAGGACCCCGACCTCGCCGGCCGGCCCAAGGGCGTGATCGTGCTCAATATCGGCGGCGAGAAGATCGGCGTGATCGGCGCCACCACCGAGGATACGCCCGAGATCGCCACCACGGGCGACGTGGCGTTCGAGAGCGTCACCGCCTACGTCAAGGGTGCGGTCGGCGCGCTCGAGGGCGCCGGGATCAACAAGATCATCGTGCTCTCCCACATCGGCTACACCATCGACCAGGAACTCGCCCTGGCGGTGCCCGGCATCGACGTGATCGTCGGCGGCCATTCGCACACGCTGCTCTCCAATACGGACGAGAAGGCGGCGGGCGCCTACCCGACGCTGGTCAAGAACGGCGACGGCGTCGACGTGCCGATCGTCCAGGCCGGCCAGTACGGCAAGTACCTGGGCGACATCAAGATCACCTGGGACGATGCCGGCAAGGTGGTTTCGGCGGAAGGTGCGCCGATCCTGCTCGACGCTTCGGTGACCCCCGACCAGGGCTTCGTCGACCGGCTGGTCGAACTGGGCAAGCCCCTCGAGGCGCTCAAGAACGAGGTGATCGGCAGCGCCACCGCCGCCATCGAGGGCGACCGCAAGGTCTGCCGCGCCATGGAATGCGCCATGGGCAACCTCGTCGCCGACGCCATCCTCGACCGCGTCGCGGACCAGGGCATCAGCATTGCCATCCAGAACGGCGGCGGGCTGCGCGCCTCGATCGATGCGGGCGAGATCACCATGGGCGAAGTGCTCACCGTGCTGCCCTTCTCCAACACGCTCGCCACCTTCCAGCTGACCGGCGCCGACATCGTCGCTTCACTGGAGAACGGCGTCTCGGACATCGAGAACGGTGCCGGCCGCTTCCCGCAGGTCGCCGGGCTGAAATATACCTTCGACACGTCCAAGCCGGCCGGCTCGCGCGTCAGCGACGTGCTGGTCAAGGACGGTGAGGCCTGGGTGGCGATCGACCCGGCCAGGACCTATGGCGTCGTGACCAACAACTTCATGCGCACCGGTGGCGACGGCTACGCCCTGTTCGCCAGCAACGGCCTCGACGCCTACGACTTCGGCCCGCCGCTCGAGAAGGTGCTGGCCGACTATGTCGCCAAGCTCGGTGGCGCCTATACGCCCTATACCGACGGCCGCATCACCGACGCCACCCCGGCTCCGGCCCCCGAGCCGGCTCCGGCCGAGACGCCGGCCGCAGCCCCGGCAGAGGCTCCGGCCGCCAATGCCATGGAAGCCCCGGCCATGGAAGCGCCGGCGATGGAGGCTCCGGCCATGGAGGCTCCGGCCATGGAAGCTCCGGCCATGCAGGCACCCGCCGCGCAATAGGCCGACGATCCCGAATGACAGGGGGCGCCCCGGTGGCGCCCCTTCGCTTTTGGAGGAGCGGCGCTCAGGCCGATCGGCGTTCGAAGACGACGATGGGGCTCTCGAAATAGCTGGTGCGCGCCAGCTCGGTGAAGCCGAGCCGGCCGGCGACGCGGATCGAGGGCAGATTGTCCGGGTTGATGATGCAGGTCATGCGCTGCCCGGCAAAGGCCGTTCCGGCCCAGCCGATGGCGGCACTCATCGCCTCGGTGGCATAGCCCCAGCCCTGCCCGCCCGAATTGAGCGCCCAGCCCGCCTCGAGCGTACCCTCGAGGCTGGGAACGAGGTTGCGCCTCAGGTCGTGGAACCCCGCCTCGCCGACGAAATGGCCGGTCTCCTTCTCCTCGATGGCGAAGAAGCCGAAGCCCATCAGCTGCCAGACGCCGAAATGGCGCAGGAACCGCGACCATGAGGACTCGCGGTCGAACGGCTTGCCGCCGATGAACCGCACCACGTCCGGATCGGCCCACATCTCGACATAGGCGTCGAAATCGGCGAGCCGGTGCGGGCGGAGGATGAGGCGTTCGGTCTCGAGGGTCGGAATCATCACGGCGAGGTTAGCGCAAGCCAGGCCCGCGATGAATCGGAACCTTTGCGGAGCGTCAGCGCGGCCGGGCCAGCTGGCGCCAGGCGATGAGGATGATCACTGCGCCGATCAGCGCCCCGAAGAAGCCGGCGCTCTCGCCCGACTGGTAGAGGCCGATGGCCTGCCCCAGCCAGGTGGCGAGCAGCGCCCCGACGATCCCCAGGACCGTGGTGAGGATGAAGCCGCGCGGCTTCGGATCGCCCGGCGTGATCAGCTTGGCAAGGATCCCGACGACGAAGCCGATGAGGATGGCGCCGAGAATGCCCATGGGGGTGCTCCGCTGGTGACGGCAGATAAATGGGCAGGACGGGGGTGGGTTGCAATGGGGAGTGGGGCCCCGGAATCACGGTGCGTGCTGCGCTCAAGTGGGTCGGCCCCCACACCCTGATCTCATGGGGCACCATTGAGCCACCCCCACCGCGGTCACCCCGGCGGAGGCCGGGGCCCATCTTGAGATGCATCCCAATCACGGTGCATGTGCAAAGTGCTGGGTCCCGGCCTGCGCCGGGATGACACCGAGCCTGCGGCACCGGCAACTCCCGCCATGATCGACTATTGGCCGGCGGCGACGTAGGCTCCCTGAATGGTCAGGTTTCAGGTGAAGCTCTTCGATAGCCGCAATGGCCTGCAAGCCATGGAGAACGCGGTGAATTCATGGCTAGACGCAGCGGCGGGCGAAATTCGCAGATCAGAGGCCGTGTGGCCGAGAGTTGCGCCTATGGCCGGCTGGCCGTCAGCAACCGCTCGCCGGCGGTGATCGCCTGTATGCGGGACACGACCCCGAGCTTGCGGTAGATTTCGGCGACGTGATAATCGCACTTCCGCTTGCTGATGCCCAGAATGGTCGCGGTGTCGAGGTTGGACTTTTCCTGCTTCATCCAGTGCAGAATGTCCCGCTGAATGGGTGACAGGCTTGCCGACGCGGCGTCGGGCGCTTCGCTCAACGTGATGAGCCGGAGGGAAACGGCAGAGCCGATCACGGCCAGTGCCGGCAACACCGATGGCCGAGGCACCGTCTCG
This sequence comes from Devosia sp., assembly GCF_041917035.1. Lineage (GTDB taxonomy): Bacteria > Pseudomonadota > Alphaproteobacteria > Rhizobiales > Devosiaceae > Devosia_A. The sequence continues at coordinate 6,064 of NZ_JAYRYM010000043.1, read as the reverse complement.
CGCGAGTAGCCCCCGAGCACCGAGAGTTCCTCGGTCGGCGAGATGATCGGAGTGACCGCTCCACCGGCCAGCCCGGCTTTCTCCAGCAGGGCCATGAACCCGGGATTGGCAGGATGCGCCCGGGCAGCCTCATCGGGAAACACACCGCCCTGACCGGTGCTGCGCAGCCGGTCCAGCATCGGATTGGATCGAAACAGTCCAGCCGCGTGAAAAGCCTCCCACGCTTCCGTCGGCAACGTCGTCATCAGCGGGAAGAACGCTTCCCCGCCGGCACGAGGAATTGCGGCCGTGTAGCCGAAATAGTCAAAGCCGATCGACTCCACGGCGTCCTGGATGCAGTCGACAAGTTCGTCGCGACCGCGGGCCTCTGCAATCCTCGCGACGGAGGGCGCAATCTTGGCAAGGGCGTCGGCAACTCGAATAGCTTCCATAACCGGACTCGACTCCTTTGCGGCGGGAATCGTGGGTGGCAGCTGGGGCAAGCCTAAGTTATCGACCAGAACTTAACAAGCGATTGCCCACACAGGCGCGCTCGGAGCCGACCGCGCTTAAGGTTGGTGCTGCAACGCGCCTCTCCAGTCGATGAAACGGGACCCATGAAATCGCCGGACGACCTCTCAACACGCCTCGACTTCATCGGCCTCGATCGCAAGAGCGTCGAGACGCTCGCCTCCGCCAAGAAGATCGTGCTCGCACACCTGCCGGTCGCCCTGGAGAGGTTCTACGAAAAGCTGGTCAAGGTGCCGGAGGTCTCGAAGTTCTTCTCCGGGGCGCCGCAGATCAACCGGGCGCAGAACAGCCAACTCGGGCACTGGAAGGCGATCGCGACGGGCCAATTCGACGACGCCTACGTTGAATCGAGTCGGCGGATCGGCCTTCGGCACGCGACCATCGGGCTCGAGCCGCGCTGGTACATCGGTGGCTACGGCCTGATACTGGAAACGCTGGTGCGGGGCGTCGCGCATGACTTCATGGCGCAGCGCATGGCGTCCGAGCCGCGGCCCCTGCTGAACCGGAAGCGCGACGCTCAGACGATGCAGACGGTCGACGACATGGCCGATGTTCTGACCGCCATGATGAAGTCGGTGATGGTCGACATCGACATGGCCGTCAGCGTCTACTTCGAGCAAGTCCTGGCCGAGGCGCAGAAACGCGACAGAGAAAATGCAGAAAAGATCCAGTGGGCAGCTGACATGACGGGCGAGGTACTACAGCAACTGGCATCGGGCGACCTGACCGGCCGCATCGAGTCCGACTTCGAGGGCGGCTTCGCTCACATCAAGGACGATACGAACGCGCTTGCCGACCGCCTGACCAGCATCGTACGGCAACTGCAGACCACCTCCCGGCAGCTCAAGACGGCAACCGGAGAGATTCTCGCGGGCGCCAATGACCTGAGCGAGCGGACCACGCGACAGGCCGCCGCCATCGAGCAGACGTCGGCGAGCATGGAAGAACTGGCAAAGACGGTGACCGAGAACGCCCGGCTCGCCGAAGGCGCGGCCATCAAGGCGGACTCGGCCGCGGCCAGCGCGGAAGCCGGCGGTGCCGTGATGGCGCAGGTCAGCGACGCGATGGATCGCATCTCGGACTCGTCGCGGAAGATCTCCAACATCATCGGCCTGATCGACGACATTGCCTTCCAGACCAACCTGCTGGCCCTCAATGCCTCGGTCGAGGCGGCCCGCGCCGGCGATGCCGGCAAGGGCTTCGCCGTGGTGGCGGTGGAGGTGCGACGCCTGGCGCAATCGGCCGCCAACGCCTCGTTCGAGGTCAAGGGACTGGTCGAGGCCAGCGTGACGGAAGTCGCCGCAGGCGAGTCCCTGGTTCGGGACGCCTCGCACCGGCTGGCCGACCTGCTGGCGGCGGTACGCGAGAGTACCCATGCGATGGCGGCGATCTCGGTGGCGAGCCGAGAACAGTCGCTCTCGATCGGAGAAATCTCGGCGGCGGTCCTGCAGATGGACGAAATGACCCAGCACAACGCCGCCCTGGTCGAGCAGACGAATGCAGCCATCGAGCAGACCGAGAGTCAGGCGCGCGATCTCGACGAGATCATCGACCAGTTCACGCTGACACCGGCCGCAAGGCCCGCCTCGCAATCGAACCGCGCCGCCGCGAGGCAGGCGCCCTCCCCCGCTCGCAAGGCTGCCGGCCAGGGCTGGAGCGAGTTCTAGTCCGCCCCGCCCCCTCTGCCTCAGTGTGTCGGCAGTTCCCGGCGTTCGCGCTCGGAGACCATGGCGAGGTCGAGGACCTTCTGCAGTTCGGCGGCGTGGCGGAAGCTCGGTTCCTGCATCGTACCGGTCCTGACCGCCTCGGCGAAGCGCTGGTAGTTGGTGGGGACGGCCGGCACGTCGAGCTCCTGCCAGGCGCCGGTGGCGACGTCGGCGCCGAGCGAGACGCGCAGCTTGCTCCAATCGTGCCGGTGCTGCACCTCGACCGCGCCCTTGTCGCCATAGACGCGCAGGCGCAGTTCGTTCATGTGGCCGGTGGCCCAGCGGCTGGCGTGGATGACGCCGAGCGCGCCATTGTCGAAATCGACCGCCATGGTGAAGCTGTCATTGGCATCGAGATCGTACTCGCCGATCCTGTTGCCGGGCGCCTTGTCGAAGGTCTTCAGCCGCGCGAACACATGACCGATGTCGAGCCCCGAGCCATACGAGGCGAAATCGAGGATGTGAACGCCGATATCGCCGAGCACGCCATTCGAGCCATGCCGCGTCGACAGCCGCCACAGCCACTGGCTCTCGGTGCGCCAGTCGCCCCAGGCCGGCTGCACCAGCCAGCTCTGCAGGTAGCTCGCCTCGACATGCTTGACCGCGCCGATCTGGCCCGAGAGCACGATCTCGCGCGCCTTCTGCAACTGCGCGACGTTGCGGTAGGTGAGGTTGACCATGTTGATCAGCCCCGAGGCCTCGGCGATATCGACCATTTCGAAGGCCTTGATCGCGTCGGTGGCGAGCGGCTTCTCGCAGAACACGTGCTTGCCGGCCTTGAGCGCGGCGATCGAGGTCGCGTGGTGGATGGAGTCGGGGGTGACGTTGGCCACCGCATCGAAGCCGCCCCAGGCGATGGCGGCATCGAGCGAGGCGAAGCCATTGGGAATGCCGTGGGTGGTGTTGAACTTTTCGAGCCGGCCGGGATCGACGTCGACACCGGCGACGACGGTGACGCCGTCGATGGCGGCAAAGTGCTTGGCGTGCTGGGCGGCCATGCCGCCGGTGCCGAGGATGAGGATGCGCATTGTCTGTTCCTTCAACAAGGGTCCGGAGGGGAGGCCCGGAGCCTGATTCAAACCTGGTGTTCGCGGCGATCGCGATCGGCGACGAGCGCCAGATCGAGCACCTTCTGCAGCCCGGCCGCATGGCGGAACCCGGGTTCGGACTGGATGCCGGTCCTCACCGCCTCGGCGAAGCGCTGGTAGTTGGTCGGCACGGGATCGGCCCTGACCTCGCGCCAGGTGGAGGTGGCGACATCCTCCCCGGCGCAGACGCGCAGCAGCGAGCCCCAGTGGCCGTGGCTCAGCTCCAGCCCGCCCTTGTTGCCGTAGACGCGCAGCCGCTGGTCGTTGGAGTGGCCCGAGGCCCATCGCGACGAGTGGATCACGCCGATAGCGCCGTTGCCGAACTCGGCGCTGATGATGAAGCTGTCATTGGCATCGAGCACATAGTCGCCGATGCAGTCGCCGGGCACCTTGTGGAAGGTCTGCAGCCGGCAGTTCATCGCGACGATCGGCTGTCCGGTGGCGAAGCTGGTGAAATCGAGGATATGGATGCCGATGTCGCCCAGCGTGCCGTTCGAGCCGTGGCCGGTGGACAGGCGCCACAGCCAGGTGCCGGCAAGGCTGGCGGTATCGGTGAAATCGCGCAGCGCCAGCCAGTGCTGGAGGTAGGACGCCTCGATGTGCTTGACCTCGCCGATGCTGCCGGCGGCGATGATCTCGCGCGCCTTGTGCAGTTCGGCGACGTTCCGGTAGGTCAGGTTGACCATGTTGACGAGGCCGGCCGCTTCCGCCGCCTCGACCATCTGCATGGCCTTGCCGTGATCGGTGGCGAGCGGCTTTTCGCAGAAGACGTGCTTTCCGGCGGCGAGCGCCGCCAGTGTCGTCGCGTGATGGATGGAATCGGGGGTGATGTTGTCGACCGCGTCGAACGCGCCCCATTCCAGCGCCGCCTCCAGCGAGGCGAAGCGCCGGGCGATGCCGTAGGTGTCGCAGAAGGCGGCGAGCGCGGCGGGATCAGTGTCCACGGCGCCGACCATTTCGACGCCCTCGATGGCGGCGAAGGCCTTTGCGTGGCTGTTGGCCATGCGGCCGGTACCGAGGATCAGGAGGCGCATTCAGGATACCGTGGGCTGGGGTGGGTTGACGGGATCGGCAGGCGGGATGCCGGCGCGAGGGGGCTCGCGCCCCCTCCACCGCCTGCGGCGGTCCCCCTCCCCCGTGAACGGCGGAGGGGGTGGCACTTCCGGTACCGCAGGCTCGATGTCATCCCGGCGCAGGCCGGGACCCAGAACTTTGCACAGGCGCCGTGATTGGGATGCATCTCAGGATGGGCCCCGGCCTGCGCCGGGGTGACAGCGGTGGGGCGGCACAAGGGTGCCCCCAAACGCGGAGGAGGTGCAGGTGAGATCGTGTCGCGGCATTGTGCAAAACCCCTCATCCGGCGCTGCGCGCCACCTTCTTCGCCTTCAATCGCTCCACTGGAGCGATTGATCGCTTCGCGACCGGCCCGAAGTCCCGCAAGTGGAGAAGGACGGTCGCGCCTGCGTCCGATGCGTTCACTTGGGATGGTGCGTCAGCTTGGCGCCGCGCTCGACGATCTTTTCGATCGCCTTGTCCACCGGCGTGTTCGGGGCCTTCAGCAGATGCGCGTGGTTCTGCGCGTTGTAGGCCCAGTTGACGGCGTTGCGCAGCACCTGCCCGACGGTCTTGTCGTGATAGGTCGGATAGGTCTCGTGGCCGGGACGGAAGTAGAAGATGTTGCCGGCGCCGCGCCGGTAGGTGAGGCCCGAGCGGAACACTTCGCCGCCCTGGAACCAGGAGACGAACACCGTCTCGAGCGGCTCGGGCACCGAGAAGGGCTCGCCGTACATCTCTTCGTTCTCGAGCTCGAAATAGGCCGGCAGGCCCTTGGCGATCGGGTGGCCGGGATTGACCACCCAGATGCGCTCGCGCTCGCCGGCCTCGCGCCAGTGCAGGTTGGCGGGCGTGCCCATCAGCCGCTTGAACACCTTGGAATGGTGGCCCGAGTGCAGGACGATCAGGCCCATGCCCTCCCAGACGCGCTGCACCACGCGCTCGACGATCTCGTCCTTGACCTCGCCATGCGCGGCATGGCCCCACCAGATCAGCACGTCGGTCTCGGCGAGCTTTGCGACGGTGAGGCCGTGCTCGGGATCCTGCAGCGTGACGGTCGAGACCGACAGGTTCTTGTCCTCGATGAGCAGCGAGGCAATCTGCCCGTGCATGCCCTTGGGATAGTTCTCCGCCACGAACTTGTTCTTCTGCTCGTGGACGTTTTCGCCCCAAACGAGGGTCCTGATCGTCATGGTCGTCTCCTTGATGTTCGTGACAAGGGCCGGACTGCGGTACCGGCCCCGTGGTCTCCGAGAATTGGGTCCTGCGGCGCCTGCGGCCGCCGGGGGGGCGCTCAGCGCGGCATGGGTCTACCAGCCTTGTCGAAGCGGTGCACCTTGTCCGGGATCGGCGCGATGGAAATCGTGTCGCCCGGCTTGTGGTGGCTGGTGCCTTCCTCGCGCACGATCACCGGCTCGTCGCTGCCGATATCGACATAGACATAGCTGTCCGAACCGAGGTTCTCCGAATGCACCACGCTGCCCTTCCAGGCGCCGTCGCGCTCGGCGATGTCGATGTGCTCGGAGCGGATGCCGATGGTCGAGGCCCCCCACTTCGAGGCGATCTCGCCATTGAGGAAGTTCATCTTGGGCGAACCGATGAAACCGGCGACGAACAGCGACTGCGGATTCTCGTAGAGTTCGAGCGGCGTGCCGACCTGCTCGACGAGGCCGTCGCGCAGCACGCAGATGCGATCGGCGAGCGTCA
>NZ_JAYRYM010000042.1:0-20487 GCF_041917035.1 Devosia sp. | reverse complement strand
CAGCGTGGCCAGCCTGTTCCGCGACCCGCTGGTGTTTGCCGTGCCGGCCAGCATACCGCAGGAAATGGTCGAGCGGGCGCTGCAGAAGTCGGCCAAGCCCGGCCTGCTCGATCCCACCCTCACCCGCTATGTCGAGATCGACGCCAACGTGCCGATGCGCGGCGCCTCGGACGCCTGGTATCGCGCTCACCTGCCCTATGCGACGCCGGCCTTCTCCACCATGACCTATGCCGCCGCGATCGATATCGTCGCGGAAGGGCTCGCCACTGCGCACACGCCGCTGTCGCTGCTCCCCAGCCTGCCCCAGTCGGTCCGCTCGCGCTTGCGGGTCTATGCCATCCCCGGGCTTGACCGGAACATCGTCCTCGCCATGCCCAGGCACCTGATGACGCTGGCCGGCTACGCCAATATCCATCGCCGGCTGACCGAGTTCGCGCGCCACGAGTACGGTCTCAACATCCCGCCCGACACGGTGCTCGAGCTGCCTTTGTCCGACCGGGCGCGCCCAGAAAAGGAGCACGTCACGCTGCGCCCCGCCGAAGAGATGCCGGCGAAATAGCCATCCGGCGATCTCGTCGACGTCGGGTACCCGGCGGGGGCCTTCGGTCGGAGCCGCCGAGATCAGCGGGACGCCGTCCCGATCAGGCGCGAGCGCAGTGCATTCGACAGGTTGTCGAAGATGAACACGACGACGAGGATCAGGATCACCATATAGGCGACGTTCTCCCAGTCCTGGTTGGTGCGCATCGCCTCGATCAGCTTGAGCCCGATGCCGCCCGCTCCGACGGCGCCGATGATGGTCGCCGAGCGGGTGTTGCTCTCCCAGAAGTACAACGCCTGGCTGATGAACACCGGCAGCACCTGCGGCACCACCCCGTAGCGCTGCACATTGGCCGGCGAGGCGCCGACCGAACGCACGCCCTCGCGCTGCCGGTCGTCGATATTCTCCAGCGCCTCGGTATTGGTCTTGCCCAGCGTACCGGTGTCGGTGAAGAAGATCGCGGCGATCCCCGGAATTGGGCCGGGGCCGAAGCCGCGGACGAAGAACAGCGCCCAGATCAGCATGTCGACCGAGCGCAGCAGGTCGAAGGCGCGCTTCATCAGCCAGTTGCCGACCGGATTCGGGGTAATATTGCGGGCGGCGATGAACGACAGCGGGAAGGCAAGGGTGGCGGCGAACAGCGTGCCGACAAAGGCCATCACGATGGTCTGCAGCAGCTTGTTGAACACATCGAGGTGCTGCCACTCCGAGTTGTAGAGGAACTCGACGAGGATCAGCTGCCAGTTCGGCATCCGTGCCTCGATCCGCTCCGGGCTGGTGGCAAGGGCCCACAATTCGCCCGGGTCCTTGTCGAAGAACGGCGAACTGGTATCGAAGAAGAAGTTCGGCCAGCCCAGATATCGGTGCCGGACATAGACCTGGGTGTTGCGGATCTCGGCGAGGCCGACGAAGCCGTAGTCGATGGTGACCCGCCCGGCCTTGAGGCTCATGTTGGCCGGCGGGTTCTCCGGCAGGGCGGCACCGGCCTCGGAGATGGGGATGCGATAGCGTTGTCCGCCGACCACCGCGATGACATTGCTCGGACTGATCTCGACGTGGTTGCCGGGATCGCCGAAGCTCACCGCAAAGTTGTGCGGGCCGGTCTTCTCGATCCAGTCCGGATCGGGATTGTCGCCCAGCAGCGAGCGGGTCCATTCGAGCGCAATGCCGCCATCCTTGAAGCGGAAGCGGGGCGTTGCCTCCCAGGAGTACCAGTCGGCGATGTATGTGCCGGCCCGCTCCCACTGCGCCGAGGCGAAGATGGCCGGGACATTGAAGAAGAAGAAGCAGAACACCAGGTAGGCGCCGGTGAGCACCACCACCAGCGGCGCGAGCAGGCGGGCCGCCAGCGGTCTGTCGAGCACTCCGGCATGACGGGCCCTGAGTTCCGCCGCTTCGGTCGGGGTGAGAGCGAAGGTTGCCATGGCGGTTCTCCCTAGGCCCCGAAGGTGAAGGCCGCGCTGCCGACCAGCCGCTTCCTGAGGTAGCCGGAAACCCAGTCGATCCCGATGATCGTCACGAACAGCAGGATGATGATCGCGTAGGTCTTGGCGGCATGGTCGTTGCCGATGGCGTGGCGGAAGATCTCGCCGATGCCGCCGCCGCCGACCGCCCCGATGATCGTCGAGGCCCGCACGTTGATCTCGGTCCTCAGCAGCGCATAGGAGATGAAGTTGGGCATCACCTGCGGGACGATGCCGAAGCGCACGCGTTCGAGCCAGTTGGCGCCGACCGCGCGAAGGCCCTCGTCGGGCTTCATGTCGGCGTTCTCCACCACTTCGTAGAACAGCTTGCCGAGCGCCCCGATGGTGTGGATGGCGACCGCCGCGATGGCGCCGATCGGACCGATGGAAAAGATCGCAACCAGGAGGCCGGCGATGACGATCTCGGGAAAGGCGCGCAGCAGTTCGAGCAGGCGGCGCACCGCGAAGCGGACCGGCCGCGACCCCGTCAGGTTGCTCGCCGCGAGAAAGCACAGGGCAAAGCCGAAGCCGGCGCCGATCAGCGTCGCGAGCACCGCGATGTTGATGGTGACCAGCATCTGGAAGATGTACTCGGGCAGGTACAACTCGCCGATCAGGTAGAGACGTCCCACCGGGTAGTCGTATTTCTGCGAACCGTCCTCGTAGGGCGAGGTCAGGTCGAACATGGCGCGGAAGATCTCGAGCGGATCGTCCGGCAGGAAGTGGATGAAGAAATCGAAGAAGAAGGGGAGCCGCTCGAAGAACTTGCCCGCATTGGATGCATTGGCGAACCAGAGGGCCCCGGCGAGGAATGCCAGGAGCATTCCGAGCGCCAGCAGCGAGTAGAGACGGCGGGTGCGGACCAGCTGCCGGTAGTGGCCGTGGACGAGCCGGCCGGCGTCGGAGAGTCCGTCGGGACCGTGGTGGATGGTCGTGCTCATCGGGACTCCCGTCCTGCCAACGAGGAACCGGCGGCAGTCGCCTGCCGCCGGTCGCGAAGGGGAGCGATCAGCCGCCGATGGCCGCCTTGCGGGCCTCGATGATCGGCATGTAGAAGTCGACGTCGACCGGGGTATAGCTCTTGAAGTCGCCGTTCTCGACCGAGCGGAAGCACTCGTAGTCGGTGGTCGGCAGCTCGGTGTAGAACTTCACGATCTTGTCCTTGAGCGCCTGGTCGAGGCCGGTGCGCATCACCAGCGGGCCGTTCGGGATCAGCGGCGAACGCCACACCTCGGTGACGTCTTCCATGTCGAGCATGCCCTTGTCGACCATCGAGCGGATATTGCCCGAGGTATAGCCCTCGGAGAACTCGCCGACGCCCGAGCCCCAGGTGGTGGCGACATCGAACTTGCCGTCGAGGAGCGCCAGCACGAGGTTCTCGTGGCCGCCGCCGAAATCGGTGGAGGCGAAGAACTCGTCGGGCTTCATGCCGAGCGTCGCCGGCAGGGCGGTGAGCGGCACGAGGTAGCCCGAGGTCGAGTCCGGATCGGCATAGCCGAGGCGCTTGCCCTTGGCCTCAGTGATGTCGGTGATGCCCGAGGACTTCAGCGCCAGGGCGATCGAGTAGTAGCCCGTCGAACCGTCGGTCTGCACGTTGGTGAGGAACGGCTCGACCGCGTTCGGGTCCTTGAGGTAGACGCCGGCATAGGCCGAGGCGCCGAGGCCGGCGACGTCGAGCGTACCGCCAAGCAGGCCCTGCATCACGCCATTGTAGTCGGCGGCCGGGAACAGCTGCACTTCCTTGACGCCGAGGGCGGCCGGCAGCTTGTCGATCAGGCACTGGTTGTCGGCAAGGCGGTCGGCTTCGTTCTCGCCGCCGAGCAGGCCGATGCGGATGACGTCCTGCTGGGCGAGCACGGGCGTGGCGACGGCGACGGCAGCGATGCCGGCGAGCAGGATGGTGCGGAGCGCGTTCATGGAATTCTCCTTTGGTGACGCGTGGTTTCAGGCCGGCCGGACCCCGCGCGAGCAGGCGGGCGCCGTCGGTGAAGGCGGATCAGTTCGGTAGGCCGGTCGAGGCAGCCTCGAGTTCGAGGGCGGCAAGCGGGTGGCCATGCCGCTTCTTCTTCTTGCGCGGCGCGATGGCCTCGAGGCTGGTCGAGGTCATCTCCTCCGAGAAGGCCTCGGCAAGACCCTCGGCACCGTAGAGCTCGCGCGCGACGTCGGTGGTCAGTTCCTCGGGCGTGCCGTCGAAGACCACCCGTCCCGCCGCCATGCCGATGATCCGCTCGCAATAGTTGCGGGCGGTATCGAGGGTGTGGAGGTTGGTGATGACGGTGATGCCATGCTCCTCGTTGATCTCGGCGAGCGAGTCCATGACGATCTTGGCGTTGCGCGGATCGAGCGAGGCGATGGGTTCGTCGGCGAGGATCAGCTTGGGATCCTGCAGCAATGCCCGGGCGATGGCGACGCGCTGCTGCTGGCCGCCGGACAGCGTCTGCGCCCATTGGCTGGCGGTCTGCGCGATGTCGAGCCGCTCGAGCGCCTTGAGCGCCAGCAGCTGCTCGGTTTCGGTGAAGATCTGCATCAGGCTGAGCAGCCGGTTGCGGCGGTTGAGCCGGCCGAGCATCACATTGGTGATGACGTCGAGGCGGGGCACCAGGTTGAACTGCTGGAAGATCATGGCGCAGTCGGACTGCCAGTCGCGCAGGGCCTGGCCGCGCAGTTGCGACACTTCCGCCGCGCCGTGATGGATGGCACCGTCCGAAACGTCGATCAGCCGGTTGATCATCCGCAGCAGCGTCGATTTGCCGGCGCCGGAGCGGCCGATGATGCCGACCATCTGGCCGGCCGGGATCTCGAGGGTGACGTCGTCGACTGCAACCTTGGCGCCGAAGCGCCGCGTCACCTGAGATATCCTGAGCATGCCCGGCGTCCCCGTTCGGATCGACGGGACCGAGTCCTAGGTCGGCTTCACAAAGTGCGGATGAAGCTTTGGTGAAGCTTCGGTGACGGTGGACAATCGCCGCCAGGCCGCCGCCAACCCCCTGTCGGGCCAAACGGAACGACCTCGGGGCCAGGCCTGCACAACCGGCCTGGGGCGGCTTTTTTTGGGGGACCGGACGTCGGCCGCGTGACGTCAGGCCTCGTACTTGTCGAGGAACGCCTCGATCGCGAGGCTGCGGAAATCCGGCAGCGCCCGGTGCAGCTTCTCGTGGTCCCAGTCCCACCAGCCCAGCGCCAGCAGCCGCTCGGCGATCGGGGCGGGGAAGCGCTCGCGGATCGGCTTCGCGGGAACGCCGACGGCGATGGCGAAATCGGCGACATCGCGGGTCACCACGGCGTTGGAGCCGATGATGGCGCCGTTCCCGACCCTCACTCCCGGCATGATCACCGCGCCGTGGCCGATCCAGGTGTCGTGGCCGATCTCGATGCGCTGCCCGGCGCGCCAGTCGAAGAAGGACTGGTCGTCGCTCTCGCCGTCGAAATACCAGCTTGAACGATAGGTGAAATGGTGCAGCGAGGCGCGTTGCATCGGGTGCCTGGACGCATAGATGCGGACATGCGCGGCGATGTTGGCGAACTTGCCGATCGTCGCGTAGGCGATCTGCGTGCCTTCGACGGCGTAGGAGTAATCGCCGATCGAGGAATGGTGCACGTGGCAGCCGGCGCCGATCTCGGTGTAGCGGCCCAGATGCGAATCCCGGACATCGGCGCTGGGATGGACGACGGGCTGGTCGGAGAGCTTGCTCATGCGGCCTTTCCCGGGGCGAAGGCGGTGACGTCGACGATGCGGTCGGCAACCTCGGCCCGCACCTCTTCGTCGTGGAAGATGCCGAGCAGCGCAACACCCTCGCGCTTCTTTTCGGCGATCATCTGTACCACGACGGCGCGGTTGGTGGCATCGAGCGAGGCGGTGGGCTCGTCGAGCAGCAGGACGGGGTGCGCGGTGATGAAGCCGCGCGCGATGTTGACGCGCTGCTGTTCGCCGCCGGAAAAGGTCGCGGGCGGAAGCGACCAGAGCCGCTCGGGGAGATTCAGCCGGGCGAGGAGTTCGCGGGCCCGCTGCTGCGCCGCCTCGCGCGCGGTGCCGCGGTTGACCAGCGGCTCGGCGACGACGTCGATCGTGGTGACGCGCGGCACGGTCCTGAGGAACTGGCTGACATAGCCGATGGTGTCGCGGCGCAGGTCGAGCACGGTGCGGGGGCCGGCGGTGGCGAGGTCCACGGGTTCGCCATGGTGGAGCAGCGTGATCGAGCCGGCATCGACGCCGTAATTGCCGTAGACCATTTTGAGCAGCGAGGACTTGCCGGCGCCCGAGGGGCCGCCGAGCACGACGCATTCGCCGGGGTTGACATCGAAGCCGACACCTTCGACCACCGGCAGGACGATCCCGTCGCGGAGGTGCATGGTGAAGCTCTTGGCGACGTTGCGGACACGGAGGAGGGGGGTCATGACTTGGTCTCCGGGAATGCGGCCCACCCCCTCCCGGCCTCCCCCATCAAGGGGGAGGTGAAGAGGGCGCGCGTGGCTCGAGCCGGGCCACGGGCCCTGAACGGCACCTCCCCCCTTGCGGGGGAGGTCGGGTGGGGGGTGGCAAAGTGCACTCTTTTCACCGTCACACCTGCAGGATCGAGCTGACGAGCAGTTGCGTATAGGGCTCGCGCGGATCGTCGAGCACCCGGTCGGTGAGGCCCTGTTCGATGACGTAGCCGTCCTTCATCACCATCATGCGGTGCGAAAGGAGGCGCGCCACGGCGAGGTCGTGGGTGACGATGATGGCCGAGAGGCCGAGATCGGCGACCAGCCCGCGGATCAGGTCGAGCAGCCGCGCCTGCACCGAGACGTCGAGGCCGCCGGTCGGCTCGTCCATGAAGACGAGGCGCGGGTGGGTGACGAGGTTGCGGGCGATCTGCAGGCGCTGCCGCATGCCGCCCGAGAAGGCGCGCGGCTCGTCGTCGACGCGGTCCTCGGCGATCTCGACCCGGCCCAGCCATTCGATGGCGGTCGAGCGGATGTGGCCATAGTGCCGGTTGCCGACGGCCATCATGCGCTCGCCGACATTGGCGCCGGCCGAGACGGTCATGCGCAGGCCGTCGGCGGGGTTCTGGTGCACGAACCCCCAGTCGGTGCGCATCAGGAAGCGGCGCTCGGCTTCGCTCAGGTCGTAGAGATTGCGCCACACCCCGTCGCGCATGCGGTACTCGGCGACGCCGGACGTGGGCTCGAGCCGGGTCGAGAGGCAGTTGAGCAGCGTCGTCTTGCCCGAGCCGCTCTCGCCGACGATGGCGAGGACTTCGCCGGGCCAGAGCTCGAACGACACGTCGGCGCAGCCCATGCGCGAGCCGTAGGACTTGGTGAGGTTTTGGACGCGGAGGAGGGGTTCGGTCATGACACTGGTCCTTGGTTGCGCGCCCATAGCGCCCACCGTGTCATTCCCGCGAAAGCTGGAATCTCCGTTTCGAGGAGTGCCGTGGCAGCGGCAAACAGAGGTCCCCGCTTTCGCGGGGATGACCCGGTGGACGAGGAGACAACGCGGAGATCACTGGTCATTCCGCCGCCTCGAGCGGGTGGCCGGCCAACACCCCGCGATGCCCGGACTCGCGGCGCTCCTCGCAATTGTCGGTATCCGAGCAGACGAACATCCGCCCGCCGCGATCGTCGAGGATCACCTCGTCGAGATAGACGCCCGTCGCGCCGCAGAGCGCGCAGGGCGCCTCGAAATGCTGGATCTCGAAGGGGTGGTCCTCGAAATCGAGGCTGACCACCTCGGTATGGGGCGGTACGGCGTAGATGCGCTTTTCCCGCCCTGCCCCGAACAGTTGCAGCGCCTCGCTCATGTGCATCTTGGGATTGTCGAATTTCGGCGTCGGCGAGGGATCCATGACGTAGCGGCCCTCGACCTTGACCGGGTAGGCATAGGTGGTGGCGATGCGGCCGTGCCGCGCAATGTCCTCGTAGAGCTTGACGTGCATGAGGCCGTATTCCTCCAGTGCATGCATCTTGCGCGTCTCCGTCTCGCGCGGCTCGAGGAAGCGCAGCGGCTCGGGGATCGGCACCTGGTAGACCAGCACCTGGCCGGCGGTGAGGGTCTTTTCCGGGATGCGGTGGCGGGTCTGGATGATGCTGGCGTCGGCGGTGCGGGTGGTCACCGCGACGTTGGCGACCTTGGCGAAGAAGGCGCGGATCGAGACGGCATTGGTCGTGTCGTCGGCACCCTGGTCGATGACCTTGAGCACGTCGGACGGCCCGATGATGGCGGCGGTGACCTGCACGCCGCCGGTGCCCCAGCCATAGGGCATCGGCATCTCTCGACTGGCGAACGGCACCTGATAGCCGGGGATGGCGATGGCCTTGAGGATGGCGCGCCGAATCATCCGCTTGGTCTGCTCGTCGAGATAGGCGAAGTTGTAGCTTGCGGTGGCGGTCATCGGGATCAGGCCTCGCACTCGGACCGGGGGGAAACATGGACCTGGGAAGCATCGTCATGCCGGCGATCATCGCGCTCTTCGCGGTGATCGTCGTCTTCAACCTCGTCAATCGCGGCCGGAGCCGACGGCGAGGGTCCGGGTCGTCCGGCGCCGCCGGTTCGTCCGACGTTGGCGGAAGTTCCCGCGACGATTCGAGTGGCGATGGCGGCGGTGGCGACGGCGGCGGGGGTGGTGGCGACTGAGCCCTCGGGAACGCGGAATCGCTCGCGGTTCCCCGCGTCCGGCCGAGGAGGTTCGGTGCGGATGCTCATTCCGCTGCCTCCGGATAGGCACTGTCCTCGTGGACGGCCTCGTGCTCGGCACGCATTTCGCGCAGCAGGCCGAGCTCGCCCTGGAAGTCGACATAGTGCGGCAGCTTCAGGTGCTCGACAAAGCCGGTCGCCTGCACGTTGTCGCAATGGCTGATGACGAATTCCTCGTCCTGGGCCGGATGCCCGGTCTCCTCGCCCAGCTCGCCCGCCCTGAGCGACCGGTCGCACAGTGACATCGCCATGGCCTTGCGCTCCGCCTGACCGAAGACCAGACCGTAGCCGCGGGTGAACTGCGGCGGCACCTTGGCATTGCCCTTGAACTTGTTGACCATCTGGCACTCGGTGACGCGGATGCGGCCGAGCGACACGGCAAAGCCGAGCTCGGCAATATCGAGTTCGACCTCGACCTCGCCGATGCGGATTTCGCCGACGAACGGGTGCGAGCGGCCATAGCCGCGCTGCGTCGAATAGCCCAGTGCCAACAGAAACCCCTCATCGCCGCGGGCCAGCGCCTGCAGGCGCAGGTCGCGGTTGAGCGGGAATTCGAGCGGCTCGCGGGTCAAGTCGCCGATGCCGTCCTGCGCCTCGCTGACGTCGGGTTCGATCAGGCCCTCGTCGCCGAGCAGGTCGGTGACCCGCGGCGCCTGCTCGTCGCGGCCGGGCCGGGCAAGCGGATCGGGTACCTCGCCCGATGCCAGGGTCGGATCGAGCAGCCGGTGCGTGTAGTCGAAGGTCGGGCCGAGCAACTGCCCGCCCGGCAGATCCTTGTAGGTGGCGGAGATGCGCCGCTCGATCCGCATCGCGCCGGTGTCGATCGGGCGCGAATAGCCGAAGCGCGGCAGCGTGGTGCGATAGGCGCGGACGAGGAAGATCGCCTCGATCAGGTCGCCACGCGCCTGCAGGATGGCGAGGGCGGCGAGCTCCCTGTCGTAGAGCGAGCCCTCCCCCATGGCGCGGTCGACGGCGAGACCGAGCTGTTCGACGATCTGTTCCAGCCGAAGCGCCGGCACCGAGCGGTCGCCGCGACGACGGTCGGCGAGCAGCCGGTGCGCGTTGGCGATGGCGGCTTCGCCACCCTTGACGGCCACGTACATCGGTCAGGCCTCCGCAATGCGGGTACTGCGCGGCAGGCCGACGACTGCGCCTTCGCCGACCAGCAGCAGGTCGATGCCGCGCGGAAAACGCGCCCGGTTCTCCCGCCACTGGGCGATGAAGTCGTCGCCGGGGACGGGCAGCGTGGTGGTCAGTTCGCCCTTGATGCCCGGTCCCCTGAGGGTCAGCCGGCGCTGCGAGGCGCCGGTGGCCAGCACGACGGTCGTCGAGCGGTCGGGATACTCGTCGCTGCCCTGGGTGAACCGCTCGAGCGGCGGCAGCAATGCGCCATCGCTGACCAGCGCGAACTGCGCCGCGGCCGGATCCGAGGTCAGCGGGGTGCCGCACTGGAAGCGCAGCCATCCGGTCACTGCCGCATCGGCCGCCAGCCGCGCATCGAGCCAGACCGGGCTGTCATGATCGCACAGGGTGAGTGCAACGCTGCCCAGCTCCGGCGTCAGCGGCGCCGGCGGCCCGGCATGACGAGGCAGCGCCTGAGGGCAGCCCGGACGCGCCAGCGCCTCCATGATGGCGCGGAACACGCCCTGCGCATCCAGTACCGGATCGGCAAAGCCGCCTTCGATGGCGAGATCCATCAATCGTCTCCCCTGACCATGGTGAAGAAATCGACCCGCGTCGCCTCGGTCTCGTCGCGCCGCCGGGCATCGGCGGCGGCCTGCTCGGCCCGTAGCGGCGCCAGCACCGCGACCTCCAGGGCGGCCGGATCGCGCTGGAACAGGGCATCGAACAGCGCCGCCGTGACCACCTTGTCGCCGTCGCGGCCGAGACAGTAGGCGTGCCCCACTTCCCCGGTCGCCAGCCGCACCGTCGCCCGCGTCACCGTCGCCTCGCCCAGGTTGAACGGGTTGCCGCCGCCCCCGGCACGGCCGCGGACCATGACGAGGCCGGTCTCGGGGCCGCGCACCCGGTGATGCTCGGGCTTGTCCGGCCAACCGGCCCAGAGGGCTGCGAGGCGGGCGGGCGCGGCGGCGCTGAGCACGGCCATCGCCGCCTGTCGCAACTGGTCCGCCGGGGTCTCGGCTGGAGTCATCGGGCTTGCTCCGACTTGTATAGTTGGATAGACAAGTTAGGGTATTTCGTCCTGCATAGGCCTTCCGTGTGAACAAGCAATGACAAATCGCACGACCCCGCTCGATGCGCCGGCAGGCGGCGTCGCCCTGTGGCGGCAGGTGGCCGATGCGATCCGGCTCGACATCGTCGGCGGCAAGCTCGGCAATGGCGACCGGCTGGCCGGGGAGCTGCCGCTCGCCGAGCGCTTCGGGGTCAACCGCCACACCGTCAGGCGGGCGCTGGCGGTGCTCGCCGAGGAGGGCGTGGTGCGTGCCGAGCATGGGCGCGGCACCTTCGTCAGCGCAACAAGGCGCCTGAGCTACCCGATCGGCCGGCGCACCCGCTTTTCCGAAGGGCTTGCCGGGCAGGCCCGCGACATCCGCGGCAGGCTTCTCGCCGAGCGCATCGAGCGGGCCGGTGCCGGTCTGGCGCGCTCCCTGTCGCTGCGACCGGGCACCCGGCTCATCCGCATCGAGACCCTGTCGCTCGCCGACGGACGACCCCTGGCCCGCGCCACCGGCTGGCTCGAGGCGGCGCGGTTCGCGGGCTTCGGCGAGGCGTATGCCGAAACCGGCTCGGTGACGCAGGCGCTGCGCCGCTTCGGCATTGCCGACTACAGCCGGGGCACCACCCGCATCTCCGCCCGCCACGCCGATGTCGAGGAAAGCCGGAGCCTCGCCCTCTCCCCCGGCGCGGTTGTGCTGGTCTCCGACGCCGTCGACGTCGATGCCGCGGGCCTGCCGCTGCACGCCATGCTCACCCGCTTTCCCGCCGACCGGCTGGAACTGGTGGTTTAGCCAGCTGGCCAGGGGGACCGGTTACATCGAGGTGCGCGCTTCACGCCCCGGCATCCCGGCATTATGGTCGAGACCATGAAGAAGATCGGCTTTCTGTCCTTCGGACACTGGACCCCCTCGCCCCACTCGCAGACCCGCTCGGCCTCGGACGCACTGCTGCAATCGCTGGAGCTGGCCGTCGCGGCCGAGGAACTGGGTGCCGACGGCGCCTATTTCCGCGTCCACCACTTCGCCCGCCAGCTGGCCTCGCCCTTCCCGCTGCTCGCCGCCATCGGCGCGCGCACCCGCCGCATCGAGATCGGCACCGCGGTCATCGACATGCGCTACGAGAACCCGCTCTACATGGCCGAGGATGCCGGCTCCGCCGACCTGATCGCCGGTGGCCGGCTGCAGCTCGGCATCTCGCGCGGCTCGCCCGAGCAGGTGATCGAAGGCTACCGCTATTTCGGCTACGTGCCGGCCGAGGGCCAGACCGACGCCGACATGGCGCGCGGCCATGCCGAGGTGTTTCTCGACGTGCTGCGCGGCGAGGGGTTTGCCCGCCCCAACCCGCGCCCGATGTTCGCCAACCCGCCCGGCCTGCTGCGCCTCGAGCCGCATGCGGACGGCCTGCGCGAGCGCATCTGGTGGGGCGCGGCGACGAACGGCACGGCCGAGTGGGCGGCAAAGCTGGGGATGAACCTGCAGAGTTCGACCCTGAAGTTCGACGAGAGCGGCAAGCCGTTCCACATCCAGCAGGCCGAGCAGATCGCCGCCTATCGCGCCGCCTGGCAGGCGGCCGGGCACAGCCGCACCCCGCGCGTCTCGGTCAGTCGATCGATCTTCCCGCTGGTCAGCGACATGGACCGCGCCTATTTCGGCCGCGACGGCCAGAGCGAGGACCATTTCGGTTATATCGAGCCGGGCAGGCAGGCGGTGTTCGGCCGCAGCTATGCCGCCGAGCCGGACCGGCTGATCGACGAGCTTCGTGCCGACGAGGCCATCGCCGCGGCCGATACCCTGCTGCTGACCGTCCCCAACCAGCTCGGCGTCGACTACAACGCCCACGTCATCGAGATGATCCTCGCGCACGTGGCCCCGGGCCTCGGCTGGCGCTGAGCGCCGCCGGCCGCCGGGCGAGGTCCCGCCGCTCACCTAGGCCCTCCGGAAATGCAAAAGGCCGGGCATCGTGCCCAGCCTTTTTCGCCTGCCCCTTGGCCAACAAGGAGAGATTTGGAGCGGGCGAAGGGATTCGAACCCTCGACCCTAACCTTGGCAAGGTTATGCTCTACCCCTGAGCTACACCCGCACTCCATCGGCAATTGACGATGCCTGGCTCCCAAAGAGCTTGGCAGCGCCGCGCCGCGCGCCTATATGCCCAATCGACAGCAGCTTTGCAACCCCTCATTCTGCCCTCGTAGACGCAGCGATGTGACTTGCCCCATCCCCGCCGACGGGAGCATGACAAGCGCAGGCAAACAGGGCGTTTCGTACCCGGCAAGGACACTTCGAATGGCATTGAACGGCCTCACCTCTCCCGCCCCCGGCAGCGTCGCGCCGCCGACCGCCCTGATCAAGGACTCGACCGATCGGGCCTTCAAGGCAGATGTCATCGACGCATCGCTCGAGGCACCGGTTCTGGTCGATTTCTGGGCCCCCTGGTGCGGCCCGTGCCGGCAGCTGACGCCCAATCTCGAGAAGATCATCCGGGAGAAGGCCGGCAAGATCCGGCTGGTCAAGATCAATATCGACGAGAACCCCTCGATCGCCGGCCAGCTCGGCATCCAGTCGATCCCGGCGGTCTTCGCCTTTGCCGGCGGGCGGCCGGTCGATGCCTTCCTCGGCGCCCTGCCCGAGAGCGAGGTGCGGCGCTTCGCCGACAAGGTGATCGCCGCCGCTCCCGCCGGGCAGCCGGCCGCGGGCTCGATCGAGGAAGAGATCAAGAACGCCCTGGCGGCGGCCGGGGAGGCCCTGGCGGCCGGCGACCTCAACCAGGCCGCGCAGATCTACGGCATGGTGCTGCAGCACCAGCCCGAGAACGCCGCCGCACTGATCGGCATGGCGCGCGCGTTCCTCAAGGCCGGCGAGCCGGAACAGGCGCAGGCCGCTCTGGACGCCGTGCCGGAGGCGGAGCGCAAGGGAGCCGACTACGCCTCGACGCTTGCCGCGCTCAAGCTCATCACCGAGGCGGCGCAACTGTCCGAAAGCGATGAACTGGCGGCCCGCCTCGCGCGTAATCCGGACGATCATCAGGCCCGGTTCGATCTTGCCGTCCGCCACAATGCCGAAGGCAGGCGGCTCGAGGCGGCCGAGGGGCTGGTGGCGCTGATGCGGCGCGACCGCACCTGGAACGAGGACGGCGCCCGCAAGAAGCTGCTGGAACTGTTCGAGGCCTGGGGCCCGAAGGACCCGGCGACGCAAAAGGGACGCCGCCTGCTTTCGTCTGTGCTGTTCTCGTAATGGAGTAAACCGGAGGTCCCTGCGATGCTGAAGCGTCCATCCTCACCCGCCGATCTGCCCGCCAGCGTCCCGGTGTTCCCGCTCAGCGGGGCGCTGCTGCTGCCCTATGCCCGGCGTCCCCTGAACATTTTCGAGCCGCGCTACCTCGAAATGGTCGACCACGCGCTGCGCGGCGACCGGCTGATCGGCCTGATCCAGCCGCAGGACACCAGCGAGGAAAGCCCCCAGGGTCCGGTGCCGCTGCAAAGGATCGGCACCATCGGCCGGATCACGCATTTCGAGGAGACCGACGAGGCACGCTACTTCATCATTCTCGAAGGGCTGTGCCGCTTCGAGTTCGTCAAGGAAATCCCGGTGATGACGCCGTTCCGTCGCGCCATGATCGCCAGCGCGGCCTTTGCCTCCGACTTCGACCGCGAGTTCGGCGAGGCATCCGTCGACCGGACGCGTTTCCTCAAGATGATGCGCGACTATGCCGAGTTCGGCAATTTCGACCTCAACTGGGACGAGATCGAGAAGACCGGCACGGCCGACCTCGTCAATTTCTGCTGCATGGTGTCGCCCTACGGCGCCGCCGAGAAGCAGGCCCTGCTCGAGGCCAACAGCCTTGAGGCGCGGGCGGAGACGCTGATCGCCATGGCCGAGTTCGAAATGGCCAAGGGGGCCAATCGGGCCTCCCCGCTCAATTGACCGAGGCGGCGACCACACAGTCCGGGCCGCGCTACCGGGTCGATCCCCGGACGCTCGAACTACTCGTCTGTCCGCTGAGCAAGACCCGCCTCACGCTCTCCGCCGACGGCAGCGAGCTCATTTCGGTCGCAGCCCACCTCGCCTTCCCCATTCGCAGCGGCGTGCCGATGCTGAGCCTCGACGAGGCCCGCCAGATCGATCCCGACGAAATGCGGGCGTTCACCGCTCGCGGCGAACCGCCGGGCTAGATCGGCAGCCCGCGCAGCAGCCGGGGCCCGCCGCGCTCGATCCCGGCGGCGTGGCCGATCAGGAAGTCCTTGACCGGTCCGAGCCGGTCGACCATGCCCAGCCCGACATCGCGCAGCGCCCGCAGGACGGCAATGTCGTTCGAGAACAGCCGGTTCATGCCGTCGGTGACCATCGCCATCAGCGCCGTGTCGAGCCGCCGCCAGCGCTGGTAGCGCGCGAGCTGGTCGGCGCTGCCGTGATCGAGCCCGAGCCGCATGGCCTCGACCATCACCTCGGCCAGTGCCGCCACATCCTTGAGCCCGAGGTTCAGGCCCTGACCGGCGATCGGATGCACGACGTGCGCCGCGTCCCCGATCAGCGCCAGGCGCGGCGCGACGAAACTCCTCGCCAGCTGCAGGCGCAGCGGGAAAGTCTGGACGCCCTCTTCCTCGAGGCGCACGGCGCCCAGGCTCGACCCCATCACCGCTTCGATCCGACGGGCAATTTCGGCAGGCTGCATCGCCTTGACCGCCGCGGCGGTCTCCAGCGTCTCCGTCCAGACCAGCGACGACCGCCGCCCGGGCAGCGGCAGGCTGGCGAACGGCCCGGACGGACGGAAATGCTCGTATGCCGTCCCCTCGTGCGCGAGCTCGTGCGCAATGGTGGTGACGATCCCCGCCTGCCCGTAGGCATGCCCGAACGTGCCGATGCCGGCCATCGTGCGGAGCGCCGAATTGGCGCCGTCCGACGCCACCACCAGTGGCGCGCTGAGCAAGCGGCCATCGGCGAGGCTGATCCGCCCCAGCGCCGCCGTCGCCGAGTAGCCGGTGACCTCCACCGGCGCGAGGAACTCGACCCGCCCGGCAAGGGCGTCCAGCAGGGCGGCGGCAACGGAGGTATTGGGGACGAGGTGGGCAAACGGCTCGCCCGGCGCCACCTCGCCGTCGAAGCGCAGGAACAGCGGCCGGGCGATGTCGCCGGTGCCGGAATCGGTGATCTTCATCTGGCGCACCGGCTCGGCCGTCGGCGCCACCTGCTCCCAGATGCCCACCTCCTCGAACACCCGCCGCACGCCGGCGGCGATCGCCGAGGCCCGGTAGTCCTTCGGCGCGCTGAAGGCGCGGCGGTCGAGGACGGCAATGGCAATGCCCGGCACGGCCTTCACCAGCGCCAGCGCCAGGGTCAGCCCCGCCGGCCCGCCTCCGACGATGATCAGATCATGGCTGGGCTTGGTCATGGCGGCGATCTCCTGCGGCATTGGCGCCATTGTTGCGCCGCCGGCCCGCCGGAGCAAGCAGCGCTGGCGTCGCAGCGCAAGCATCTGCGCAAAACGGCGGCACACGGCCGAGAATTGCACGTTATTTGTGCACTCATTCCGTTCCGGCACGTCCCGATCGACCCTCCTGGTCCTCGTCTTCTCGGAATCATGGAACAATATCAGCGCGTTGGCGAACCGGATCGACTGTTGGCACGCGGCTTGAGTCTGAATGTGCCGATTGGAGTCAGTCCAAACCCACTATCGAAAGGGGCATCCATGAAACTGGTGATCGCAATCATCAAGCCGTCGCGGCTGGAGGAGGTCCGGCAGGCCCTCAATTCGCTCGACGTCCACGGCATGACCGTGACCGAAGTCAAAGGCTATGGCCGCCAGAAGGGCCATTCCGAAATCTACCGCGGCACCGAATATGCGGTGCATTTCCTGCCCAAGCTGAAGATCGAGATCGCCGTCGACGACGCCCAGTCCGACGCCATCGTCTCGGCCATTCGCGAGAGTGCCCAGACCGGGCGCATCGGTGACGGCAAGATCTTCGTGCTGGACCTGTTGGCCGTCACCCGCATCCGCACCGGCGAGACCGGCGCGGCAGCGCTCTGATGCCGCACTTGTTTGGAGATACCATGATGACAGACGCAATGAAGGTGTCGAAACTGGCGGGAGGCGCCGCGTTGGCGTCCTTGCTTCTCGCGCTGCCGGCCCTCGCCCAGGAGGCGGCTCCCGCGGCCGAGGCAGCGGCCGAGGTGGTCGCAACCGTCGACAAGGGCGACACCACCTGGATGCTGGTTTCCACCATCCTGGTCATCGCCATGACCATTCCCGGCCTCGCGCTGTTCTACGGCGGCCTGGTGCGCGCCAAGAACATGCTCTCGGTGCTCATGCAGGTGTTTGCCGGCTTCTCGATGATGGCGATCCTGTGGGTGATCTACGGCTACTCGCTCGCCTTCAATGGGCCCACCGAAGGCGGCCTCTCCGCCTTCATCGGCGATTTCTCCAAGCTGTTCCTGTCGGGCGTCACCCCGGCCTCCACCGCGGCGACCTTCACCGCCGGCGTCGAGATTCCGGAGCTGACCTTCGTCATCTTCCAGCTCACCTTTGCCGCCATCACCCCGGCGCTGATCGTCGGCGCCATCGCCGAACGCATGAAATTCGGGGCGGTGATGGTGTTCCTCGCCATCTGGTTCACCTTCTCCTACCTGCCCATCGCGCACATGGTGTGGTTCGGCGGCGGCTACCTGTTCGGCCTGGGCGCCTATGACTTCGCCGGCGGCACCGTGGTGCACATCAATGCCGGTGTCGCGGGCCTCGTCGCCGCCATCGTTCTCGGGCCGCGCGTCGGCTTCATGAAGGAGCCCATCCCGCCGCACAACCTGGTCTGGACCTTCGTCGGGGCCTGCCTGCTGTGGGTCGGTTGGTTCGGCTTCAATGCCGGCTCCAATCTCGAGGCCACCGGCCTTGCCGCCCAGGCGACGCTCAACACCATCACCGCTCCGGCCGCCGCGGCTTTGGCCTGGGCTATTGCCGAAAAGTTCACCCGCGGCCACGCCTCCCTGCTCGGGGCGGCTTCGGGTGCCGTCGCCGGCCTCGTCGCGATCACCCCGGCGGCCGGCTTCGCCGGCTCGATGGGCGCGATCGTGCTCGGTGCCGTCGCCGGTGTGGTGTGTCTGTGGGCCGTCGTGACGCTGAAGCCGATGTTCAAGTACGACGACGCGCTCGACGTGTTCGGCGTCCATGGCGTGGGCGGTATCGTCGGCGCTCTGGGTACCGCCATCGTCGCGGCTCCGTCCCTCGGCGGCTACGCGCTCGGCGATCCGGCTGCCTACAACATCGGCAGCCAGTTCGTCACCCAGCTGATCGCGGTGGTCATCGCCATCGTCTGGTCGGCCGTCGTGACCCTCGTCGCCATGCTGATCGTCAAAGCCATCTTCGGCGGCGCCCGCGTCCCCGAATCGGCCGAGAGCGACGGTCTCGACATCTCGAGCCACGGCGAGCACGCCTACAACTGATCCCGACGCGGCGGCGGGATCCTCCTCCCCTCGCCGTCGCGTTTGCAGCTGGAGGGTCGGGCCAACCCGGTCCGGCCCTCCGCCCCAGGTCGATCCCGCTGACCGCGGCGTGCAGCTCACGTCCCTCTTGGCCCGCCACAGAGGCTTCCCACTCGCAAACTGCGTGGGCTGCACACCCCGGTCAACGGCCCAGGGTCCGCAATGGGCCCGTGCCCCGTCCCGCCAGTCGGGGCCGCCGTTGACCGACCAGATCGTCGCGGGAGCCTAGGCGGTTGCCGAGCGCGGTGCCGCCGTCACCAGCCAGATGCCGAGGCTGACCAGCGCCAGCGCCGCGACATTCTTCCACTCCATCACGTCTTCTCCGAGGAACAGCGCCGACAGCAGCACCCCGAAGATCGGGATGGCGGTGTTGAAGATGGCGATCCGCCCCACCGGATTGTGCTTGAGCAGCACGCTCCACAGCGAGAATGCCGCCGCCGAGAGCGCCGCCAGATAGACCAGCAGCCCCAGCGCGCTGGCGTCGAAGCCGGTGAACCTGCCACCGCCGAGGACCCCGGCGGCCGTCAGCATCAGACCGCCGAGCAGCAATTGCCAGCCGGTCATCGTCGCCGGTTCCATGTCACGGCTCAGCCGCTTGCCATAGATGCCGGCGAGGGAGAACAGCAATGCCGCAATGACGATGAAGCCCTCGCCCAGAAGGCTCACCTCGAGGTCGAGTCCAGGGCCGGTGAGGTTCACCGCCACGACCCCGGCAAAACCGAGCAGGCACCCCAAGAGGCGCTGCCCGGTCAGGCGATCGTCGACGTAGAGCCAGTGCGCCAGAAGCACCGAGAAGAAGGTGCTGGTCGAGGTGGTGATCGACACCTTCACCCCGCTCGAATGCGCCAGCCCGACATAGTAGAACAGGTACTGCCCGGCAGTGGAGACGAGACCCAGCACCGCCAGCTCCCCCAGGCGTCCCGGCTTCGGCACGACCGGCCGGCCGGTCCCGAGGGCAAGGCCGAGCAGCAGCAGGCCGGCGAGCGCGAAGCGGAGACCGGCGAACAGCAGCAGCGAGGCGGTATCGGCGGGCAGGATACCCAGCATCTGGTAGCCGATCTTGACCCCCGGCACGGCGCTGCCCCAGAGCAGGCAGCAGCCCAGCGCGACGGCGACGACGACGCGGCGGTCGGAAAAGGGGGACAATGGAGCTTCCAGGAGTTTGCCTCGAACTAGCCCCGGCCGGCGTCTCTGGCAAGTGGCGCATCTGCCGAATTCCTAGGCACGCAGATAGGCACGATGCCTGCGCATTGGGCAGATCGGCAGTGACAGCCACGAGCCTGACGCCCCGGCGATGGTCAAGTCCATGAAATCGCTGCACTCGCTGCTGCACCGACGTTGGCACGAGGCTTGATTGCACTGCCTCCCAATTACCCCGGAATGCGAGCCGGGTCACATGGGAGGTCTCGATGGCTGAGTCCAATTACGGGCTCGACGTGTTTTTCGTGCTGCTCGGCGCGATCCTGGTGTTTGCGATGCATGGCGGCTTCGCCTTCCTCGAACTGGGGACCGTGCGGGGCAAGAACCAGGTCAATGCCCTGGTCAAGATCCTGGTCGACTTCGCCTTTTCGACGCTGGCCTATTTCCTTGTCGGCTACACGGTCGCCTACGGGGTGACGTTCTTCCACAATGCCGCGACACTGGCCGGGGGCGGCGCCGGGTTCGCCCCGCAGGGCTTCAGCCTCGTCAAGTTCTTCTTCCTCGCCACCTTCGCCGCCGCGGTGCCGGCGATCATTTCGGGCGGCATTGCCGAGCGGGCCCGCTTCTGGCCGCAGGTGATCACGGCCGCCGTCATCGTCGGCCTGATCTACCCGTTTTCCGAAGGCCTGGTGTGGAATGCCAACTTCGGCATCCAGGCCTGGCTGATCGCCACCTTCGGTGCTGGCCTGCACGATTTCGCCGGCTCGATCGTCGTCCACGCCGTCGGCGGCTGGCTGGCACTGGCGGCGGTCCTCAAGATGGGACCACGCATCGGCCGCTACGGCCCGCACGGCCGCCCCTTTCCACCGTCCTCGATTCCGTGGTTGGCGCTCGGGACCTGGCTGCTCTGCATCGGCTGGTTCGGCTTCAACGTCATGTCGGCGCAGTCGGTGGCCGGCGTATCCGGCCTCGTCGCCATCAACTCGCTGATGGCCATGGTCGGCGGCATCATCGCCGCAGTGATCG
>NZ_JAYRYM010000041.1:0-21107 GCF_041917035.1 Devosia sp. | reverse complement strand
GCAGGACCAGGGTATCGGGCCGGGTGCGCGGACCCCACCAGGCGATGTGTTCCGACCAGGTGGGCAGTCCCGGTCGACCGCGGATCAGCGTTTCGATCGGGATCTGGCGGCGACCGTGATCGTGAAAGCTCGCCGTGGCGTCGACGCCGTTGCGCAGCACGTAGATGGCCTTGCGTGCGTCCTGCGGCCGGCCGTGCGTCTTGAGGATGCGGACCGGCGCGTTGCCGAAGTCGAGGGTTCCGTCATCGGTCGGCGCAATCCGGCCGGTCAACTCCTGCAGCTCGCGGTTTCCGCCCAGATCCTCGTTGTAGATCGCCGCCGAGGGCAGGCCGAAGCACTGCGACAGGATGATCCGCATCATGGTGTTGCCGCTCCGTGGATAGGAGGCGAGCCAGACGACAGGGATCACGTTGTCATTTTCGGCGTGTACGACGTCGACCCGCGTGGCGCGCCTGACGCGCCACGTCGCAGATTCGGCATAGCTGAACTCCCCCAGATGACCCCGGCTTTGCGCCATTGTGGTCGGCAGTCAGCAAAGTCGGAACACGAACGAAGTACAATCCGACAAGAGAAGGGTGAGGCGGAATGTCGCGTCTCGCGCCTCAGGCCGCCCGCGCGGCGTCCCGGGTGGCGATGGGCAGGCTGACCGCCACGGTCGTCCCCAGCCCCTGGCGGCTGTCGATGACGAGCGTGCCGCCGCTGAGCTCGGCGATGGCGCGCGCGATGGCAACGCCGAGCCCGGCGCCCTCGCGGTCGCGGGTGAGGGCGGCGTCGCCGAAGGCGAAGGGCTGCGACACGGCGGCCAGATGCTCGGGCGCCATGCCGATGCCGGTATCGGCAATCTCGAGCACGACGCCGTCGGCGGCGGCATAGGCGGAGAGCGTCACCTTGCCGCCGCGCGGAGTGAAGCGGATGGCATTCTCGACCAGATTGGCGACCATGCGCTCGAGCGCGAAGCGGTCGGCCGCGAGGACGGCGCCGCATGGCCCACCGAGCCCCATGACGAGGCCGGCCCGCTGCGCCTGCGAAGAGAAGCGGCGCAGGATCGTCACCAGCAGATCGTCGACGCCGAAGCAGTGCTGCTGCAGCTCGCGACGGCCACCTTCGAGTTCGGCGAGCTCGAGGATCGAGGCGAAGAAGCCCAGCAGCCGCTCGCCCGAACCCTTCACCGCTTCGATGTAGTTGAGGTAGCGCGCGTCGCCGAGCGGTCCGTAGGGCTGCTGATGCAGCATGTCGGCAAAGCCGATGATGTGGTTGAGCGGCGTGCGGATGTCATGGCTGAGATGGGCGAGGAAGCTGGTCTTGGCGCGACTCGCCGCCTCGGCCTTCTGCTTTTCTTCCTGGAAGCGCCGGGCGAACTGCCGCTGCTCCTCCCGGATCGAAGTGAGCAACTGGTTGGTGCGCCGGCTCTCGGTGATGTCCATCACCAGCGTGACGAAGCCGCCGGTGGCGAGCGGACGCTCCTCGACGAGCAGCGTCGAGCCATCTTCGCGCTGCAATTCGAGGAGGCGGTTCTGCCAGTCCTCGCGCACAGCCTGCATCGAGCCGCCCGCGCTCAGCCGGCCGATCACGTCGTGATAGTCGGCCCCCGGCGACAGGTGCGACGGCGCCGCACCGAGCCGCTCGGCAAAACGCTGATTGCCGGCGATCAGCCGGGCCTCGGCGCTCCAGCAGGCGACGCCGAAGGGCAGGGTGCCGATAAGCGCGCCGATGGATCCTGCCTCGCGATCCGGTTCACCGGCCAGGCGGTCGGCAAGGCGCCGCAGGAGGCGGACCAGCGGCCACTTCAGGTGTCGGTCCACGACCAGGCGCAGCCGAGCCATGGCTGCGCGGAATCGCTCCGCCCCGGCGCCGGATCGCTCCGTCGTCTGCATCAATATCTCCGCCTAAGTATCTGGGGCGACCCCGCAGACCGCGACCCCACGAACCGACTTTGAATCTGCTTCGCCGTCACTGTCCAGTGGGGGTGCCGCCGGGCCTCCTCGTGCATCGCGAATTCGTGAGTCGGCTGAATCACTTAGGCAGGAAGAAAAAGTTTTCTAGCAGTAACGAAGTGTTAACCGGCCAGCATCCGCTCGAGGATGTCTGCCGTGTTGCGGCTGAGCTGCGTCGAATCCCTGAGGAGTTTCAAGGCGTTCTCGGCGAGAGCGCGGCGCCCGGGCTCGTAACCCTGCCAGACCCGGAAGGCGGTGAGGACACGCGCCGCGACCTGCGGGTTACGCGGGTCGACATCGGCGACGAAGTTCGCGACGAACCGGAAGCCCTCGCCGTCGGCGCGGGCGAACTGGGTCGGATTGTTCATGCCGAAGGTCGCCATCAGGGCGCGCAGGCGATTGGGGTTGTTGCGCGGAAAATCCTTCTCCGCCAGCACGGCCGAGATGCGGCCGAGGACCCCTGGTTCGGCGGCCTGGGCGATCAGCGCCAGCCATTTGTCGAGGACGAGCGGATCGGCGGTGAAGCCGTGGCGGAAGTCGGCGAGCAGCATCTCGGCATCGCCGGTCCACGCCCCGACAATGCTGGCCAGCGCGGACAGGCGGTCGGTCATGTTGAGTGCCCCCTCGTACTGCTCGCGCGCCAGCCGCGCGCCATCGGTACTGCCACCGAGCACCAGCAGCGACAGCGCCGTGTTCTTCATGGCGCGGCGTCCCGCCTGCTGGAAATCGGGCGAGTAGGCGAGCCGGCTGTCATTGGTGAGGTAGATCCGCTCGAGCGTCGGCGCGATGCGGCCGACGATGTCGGCCACCAGCTTGAGCCGCGCGTCGCGGATGGCATCGGGGTCGATGTCGCTGACCAGGGCGCGCGCCACCACCTGCTCGGAGGGCAGCCCCAGGGCGTGGGCCTTGAACGCCGGATCGAGGTCCTTGGCGAGGGCGGTCTCGTCGAGCGCCTGCGCCAGCGCGCCGACCTGTGCGTCGGACCAGGCGGTACCGCGCGCCGCCCCGACCATCAGGCGGGTCGCCGCGTCCTGCAGCGATTGCCAGCGGTTGAACGGGTCGGCATCGTGGCGCGCGAGGAACAGCTGGTCCGTCTCGCTGAGCGGGGTGTTCAGCCGCACCGGAGCCGAGAAGCCGCGCAGCAGCGACGGCACCGGCCGGTTCGGGATGCCCGAGAAGGTGAGCGACAGCGTCTCGCCGTCCATCACGATCAGGTCGTCGCCGTCGATGCGGCCGCCGCTGACCGACGTCCAGCCCATGGGGCTGCCATTCGGGCCGATCAGTCCGAAGCGGATCGGCAGCACCATCGGCCGCTTCTCCGCCTGTCCCTGCGTCGGCTGGGTCACCTGTCGCAATTCCAGCGTGTAGGTCTGGCTCGCCGCGTCGTAGCGATCGGTGACCGTCACCTCCGGAGTGCCGGCCTGCAGGTACCATTGCTGGAAATGCTGCAGGTCGACCCCGTTGGCGTCCTCGAAGACCCTGATGAAGGCTTCGATGGTGGTGGCCTCGCCGTCGTGCCGTTCGAAGTAGAGATCCATGCCCTTGCGGAAACCGGCCTCGCCGAGCAGCGTGGCCAGCATGCGGACGATTTCGGCGCCCTTCTCGTAGACGGTCGCCGTGTAGAAGTTGTTGATCTCCTTGTAGCGGTCGGGCCGCGCCGGATGGGCCAGGGGCGAGGCGTCCTCGGGAAACTGCACCTGGCGCAGCCCCCGCACCTGCTCGATCCGCGCCACCGCCCTGCTGCGCTCGTCCATCGAGAACTCCTGGTCGCGATAGACGGTGAGCCCCTCCTTGAGGCAGAGCTGGAACCAGTCGCGGCAGGTGATGCGGTTGCCGGTCCAGTTGTGGAAGTACTCATGCGCGATGACGCGCTCGATGGCCGCGTAGTCGGCATCGGTGGCCGAGCCGGGACTGGCAAACACCAGCTTGTCGTTGAAGATGTTGAGGCCCTTGTTCTCCATCGCGCCGAAGTTGAAGTCGGAGACGGCGACGATGTTGAACACCTCGAGGTCGTACTCGCGCCCGAAGCGGCGCTCGTCCCAGGCCATCGACCGCTTCAGCGAATCCATGGCGTAGGCGCACTGGCCCTCCTTGCCGGGCTCGCAGTAGATGGCGAGGGCCACGTTGCGGCCGGAAGCCGTGACGAAGCTGTCATGGATCGAGCCGAGCCTGCCGGCCACCATGGCGAACAGGTAGGCCGGCTTGGGGAACGGGTCGTCCCAGACGGCGAAATGGCGGCCATCGGACAGCCTGCCGGTCTCGACCAGATTGCCATTGGCGAGCAGGACCGGCGCCAGCGCCTCCTCGGCAGTGAGCCGCACCCGGAACGGGGCGAGGATGTCGGGTCGGTCGAGGTAGTAGGTGATGCGCCGGAAGCCCTCGGGCTCGCACTGGGTGCACCAGGTGCCGTTCGAGCGGTAGAGGCCCATCAGCCGGGTGTTCTTCTCCGGCTCGACCGCGACCTCCGTCTCGAGCACGAAGCGGCGGAGCGGCGGTTCGGAAATCACCAGCCCGGCCGGGCCCGCCTCGTAGGCTGTGAGCGCCAGCGGCAGGCCGTCGATGGCGATCGAGTGGAGCTTGAGCTCCTCTCCGTCGAGCGCCAGCGGCGTGCCCGGGGCCGTTCCCTCGCGTGGCACCACGGTCAGGAAGGCCCGCACCCGCGACACATCGGGGGCAATACGAACATCGAGTTCGACTTTCTCGATGCTGTAGGGGGTTGGCGCATAGTCGCCGAGGAACACCGCTTCTTCGTTTTCGCCGCGCATCGATATCTCCGCAGAATCAGACCGTAACCAACTGTGGCATGCCCGCAACAGCCGAATCCGGTCATTGGTGTATTCTATTGGGCTGTCGCCTGCCTGCAGTCACGATCCGAGCCAAATCCGGCAGTATTGGGATCGCGCGCCGGCCCGGGCCGACAGCCGCACCTCCGACGATCAAACCATTGTCGTGTGCGTATTCCAATATTGTTCAAAGGGTAAGCCCTGCTTTGGGCGACAACCCGCTTGACCTCAACCGCAGTTGAGGGCGCAGCGCTGTCGCCAGTGCCGGCCGTGGAGAGAGTGCTGCAGATGATCGATCCGGTGTTCAAGTGGTTCGAGAGCCGCCTCAACCCCTATCCGACCAGCGAGCCGGAGCAGCCGCCTCCGACGCTGCTGGCCTTCTGCCTGCACTTCTCCAGGGGCGCCAAGCGCTGGCTGATCGCCATGGCGATCCTGGGCGCGGCGATCGCCGTGGGCGAGGTGATGCTGTTCGGCTTCATGGGCTCGATCATCGACTGGCTGAGCGATGCCGACCGCTCGACCTTCCTCGAAACCGAGGGCTGGAAGCTCGGCGCGATGGCGCTGGTGCTGCTGATCGTCCTGCCGCTGCTGCAGATCGTCGACACCCAGATCATCCATCAGACGCTGCTCGGCAACTTCCCGCAGCGCATCCGCTGGATGGCGCACCGCTACCTGCTGCGCCAGTCGATGAGCTACTTCCAGGACGAGTTCGCCGGGCGAATCGGCGCCAAGCTGATGCAGACCGCCCTCGCCGTGCGCGAGGTGGTGATGAAGCTGCTCGACGTCACGGTGTTCGTGGTGGTCTATTTCGCCGGCGCCGTGGTGCTGGCGGCGATGAGCGATCTCTGGCTGGCAGTGCCGTTCCTCGTCTGGCTGGCCGCCTATGTGGCGCTCCTGTGGTACTTCATCCCCAGGCTCGGCAAGATCTCGGAGAAGCAGGCCGACGCCCGCTCGCTGATGACCGGCCGCATTGTCGACAGCTACACCAATATCGCCACGGTGAAGCTGTTCTCGCACTCGCGGCGCGAGGAGTCCTACGCGCTCGAGGCGATGGACGAGTTCATGGGCACGGTGCATCGGCAGATGCGCATGGTGACGGTGCTGCAGGTGGTGATCACCACCATGAACAACGTGCTGCTCGCCGCCGTCGTCACGATCGGCATCACCCAGTGGCTGGGCGGCACCATGACGCCGGGCGCCATCGCGGTTGCCGCGGCGCTGGTGCTGCGCTTCCAGGGCATGAGCCAGTGGGTGATGTGGGAGATGTCGGCGCTGTTCGAGAATATCGGCGTGGTGCGCGACGGCATTAGCTCGATCTCGTTGCCGCGCGTCGTCGCCGATCGACCCGAGGCAAAGCCGCTGGGGCCGGTCAAGGGCGACATCCGCTTCGACAAGGTGAGCTTCCACTACGGCAAGCAGTCGGGCGTCATCGACGGTCTCGACCTCGCCGTGCGGCCGGGCGAGAAGATCGGCCTCGTCGGTCGATCGGGGGCCGGCAAGTCGACGATCGTCAACCTGCTGCTGCGCTTCTACGACCGCGAATCCGGCCGGATCACCATCGACGGCACCGACATCGCGACGGTGCAGCAGGACTCGCTGCGCGCCCAGATCGGCGTCGTCACCCAGGATACCTCGCTGCTGCACCGCTCGGTGCGCGAGAACATCCTTTACGGCCGGCCCGATGCCACCGAAGAGGAGATGCAGGCTGCGGCCAGGCTGGCCGAGGCCGATGCCTTCATCGACACCCTGGTCGACCTCAAGGGGCGCAAGGGATACGACGCCCATGTCGGCGAGCGCGGCGTGAAGCTGTCGGGCGGGCAGCGCCAGCGCATCGCGATTGCCCGGGTCCTGCTCAAGAATGCCCCGATCCTGGTGCTGGACGAGGCGACTTCGGCGCTCGACAGCGAAGTCGAGGCGGCGATCCAGGGGCAGTTGCAGCTGCTGATGCGCGGCAAGACGGTGATCGCGATCGCCCATCGCCTGTCGACCATCGCGGCCATGGACCGGCTGGTGGTGCTCGACAAGGGCAGGGTGGTCGAGCAGGGCACCCATGGCGAGCTGATCGCGCTCGGCGGCACCTACGCCAAGCTCTGGGCCCGCCAGTCCGGCGGGTTCCTGCAGGACGCACTCGAGGAGGCGGCGGAATGAGCCGCCCCTGATCCCGCCCGGCGAGGGCGGTGACGACGGCAGAGACGACCAGCGACTTCAACATCCCAAGGAGGGACAGATGGATACGCCCAATACCCTTTTTCCGGCCCGTACGGCACAAGCAGCGCTGCGCTCCAAAGTGAAGCGAAAACAATCTGATAGAGCCTTGACCTGACGCCAAGTCGGAGATCGGGCTCGGAACATGAGTGAGAAATGCTCAACCGAGTCATTGCCTGGTTCGACGCCCGCTACAGCCCTGTAGCGCTGGCCAAGGACACGCAGCCCCCCATGGGGGTGCGCAAGTTCATCCTGTACTTCGTCAAGCAGTTCAAAGCCGCCTTCGCCCTGCGCGTGGTGCTGGTCGCCATCGGCTCGGTCGCCGATGCGATGATGCCCATCTTCGTGGGGCTGGTGGTGGGGATGCTGTCGTCCACGCCGCCGGGTGAGATCTTCACCCAGCACTGGCCGACATTCCTGTGGATGATCGCCACCGTGGTGGTGATCCGGCCGACGGCGTTCCTGTTCGACACGCTCATCCGCAACCACGCGATCGTCCCCAACCTCGTCGACATCGTCCGCTGGCAGAGCCACTGGCACGTGATCCGGCAGAGCTGGACCTATTTCCAGAACGACTTTGCCGGGCGCATCGCCAACAAGATCATGCAGGCGGGCGAGGCCATCGAGACGGCCGTCAATCTCGGGATCGATGCCGCCTGGTATGCCCTGGTCTTCGTGGTGGTGGCCGTGGTGGTGCTGGCGCAACTGGACTGGGTGCTGCTGGTACCCATCGCCATCTGGCTGGTGCTCTACGGCATCCTGTTCGTCATCGTCATGCCGCTCATCGCCAGGTACTCCGAGGATCTGTCGGAGGCCAAGTCGGTGATGACCGGCCGGATCGTCGACAGCTACACCAACATCCACACGCTGAAGACGTTCTCGACCGACGGGCACGAGGACGCCTACGTGGCCGACTCGGTGACGGCGCACGCGGTGGAGTTCCGCAAGCTCATGCGGGTCTTCACCTACATGTGGTCGACGCTGTTCGTGCTCAATGCCGGGCTGGTGGTGTCGATCACCTGGCTGGCGCTCAACGGCTGGAACCAGGGGACGCTGAACGCCGCGGCAGTGGCGACGGCCATCCCCTTCGCGCTGCAGATCATGAACATGAGCGGCTGGATCCTCGAGATCGGCTCGAACATCTTCAGGCAGGTCGGCACCGTGAAGGACTCGATGGACACCATCGCCCAGCCCATCGCGATGGAGGACAAGCCGGGAGCGACGAGGCTGGTGGTCACCGAAGGGGGAATCGCCTTCGACGATGTCAGCTTCAGCTACTGGCGCGGCAAGGAGGGAACGGTAATGGAGGGGTTCAACCTCTCCATCCGCCCCGGCGAGAAGGTCGGGCTGGTCGGGCGCTCCGGCGCCGGCAAGTCGACGCTGGTCAACCTGCTGCTGCGGCTGTTCGACGTCGAGGCGGGATCGATCCGCATCGACGGGCAGGATGTCCGCGACGTCACGCAGGAGAGTGTCAGGGCGGCCATCGGCCTCGTCAGCCAGGACACATCGCTGCTGCACCGCTCGGTGCGCGAGAACATCAAGTACGGTCGCCAGAGTGCGACCGATGAGGAGATGATCCGCGCCGCCGAACAGGCCAAGGTCGCCGAGGTGATCGAGGCTCTGCTCGATCCGCGGCAGCGTCGCGGCTACGACGCGCATGTCGGCGAGCGGGGCGTCAAGCTGTCGGGCGGGCAGCGCCAGCGCGTCGCCATTGCCCGGGTGCTGCTCAAGAACGCGCCGATCCTGATCCTCGACGAGGCGACATCGGCGCTCGACAGCGAGGTCGAGGCGGCGATCCAGGAGCAGCTGACCAGCCTGATGCAGGGCAAGACGGTGATCGCCATCGCGCATCGGCTATCGACCATCGCCGCCATGGACCGGCTGGTGGTGATGGATGCCGGCCGCATCGTCGAGGAAGGGACGCACGCCGAACTGCTGGCCCGCCGCGGGCACTATGCCCAGCTGTGGGAGCGGCAGTCGGGCGGCTTCCTCGACCTCGACGCCAAGGCCGACGCGGCCGAGTAGCCAAGGCGGGGGGCGGTCTGCCGGCCGCCCCTCACCCCAGGTCAGCGCTGGAGCGGCGCCGGACGGCGCCCCCCCCGCCAATGCTACATCTGGATGCACTCGCACACTTCGATCGAGCCGCCCGCCGCGCGGATCGGGCATCCCGTGGCGAGTTCGGTCGCCCGCTCGAGGTTCGCGGCCTCGATCACGGTGTAGCCGGTGATGGGATTGCCGCCGCCGCCCTCGGCAACCGCCCCGCTGGCGGCCACGGTGCGGGCCCTGCCGGTCGGCGCGCCGCCATCGGCGATGGCCGGACCCAAGAGGCCATACCAGTCGTTCCAGGCCTTCATCACCCGTTCGCCTTCTTCCGGCGTCGCCGGCATGCCGCCACCATGATAGGCGAGAAGATATTTTGGCATTTGCAGTCTCCCTGTTCTGTCCCGGCTTCACATGCCGGGAACGTTGAGCGGCTTGCCGGTCTCGAGCAGCGTCTTGAGACCGGCGATGATGCCCGGCCACCCCGACTCGACGCCTGCATTGGCGTCCTCGTAGCAGTGGTGGGTGAGGCGGAAGCGGCAGATCTCGCCCAAAGGCTCGATCTCGAAGGTGACACGCGTCTCCTTGCTGTTCTCGGCCCAGGGCGGCAGGAAGGTCGAGACGATGCGCGTCTTGGGGGTCACCTCGACCACCGCGCCGTCGAGCATCAAGCCGCCGTCCTTGTCGGCATAGCGGAAGGGGCCGCCCGGCCTCAGGTCGGTGGAGAGGCGCGCCCCGTAGTAGTATTGCGCGGTCATGTCGGGGTTGATCAGCGCATCCCACAGCGCGTCCTGGGTGGTGCGGATATAGGTCTCGATGACGAAATCGGGCTTTCTGGGCATGGCGGGCGGACTTTCCAAACTGCGTTTCAGGTCCAGCGCGAAGCGCGCGAACGGCTTCTGGTAGGGCGCGATCCAGCGGTCGGCGAGCTCCTGGATCGGCGCCGCGTTGAGGTAGTGGTACTTGAACCGCCCTTCGCGGCGGGTGGTCACCAGTCCGGCGTCCTCGAGCACCCTGAGGTGCTTCATCACCCCGAAGCGCGTCATCCCCAGGCCCTGCTCGAGTTCCGTCAGGGTCTGGCCGGCCCGGTCCCGCAGCGTGTCCAGCAACTGGCGACGCGTCGGATCGGCGAGTGCTTTGAACACGGCGTCCACGGGAAACACGATAGGTGACCAAATGGTCACATGTCAAGCGTGCCTGATGCTTCTCCCGCCGTGCAAGGGCAGGGCGGGGCTCAGACGGCGCAGTAGATGCCGTACAAGGTCTGCAGAACCGCTTCGACCGCCGGGCTGGCGAGGCGGTAGTGGATGGACTGGCCCTCGCGACGCGTCTTGACGAGGCCCAGGGCCCTTAGCTTGCTCAGGTGCTGCGACAGCGGGCTCTGGTTGAGTCCGACGCGCTCGCTGAGCTGGGTCACCGTCAACTCCTCGTTGAGCAGGTGGCACAGGATCATCAGCCGGCTCTGGTTCGCCATCGCATTGAGCAGGCTGGCGGCCATGTCGGATTTTTGCGCGAGAAGCGTCGGTTCCATCTTGATCATATTAGAACATACGAATATATGAATGGAAAGGGTGATCTTGAGGGTCGCCGAAAATTGGAGAAAGCGCCATGTTCACTGCCAATGTGGGAGCGCCCGACCGCATCGTCCGACTGGTTCTCGGCATCGCCTTGATCGCGTTGCCGTTTGTCGGCGGAGCGGCCTTCGCCAGCCCGATGCTGGCCTGGGGTCTGCCGATCGTCGGTCTCGTCCTTGCGGCCACCGCATTCCTCGCCTTCTGCCCGATCTACAAGGTCCTGGGGCTCTCCACCAAGCGTCGTGAGCAGCACTGATGGGTACCCTGCCATTTGCCGCCGACACGTCGGTCAGGCCCGAAGTCCTGTCATTCTTCGACCCCGCGACCAACACCATCTCATATGTGGTGCGCGACCCCGATTCGACAGCCTGCGCCGTCATCGATTCCGTGATGGACATCGACTACGCCGCCGGACGCATCACCTATACCAGCGCCGACACGATCATCGATGCGATCAAGCAGCGCGGCTGGACGGTCGAGTGGCTGATCGAGACGCACGTGCATGCCGACCACCTGTCGGCGGCGCCCTACATCCAGTCGAAGCTGGGCGGCAAGCTCGGCATCGGCGAGAACATCACCATCGTGCAGAACACCTTCGGCAAGGTGTTCAACGAGGGCACCGAGTTCCAGCGTGACGGCAGCCAGTTCGATCGCCTGTTCAAGGATGGCGACAGCTACACCATCGGCACCCTGGTCGCTCACGTCATGCACACGCCCGGCCACACGCCGGCCTGCATGACGCACGTGGTCGGCGACGCCGCCTTCGTCGGCGACACGCTGTTCATGCCCGATGCCGGCTCGGCCCGCGCCGACTTCCCCGGCGGCGACGCCCGCCAGCTCTATCGCTCGATGCGCCGGATCATGGACCTGCCGGGCGAGACGCGCCTGTTCATGTGCCACGACTACGGTCCGAACGGCCGGAACATCCAGTGGGAAACCACCGTCGCCGACGAGCGCGAGCACAATGTGCACGTGCGCGACGGCATCGACGAGGACACCTTCGTGCGCATGCGCGAGGCCCGCGACGCCACGCTGGCCATGCCCCGGCTCATCATTCCCTCCCTGCAGGTGAACATGCGGGGCGGGCAGCTGCCGCCGACCGACAAGGACGGCAATGTCTTCCTCAAAGTCCCAGTGAACGGATTGTGACCATGTGGCCCTTTTCCTCCTCCTCCGAACCGAAAGAGAAGAAAGTGAACTTCAAGAACCTCGACAAGGACTACGCCGTGACCGGCCAGATTCTCCCGGCCCAGATCCCGGCCGTTGCGGCCGCGGGCTTCAAGTCGATCGTCTGCGCCCGCCCCGACAACGAGGACCACGGCCAGCCCAGCTTCAACGAGGTGGCCCGCGAGGCCGAGCGCGCCGGCATCCAGATCATCCACGTTCCGGTGTCGGGCATGGTCAGCCAGGGCGCCTTCATGAAGTTCGAGCAGGCCATGAAGCAGATGCCCAAGCCGGTGCTCGCCTATTGCCGCTCCGGCGGTCGCGCCGCCAGCCTCTACTCGATGCTGCGCAACTAGCCGGCACTTCACCCGACAGCCGACGGATCCCGGTCCGGCGATGCCCTGGCATCGCCGGACGGCCGGAGGCTGTTTGCCCGAGGGCGATATGATGGACTTCAGCGTGGCAGCCCTGGCCTCGGGAACCCTGGTGGGGTTCGTGCTCGGCCTTGTCGGCGGTGGTGGGTCGATCCTGGCCACCCCGCTGCTGCTCTATGTCGTGGGCGTCGCCAGCCCGCATGTCGCCATCGGCACCGGAGCGCTCGCCGTCGCGGCGAGCGCCTCGCTCAACGTCGCCGGCTATGTCCGCCGCGGGCTCGTCCGCTGGCGACCGGCGCTGAGCTTTGCCGGGCTGGGTGTCGTCGGGGCGCTGGCGGGTTCGAGCCTGGGCAAGCTGGTCGATGGCGATCAACTGCTCCTTGCCTTCGGCCTGTTGATGGCCGCGGTGGGCGTGCTCATGCTGCGGCCGCGGCCCGTTGCCCGGCAGGCGGATGCCGCCAGCCCCCGTCCGCAATGGCTTTTGCCGGTGCTGGCGGTGCTCAGCGGCCTCGCCTCCGGATTCTTCGGCATAGGCGGCGGCTTCCTGATCGTGCCGGCCCTCGGTCTTGCGACCGGGATGCCGCTGATCGAAGCGATCGCCGCGTCGCTGGTCTCGGTGACCGCCTTCGGGCTCGCGACCAGTGCCAACTACGCGCTCTCCGGCCTCATCGACTGGCCGATTGCCGGCCAGTTCATCGTCGGCGGGTTCGTCGGCGGGCTCGGCGGGACCTGGCTCGCCACCTATCTCAGTCGCTTCCGCCGCGTGCTGAACCTGATTCTCGCCGGAGTGATCCTCGCGGCGGCCGGCTACGTTACCTACCGGGCAGCGTATCTCTAGGCGAACGCCGCGACGCATGATCTCGGTCAAGAATGACCGATGCTGCCCATGCTAGCGAATCAACGCCACTCAGCTTGACGGGAGAAAGATCATCGCAATCGCATTCAGGACACTGGCCGACGACTATGCGGTGACCGGCCAGATTCGCCCGGCCGAGATTCCCGCCATCGTGGCGGCCGGCTTCAAGTCGATCATCTGTGCCCGCCCGGACGGCGAGGACAATGGCCAGCCCCGCTTCAGCGATGTGGCAGATGAGGCTCGCCGCAACGGCCTCGAGCCGGTGCACATTCCGGTCAGCGGCGAACTCAGCACCCAGGCGTTCGGCAAGTTCGAGCAGGCCATGCGGACCATTCCCAAGCCGGTGCTCGGCTATTGCCGGTCGGGCAACCGGGCGGCGAGCCTGTACACGCTCCTGCATCGCAGCTAACGGCGTCCCGACTCCTTCCGGGGCGTTGTCGGCCACCGGCGGTCCCCTCCCCGCCGGTGGCCTTTCCGTTCGGCGCGCTTGGCAGGCCCCTCAAGGCCGGCTACAAGCCCCATCGCTCCGCCGAAATCGATTGCACGACGCGATCGCCAGGCGGACGGCGGGCAGGGGGGCGACATGGGCGGAGCAGCAGGGGCGGCGGACGCGGCGATCGGCGACTACACCGAGATCGACCTTGCCGGCACCTTTACCCTCACCTCGCCCGGCAACAAGCTGAAGCTGCCCATCGCGCTGCCCGGCGACGTCCACTCGGCGTTGCTCGCCGCCGGCGAGATCCCCGATCCCTATTTCGGTGAGAACGAAACCGAGGTGATGTGGGTCAACCGCACGCCGTGGACGGTGGAGCGCAAGTTCAAGGCGACGCCTGCCGAGATCGACGGCTACCTGACGCTGACCCTCGAGAACGTCGACTGCATCGCCACCGTGTTCCTCAACGGCGAGGCCATCGCCGAGACCCAGAACCAGTTCATCCGCTACGACATCGACGTCACCGGCAAGCTGAAGGCGGGCACGAACACCCTGCGCCTCGAATTCGCCGTGACGCGCGACGTGGCCAGGGCGCGCGCCAAGGCACATCCCTTCCCGCTGCCCTTCACCAACAACTACCTCTCGAACGGCCTCGAGGGTGTGCACATGAACTTCGTGCGCAAGGCCGCCTGCCATGCCGGCTGGGACTGGGGCATCTGCCTGATGCCGACCGGGGTCTATGGCCGGATGGCGATCCGTCGCTCGCGCCTCGCCCGGCAGGAGAGCGTCACGGTCGAGCAGGCGCATGGCAAGAAATCGGTCGAACTGTCGATCACGACTCGCGTTTTCGCCTTTGCCGAAGGAACGGTTGAACTCACCCAGGAGATCGACGGCCAGAAGCTCGTCGACAAGCTGGCGGTCCGACCCGGCGAGAACGTGTTCACGCACAATGTCACGATCCGCAACCCCAGGCTCTGGTGGCCGAACGGGCAGGGCGAGCAGCCGCTCTACGAACTGTGGACGACGCTCGACGGCGAGCTGACCAAACGGCGCATCGGCCTGCGCAAGCTCGAGTGGATCGTCGACAAGGACGAAATCGACCACTCCTTCAAGGTGCGCGTCAACGGCCGCGACATCACCATGTTCGGCGCCAACTGGATTCCCGCCGACGCCATCCCCTCGCGCATCACGCCGGAAGTCATCCGCGACCTGCTCGACAGCGCCCGTGCCGTGAACATGAACATGCTGCGCGTCTGGGGCGGCGGGCAGTACGAGCCGGACTGCTTCTACGAGATCTGCGACGAACTCGGCCTGCTCGTCTGGCACGACTTCATGTTCTCGTGCATGAGCTACCCGTCGAACCGCGAGTTCCTCGCCGATGTGCGCACCGAGGTGACCCAGCAGGTGCGGCGGCTCAATCACCACGCCTCGATCGCCATCTGGTGCGGCGACAACGAGGTGATCGGCTCGATCCAGTGGTATTCCGAGACCAAGTCCGACCCGGCGCGCTACATCGCCAACTACGACCGGCTCAACTCGATGCTCGGCGACATCGTCGCGGACGAGGACCCCAGCCGCCGCTTCTGGCCGTCGTCTCCGTCGCTCGGCTACCTCGACTTCTCGGACGGCTGGCACTCCGATACGCGCGGCGACATGCACTACTGGAGCGTCTGGCACGAGGCCAAGGACTTCTCGGCCTATCGCGACGTCAATCCGCGCTTCGCCTCCGAGTTCGGCTTCCAGAGCTTCACCTCGATGAATGTCATCGAGACCTTCGCCCGGCCCGAGGACATGAACCCGACCTCGCCGGTGATGGAGGCGCATCAGCGCAATACCGGCGGCAACTCGCGCATCCTCGAGACCATGACGCGCTATTTCCGCTTCCCGGCCGATTTCGAGAAGATGGTGTTTCTCTCCCAGATCCAGCAGGGCCTCGCGATCAAGACCGCCATCGAGTACTGGCGCTCGACCAAGCCGCGCTGCATGGGCACGCTCTACTGGCAGATCAACGACATCTACCCCGTCGCCAGCTGGTCGAGCCTCGACTATGGCGGGCAGTGGAAGCTGCTGCACTACATGGCGAAGCGCTTCTTTGCGCCGATCAACGTGGTGGCCGTGCCCGACGGCGGCACGCTGCTGCTCAAGGCGATCAACGACACGGCCAGCAAGGCCGAGATCGCGCTGGAGGTGAGGGCCGTCGATGCCGCCGGCAAGGCCCGCGTGATCGCCACGGCGAGGGTCAAGACCAACCCGGACAAGGCCGTGGTCGCCACCAAGGTCAGGCTCGGCGACCTCGGGCCGAACGAGTTCCTGTTCTTCTCTTGGACGGCCGAGGACGGCAGGCCGCTGGGCGAGAACGACTACTTCCCCAAGGCCTACAAGGCCTACGATATCGCCTCGGCCAGGGTGAAGGCGAACTGGTCGGGCAGCGACGAGGCGCCGGTGCTGACGCTGACGGCGGACAAGCCGGCAATGTTCGTGACCGCCACGGTCGATGTGCCGGGCTATTTCTCGGATAATGCGGTGACGCTGGTGCCCGGCCGCGAGGTGAAGCTGAGCTTCACGCCGCGCCGGGGGGCGGTGGTGAGCAGGGACGCGCTGGCGGGTTCGCTGAAGCTCGGCCATCTGCGCGAGACGTACTAGTCTGGAAGCCCCGTGGCATCCCCGCCCATCCGCCTCGCTGCCGCTACCGAACGCCGCGAATTGCGGCGCATGCTGGAAGGCTACCTGGCGGAACTCGCCCGGTTCGGAGATGTGGACCTCGACTACCCCTGGTTCGGTGCCTATTGGCATGACGGGGAGGCGCGATGGCCCTATGTGCTCCTGGATAAAAACGGCCACACAGCCGGCTTTGCCATGGTCAACACGCACGCGCCGTCCGGAGTTCCCGTCGACCATGCGATGGCCGAGTTCTACGTGCTGCCGGAGAGGCGAGGGGCGGGAACTGGCCGTGCGGCGGTGCGGGCCCTTCTCGCCGCCCACCCCGGGACATGGGAGTTGTCCGTGCTGCAGGCCAATCACAAGGCGCGACGGTTCTGGTCCTCGGCGCTCGATATCGCCGAAGTGACCGGACTGCATTCGTTCGAGATGGGCGATGTCACGATCTATCGGTTCTGCGCCCTGGGAGAAAGCCCGCCGGCCGCTCAATAGAGCGTTCGCCTGTAGTCCTCCTCGAGGCCGTCGTCGATCCGGCGCATCTCCTCGTCACCCGGTGCGCCCGTGGTGTCGTCGAGGATCATCTTGATCAGTGACGGCATGTCGCTGCGCTTCTGGAAATGCCGGGGGTCCCACAGGTGGGAGCGGCGGAACGCCTTGGCGCAGTGGAGAAAGACCTCGGTGACCCGGACCACGATGGCGAGGGTCGGGACGCGGTCGTTGACGATCATGCCGTCAAGAATTGCGCGGTCGGTACTGAGACTCGCCTGGCCGTTGACCCGCAGGGTGTCGTCGAAGCCCGGGATGATGAACAACAGCCCCACGCTCGGGTTGGCGATGATGTTGCTGAGGCTGTCGAGCCGGTTGTTGCCGGGCCGGTCCGGGATCGCCAGCGTGCGCTCGTCGAGGACGCGAACGAACCCCGGCGGGTCGCCTCGCGGGCTGACATCGGCTTTTCCCGCAAGGTCCTGGGTGCCGAGGCACAGGAAGGGCGAGCGCGCGATGAACGCCCGGGCATGATGGCCGAGCGCGGGCTGGAACTTCTGCACAGCCAGGTCATGAGTGGCGGGGAACAGGCTGCGGAGCGTCTGCTCGTCCCTGATGATGAACGCTGGATCGATCATGAAGCCCTCCCGATGCCCCGTCGTCGCGGGTCCGGCACGAAAGATGATCACAGTGAGGTACGTACATCAAGTCATCATG
The DNA here is from genome assembly GCF_041917035.1 of Devosia sp. Taxonomy (GTDB): domain Bacteria; phylum Pseudomonadota; class Alphaproteobacteria; order Rhizobiales; family Devosiaceae; genus Devosia_A. The sequence continues at coordinate 3,886 of NZ_JAYRYM010000041.1, read as the reverse complement.
GAACCGCTGCTTCGCCGGCGAACCTGCAGCGTCATGCGCGAGCCGCGCTTGTGGTCCGGGACGAAACCGGAAATGTTGCCGCTGCGGCATTGACAGCCTCCGGCGCGCCGCCGATTGGTGGAGACGGTCGTTCTTCTCCCCTGCGGCCCGGATACGCGCATGACTTCCCGCATCGCCCCAGTCGAGGAACGCCGCAATCTCGGCATCGGCATCCTGCTGTTCGCGCAGCTGTTCTTTGCCACGCTCGATACCTCGGCCAAGTACCTGTCGAGCGTCGGGATACCGCTGGGAGAGATCGTCTTCATCCGCTACGCCGTGCATGTCGCCCTGGCGCTGGCGCTGTTCCTGCCGGTGCAGCGCAACCTCTTCGTCACCCGAAACTGGCGCCTCGAGGTGCTGCGCGGGCTCTGCCTGCTCGGCGTCACGGCCGCCAATTTCCTTGCCCAGCGCTTCCTGCCGCTCACCGTCACCGGGGCCCTGATGTTCACCATGCCGCTGATGGTGACGGCGCTCTCCGGACCATTGCTGGGCGAAAAGATCGGCTGGCGGCGCTGGGCGGCGGTCGCCGCCGGCTTCGTCGGCATCCTCGTCATCGTCAGGCCGGGCACCGACGCGTTCCACCCGGCCTCGCTGATCTGCCTCGCGGGCGCCTTGTCCGCCGCCTTCTACTCGATCATCACGCGCAAGCTGGCGGGCATCGATTCCGCCGCGACCCAGCAGGTCTACTCCGGCATCATCTCGCTCGCCTGCGTGACACCCTTCGCCTTCGGCGGCTGGGTCTGGCCGACCACCGGGGGCAGCTGGTTCGCCTTCCTCGCCATCGGCATCGCCGGCATGATCGCGCACCAGCTCAACACCATCGCCCACCGCTTCGCGCCGCCCTCGGCGCTGGCGCCGTTCGGCTACACCGAACTGCTGCTGCTCGCGCTGGCCAGCTGGATGATCTTCGGTGAACCGCCCGATGCCTGGTTCTATCTCGGCGCCCCGATGATCATCGGCTCGGGCATCTACATCTGGCTGCGCGAGCGCAAGCTCAACCGTGCCGTCACCATCGAGCCGGTGGAGGATTGAGATGGCTGCCGCGGTCAAGCCCATCGAGGATCGCCGGCTGCTCGGCATCGGCCTGGTGCTGTTCGGCTACCTCACCTTCGCCATCATCGACAGCTGCGCCAAGTGGATGATGCAGCGCGGCATACCGCCGATGGAGGTGGTCTTCATCCGCTACTTCGGGCAGTTCGTGCTGGTGCTGGCGCTGCTCGGGCCGCAGACCGGTCCCGTCGCCATGGTCCGCTCGCGCCGGATCTGGCTCGAGATCGTGCGGGCGCTGTGCCTGCTCGGCTCGACCATCGCCAACTTCATCGCCATCACCTACATCCCGCTGACGGTCACCGGTTCGATCAACTTCACCACGCCGCTGGTGGTGTGTGCGCTGTCGGTGCCGCTGCTGGGCGAGCATGTCGGCTGGCGGCGCTGGCTGGCGATCCTCGTCGGCTTTGCCGGCGTGCTGATCATCGTGCGGCCGGGAACCGCCGAGTTCCACCCGGCCATGCTGCTCTCGGTGCTGTGCGTGCTGTTCACCTCCACCTATTTCATTCTCACCCGCAAGCTGGCGGGGGTGGACGGGTCGGCAACCCAGCAGTTCTACGCCGCCGGCGTCTCGACCCTCTGCCTCGTGCCGTTCGCCTTCGGCGGCTGGGTCTGGCCGAGCAGCCTCGAGACCTGGATTCCCTTCATCGCCATCGGCACCTTCGCCATGATCGGACACCAGGCGGTCACGGTGGCGCACCGCTTCGCCCCGGCCTCGGTGCTGGCGCCGTTCAACTACATGCTGATCGTCTATCTCACCGCCTCGAGCTGGCTGGTGTTCAACCAGCCGCCGGATGCCTCGATCTTCATCGGCGCCCCGATCGTCATCGCCTCGGGCCTCTACATCTGGCTGCGCGAACGGCAGCTGGCGAGGTCCGTGGTCACCGATTTGGTGGGACGGGACTAGAAGCCGACGAAGATCATGTCGAGCGCGGCGACGATTTCGTCATAGTGGGCGTCGAGCGTGCCGATGGCGGTGCCAAGGGATTTCTCGGGAACCGCGGCCAGCAAATGGGTCGCCATCACGAATTGACTGTTCTCGACTTCAAAAACTGGATGCAGGCGGCGCATCGCCTGGGGCGAGGCTTCCGCCGGCAGCAAGGGAACAACCAGTCGCGTTCCGAGGCCCCAAACGAGGTCAGTTTGAACATCATACGATCCGGATTCGCCCCGATAGAGGTCGAAACGCGCCATCAGAACTGACGGTACTTTGCCAGTGGCAAACCATGCTGTTCGACATAGTCATTCCACGCCTTGATGGCGTCGGCGTTCTCTTCGAGCCACTGCCGACCTTCGGTCGATATCACGCCTCGCTCCGAGGGCGGCTGCCAGAGCGACCTGCGTTCTGCGATGTCGGGTGGGCGCGGCGAGGACTGTTTGTTCATGTTCAACTCCAGCTGGCGCGAATCTAGACCAGATATGCCCATCGACCAACCGATCGTGTGGTTCGGACTTCCGCCCTCCGCAACGCGCGAGCCCACGAAGGCGATCGGCAGCCTGAAGTGGGCACCCGATCGCTACAAGAGGCGGCTCAGCCTCCGCCGGACAGCCGACCGAGCGGCGGCTTCGGCCGCGCCGATGCCTCTTCCCGCCGGCGCAGCAGGCCGGTGCGCGGGGCGAACAGCAGCGCCAGGATGAACACGCCCGCCTGCAGCAGCACGATGCTCGGCCCGGAGGCGGCATTGATCTGGAAGCTGATCAGGGTGCCCAGCACGCTCGAGCCGATCGCCACCGCGACCGCGATGGCCAGCATCGATTCGAAGCGCCGGCTGACGAGGAAGGCGATCGCGCCGGGCGCGATCAGCATGGCAACGACGAGGATGATGCCGACCGCCTTCAGCGCCGCCACGATGGTCAGCGACAGCAGCGCCAGGAGGCCGTAGTGCAGAAGCGGCACGTTGAGCCCGATGGCCCGCGCGTGCTGCGGATCGAAGGCGTGCAGCAGGAAGTCGCGGCGCTTGGCGAGCACGATCATCAGCGTGCCGCCGGCGATGATCGCCACCTCGACGAGGTCGGCGGTCGTCACCCCGAGCATGTCGCCGAACAGGATGTGGGTCAGGTGCTGTTCGGTCTCGATCCGGCTGAACAGCACCAGCCCGAAGCCGAACATGCCGGTAAAGACGATGCCCATGGCGGTGTCTTCCTTGATCCGGCTGTTGTCCTTGAGGTAGCCGGTGGCGACCGCCGAGAACAGCCCGGCGACGAAGGCGCCGATGGCGATGGGCAGCCCGACGACATAGGCGATGACGATGCCCGGCAGCACCGCGTGCGAGATCGCGTCGCCCATCAGCGACCAGCCCTTGAGCACGAGGAAGCACGAAAGCACGGCCGACACGGCCCCGACCAGCACCGCGACGAGGAGTGCGCGCTGCATGAAATCGTAGCCGAGCGGCTCGATGAGGAAGGTTTGCAGGAACTCCATCAGACCAGCCCTCCCTCGCGCAGGGCCCGGCGGCGGGCGGCGATCCGCCCGTGCTTTGGCGCGAAGAAGAAAGCGACGAGGAACAGCACCGTCTGCAGCGTGACGATGACGCCACCGGTCGCGCCGTCGAGAAAGAAGCTGACATAGGCGCCGGTGGCCGCGGTCACCGCACCGAGCAGGACGGCCAGCACCAGCAGCACCTGGAAGCGGTCGGTGAGCAGGTAGGCGGTGGCCCCGGGCGTCACGACCATGGCGATGACGAGAATGGCCCCGACCGTCTGCAGCGCGGCCACCGTCGAGGCGGCCAGCAGCGTGAAGAACAGCACCTGCAGCAGCCGCGGGCTGAGCCCGATGGTGCGCGCGTGGTTCTCGTCGAAG
>NZ_JAYRYM010000040.1:0-21182 GCF_041917035.1 Devosia sp. | reverse complement strand
CCCAGTCAACTCGTAGACGTCAGCGGCCAAATTCATCGACTCATTCCAAACATCGAGGTCGCGGTAGTCAGTGATCGGCTTTTGAGAGTCACCATTCACAATTCACCACTCACGACTTCTTCTCATCCCCCGGAAGCACGTAGTCGGTGCCTTCCCAGGGGCTCAAATAGTCGAACTGCCGGAACTCCTGGGCCAGTTTCACCGGCTCGTAGACGACGCGCTTGCGCTCCTCGTCGTAGCGCAGCTCGACATAGCCGGTGGTCGGGAAATCCTTGCGGAGCGGATACCCGTCGAAGCCGTAGTCGGTGAGGATGCGGCGCAGATCGGGATGACCGGTGAACAGGATGCCGTAGAAGTCGTAGGCCTCGCGCTCGAACCAGTCGGCGCCCGGGAAGATGCCGGTGATCGACGGGACCGGCGTCCCCTCATCGGTCGCGACCTTGAGCCTGATCCTCAGGTTCTGCTTGGGACTCAGCAGGTGGTAGACAACGTCGAAGCGGTCGGCGCGCTCGGGATAGTCGACGCCGCAGACGTCGGTCAGCGAGACGAAGCTCTCGGCGTCGTGCAGGTGCTGCACCACCTCCAGCAGTTCCCCACGCGTCACATCCACCGTCAGCTCGCCGAAAGCCAGCGAAAGGCCGGACAGACGTTCGCCGTAGAAATTGCGCAGACGTTCGGCCAGCGCAGCCAGCGGAGATTGGGAGGTGCCCTCGGCCATGGCCGGTCCTATCGTTCGATCGTGCCGGTGCGGCGGATCTTCTTCTGCAGCATCAGGAGGCCGTACAGCAGGGCCTCCGCGGTGGGCGGACAGCCCGGTACGTAGACGTCGACGGGCACCACTCGATCGCAGCCGCGCACGACCGAGTAGGAATAGTGGTAGTAGCCGCCGCCGTTGGCGCAACTGCCCATCGACACGACGTAACGCGGCTCCGGCATCTGGTCGTAGACCTTGCGAAGGGCGGGAGCCATCTTGTTGGTCAGCGTGCCGGCGACGATCATCACGTCGGACTGGCGCGGCGAAGCGCGCGGCGCAAGGCCGAAGCGCTCGACGTCATAGCGGGGCATCGACATCTGGATCATCTCGACCGCGCAGCAGGCGAGGCCGAAGGTCATCCACATCAGCGAGCCGGTCCGGGCCCAGTTGATCAGCTCGTCGGTCGAGGTGACGAGGAAGCCCTTGTCGGCCAGCTCGTTGTTGATCTCGGTGAAGAACGGGTCGTTTGCCCCGATCGGCTTGCCGGTCGCAGGATCGAGGACGCCGGTCGGGCGCGGCGCGATCAGGGTGCCGCCAGTTTCGCTCAATCCCATTCGAGCGCGCCTTTCTTCCATTCGTAGATGAAGCCGATCGTCAGCACGCCGAGGAACAGCATCATCGACCAGAAGCCGAACCAGCCGACATCCCTGAAGGCCACGGCCCAGGGAAACAGGAACGCCACCTCGAGATCGAAGATGATGAACAGGATCGACACGAGGTAGAAGCGCACGTCGAACTTCATGCGGGCATCGTCGAACGCGTCGAAGCCGCACTCGTAGGCGGAGACCTTCTCCGGATCAGGCTTCTTGTAGGCGACGAGAAAGGGGGCAACGAGGAGGGCGAGGCCGATTACGGCAGCAAGGCCGATGAAGATGACGATCGGCAGGTAGTCGCTGAGCAACGCGTTCATAGTGCAGCCTATGGTCGAGGGCCGTCCCTGCGAGGGCCGCTTCGCGCGGCCAAAGCTGCGATTATGGGCAACATTGGCGACGCGAATGCGATGGGCTCGGGATTATCCCACGACTCCCCCCGTTTCAAGGAAAACAAAACTTGAGTTCCACTCTCCTGTTTATTGTCCGCCGGGCCCGCGTCGTCGCCCCGGCGACACCGGTCCTGCCGGCTCAAAAACAGAAGGCCCCGCCGAAGCGGGGCCCTCCAGAACCGTGAGCCGTGGCGCCGGTCAGAAGTGCCAGTTGAAGCCGATCTTGGCCACGTGGGCGTCCTCTGCCGAGGTGTCGAAATCCCACTGGTACTGGTACTCGGCCTTCAGCGACAGGTTGTCAGCCAGCATGACCTCGGCGCCGACGCCGATCGGCGCATAGGCGTCGGTGGCGGAATTGGCGCCGACGCCGGCGAGGCCGTAGAAGGCGAAGGTCTCGGCGGCGAAACCGAGCTTGCCGTGCACCTGGCCCTGCCAGCTGTCATCGTTCAACCAGGCGACGTTGCCTTCGACGCCCGCGAGAAGATTTCCGTCGATCAGGACGTTCACGCCGAGATCGGCGCCCAGTCCGAAGATCGAGTCGGTCTGACCGGACACCCAGAGACCGGCATACGGACCGCTCCAGTCGACAGACCCGTAGTTGTCGATGACCGGGGCCGGTGCGGGATCGATGATCAGATCCGCCGCGGCAGCCGCCGAGGTGATGCCGGCGACCGCAACGGAGGCCAGCAGGGCGAGCTTGAGAGAGCGCATTTCAATATCCTTAGTCAGAGCTCAAGACGGGTGTGAGGTAGGCCGCGTGGTCAGCAGGTGCAAGTCGCCCAACAGAGCACGGTCGCACCTTTGGACCGATTGACGATGCCTGTTGCCATGGGGCCACAAGCTGCGGCGAAACCATGGCAGCCATGCGTCGAGACTTTGACTATCTTGTTGCTACATTTGAGCAATGTGTCTTCAGCCACAGTTAGGAGTTTGGCCTAGGCCGACTCAGAGGTGCACCGCGTCCGCGGGAGCCTAGATGCTCGCCAGATAGCCGCCATCGACATAGAGCACCTGGCCGGTGACGTAGGCCGAGGCAGGCGCACAGAGGAAGACGGCGGCACCGACCAGGTCGTCCAGCTCGCCGAATCGCTGCATCGGCAGCTTGGCGAGCATGGCCGAGCGCCACCCGGCATCGGCGTAGAAGCCGGCCGTCATGTCGGTTTCGAAATAGCCCGGCCCGAGGCCGTTGACCCGTACGCCCAGCGGCGCCCATTCGGCGGCCAGCGCCCGCGTCATGCCGGCGAGGCCACTTTTCGAAGCGGTGTAGGGCACGGCAGTGGGGATGCCGACCTCCGAGCTCAGCGAGCAGAGGTTGACGATGCAGCCGGACCGCCCCGCCAACTGCCGGACAAAGCCCTGGGCGACGAAGAACGCACCCTTGAGATTGGTGCCGACGATGCGATCCCAGAGAGGCCCGGTGACTTCGAGGGACGGTGCGACCTGTTCGGTCCCGGCATTGTTGATGAGGATGGTCGGGAAGAGCCGGCGCCCCGCGAGCTCGGCGAAGAGAGCGTCGATCGCGGTCGAGTCGCCGACATCGAGGTCGAGGACGGTTGCCAAGCGGCCGATCGCGCGAATCTCCGCCGCGGCATCCTCGAGGGCAGCGCGCCCGCGGGCGGCGAGGACGACGTCGGCACCCGCCTCGGCGAGGCCCCGCGCGAGCGCGGCGCCGATGCCGCGGCTGGCGCCTGTGACGAGTGCCAGCTGGCCGGTGAGGTCGAAGCGCGTCGAATGGATCATTGCCGGGTCCGCCAGAGACATGCGAGGTGACCCACTATTGCGGCAGGACGACGCGCTTGGAAATCCTCCGTTGCGCCGACCGGCCCGAGTGCGGCTAATGGGCCGCTGCTGCAGGGGAAATCTGACCAATGCACCGAAAGGTCGAGCATCGGGCCCTGGCCATCGCGGGGTATGTGGAGCCCTGGACCGGGTCGACCGGCAGGCGTTCGCTCTGCCTTTCTTCCGATCGGGCGATCGAGACGGTCCGCATCGTCAGGCTCGACCGCGACGGGGCGCCGGCAATGGACTGGCCAGTGCGCCCGCTCGCGGCGGTCGCGCATCGCGCGTTTCCGCAGGGCGCCTGGGCAGAGATCAGCGGGCACCAGCGGCTGGGCGAGGTGCAGCGCCTCGGCTTCGAACTGCTGCTGACGCGCAATACGGGCAGGCGGGTGCTGCTCGATGCCGGCAGCTTTTCGCTGCTGGTCGACGGTGGCGAACTGCTGCTGCGGTCGGGCGAAACGGAAGCGGCGCTGGCGGTCGTGCCGACGCAGCAATGGCTGCGGGTGGTGCTCGACTGGCCGGGCGGCGAACTCAGCGTCGATACGCTCGACGATTTCCGGCCCTTTTACTGTTCCGGGCCGTTCGAGGCCCCTGCCCCGGTGCGCCTGGTGTTGTGTTCCGATGCCGCCGAGACGCTGCCGACGCTCAATTGCCGGCTCGGCCGCCTCGTGCTCACGGGCGCCGCCGGCGAGGCTCGATGGGTGTTCCCGACGCTGTTCGCGGTGGAACCGCTGGTCGACGCCGGCGTCTCACTGACACTCCACGGCAACCCGACCTTCTGCGTCACCTCGGCGCGCTGGGACGGAAGCGTGCTGGATGCGCGGCTGGCGCCGGAACACTACGATGCGGTGCATTTCCACGACACCGACATGGCCGGGCTGGACTGGCCGGAGAGTTTCGAGGTGGGGGTGCCGGCGGCGGCGGAGTCCGGTGTCTACGCGTTCGAGGTGCGCGCCGGAGCCGTAACGGAACGGCTACCGTTCTTCGTCGCGCCGCCGGCGGGGACCCGGCCGCCGCTGTTGTTCGTGGTGCCGACCTCGACTTACCTGGCCTATGCCGACGAGTACCTGCCGCCGCATCTCTACGAGTGGATCGGGACCGACCGCGGGCACGAGTTCGCGCGGGACAACCAGTTGCGCTCGCTCTACGACTACCACTCCGACGGCAGCGGGGTGTCGCTGGTTTCGACGCGCAAACCCAAGGCCACGCTGCGCGATGACTACCGCTACCCGCTGTGCGGCGATCCGCACAACCTGCCGGTCGACCTGCACTTCCTCAGGTTCTGCGCGCGGGAGGGCATTACCATCGACGTCGCGACCGACGCCGACCTCCATCAGCAGGGTGTCGGGCTGCTCCGTCGGTACCGGGGCATCGTGACCGGCAGCCACCCGGAGTACCTGTCGGTCGGGATGGAGCAGGCCTACCGCGACTATCTGGCGCAGGGCGGCAATCTCGCCTACCTCGGCGGCAACGGCTTCGCGGCGGCGGTCGCCTACCGCGACGACCTGATGGAGCTGCGGCGCGGTCCGACCCAGTCGGGCCGAACCTGGGACGGGCCGCTGGCGGAGATGGGGCTGGCGCTGAGCAACGAACCGGGCGGCTATCTGAGGGACCGCGGCAGGGGAGAGTATCGGCTGGTTGGGGTGGGCATCGCCCTGATGGGCTTCACCCGCGCCCTGCCCTTCACGCGCACAGAGGCCGGCAACGGCGCCACGTTCGCGTGGCTGTTCGAGGGCGTGCCGGAGACCTTCGGGGATGGGGGCATCGTGCTCGGCGGCGCCGCGGGGTACGAGGTGGATGCGATGAGCCGCCACCTCGGCAGCCCGCACGACATGGTGGTGCTCGCCACGGCCAGCGGCTTTCCACCCAGCTACGTGGACGACCCGGGCAAATGGCACGAGGCCGGCGAGGCCGAACGCCAGGCGCAGCGACGCGCCGACATGTGCTTCTGGCAGCACCCGGGCGGCGGCAGGCTGTTCTGCGCCAGTTCGGTCTCGTTTCTCGGCGCGCTGCCCGGGCCGGACGAGTCGACCGCCGTGGGCCGCCTCACCGCCAACCTGCTTCGGCACTTTTCAAAGTGAAAGCGTCCATGCCAAGAATGACCCACTGCACAAATCCGCATCAAACAGGGAAATCGCCCATGAAACTCGCAACTACCCTTCTCGCCCTCGCCCTTGGCCTTGCCGCCGGCACGGCGGCGCAGGCCGAGCCGATCAAGATCGGGCTGCAGCCCTGGCTCGGCTACGGTCCGCTGTGGATCGCCGAAAAGCAGGGGTTCTTCAAGGAACAGGGCGTCGACGTGCAGCTGGTGAATTTCGGCTGGGACGCCGACCTGGCGGTGGCGCTGGCGAGCGGCAACATCGACGTCACCTCGATCGCCACCAACGGCGTCATCCTGCAGCTCAACAACGGCATCGACCTCAAGGCGTTCATGCTGATGGACGGGTCGACCACGGCCGACGCGGTGCTGGCCAACAAGGCGGTCAACTCGATCACCGAACTCAAGGGCAAGAAGGTGGCCTACGAGGTCGGCGCGACGAGCGACCTGCTGATCAACTATGCGCTCAAGGTCAACGGCATGAGCCTCAAGGACATCGAGGCGGTGCCGATCAATGCCTCCGATGCCGGCCTCGCGCTGATCGCGGGGCGCGTCGACGTGGCGGTGACCTACGAGCCGTACATCTCGGCGGCGCTGTCGGAGGGACCGGACTTCAAGATCCTGTTCTCCGCCGGAGAGAAGCCCGGCCTGATCTCGGACGTGCTCGCAGGGCCGGCGGACTTCGTTGCCGCCCACACCGCCGAACTGCAGGGCATCATCAGGGCCTGGGACCAGGCCGTGACCTACCTGCGCGAAAACCCCGACGCCGGCGGACAGATCATCGCCGACGCGGTGGGCTCGCCGATGGAGGAGTTCAAGACCGCCTTCGCCGGGGTGCAGCTGTTCGACATCAAGGAGAACCTCGCCGAGCTCGATGGCCCGTTCCAGGCGACGGTGGTCGAAATCGGTGGCCTGATGCAGGAAGCCAAGCCCGACGAGATCAAGATCGTGCCGGCGGGCGATGCCATCCTCGACCTGACGGCGCTCAAGGGGCTCGCCCAGTAGTCCCCGTGGTGGCGCCTCCGGGCGCCACCCCCCCTGGTCCCGACATGCCCAATCGTCCCACCGTCGCCGAACAGGCCGCCCGCGGCCGCACCGACCGTCGCAAGGCGGAGCGGCGCGCCGGCCTGTTCAGGCTGCGCGGCCCGATCCCGGATTCGATCTTCACCAGCGCCGGGTTCGTGGTGCCGGCGATGATCGTGATCGTGTGGCTCGCGGTCACTGCAATGGGCCTCGTCAGGCCGCTGTTCCTGCCCAGCCCGCTCGCCATCGTCGAGGAGGCCTGGCGGCAGATATCGACGGGCGTCCTGTTCTCCGACGCTGCCGTCAGCACCTATCGGATCATGGTCGGCTGGCTCGCCGCCACCGTCCTTGCCGTACCGACCGGCATCCTGATGGGCAATTTCCGCATCTTCGAGGGCGCGCTCGAGCCGCTGATCTCGACGGTGCGCTACATGCCGGTGGTGGCGCTCATTCCGCTCTCGATCCTGTGGGCCGGGATCGGCGACGAGCAGAAGATCCTGATTCTGTTTCTCGGCACGTTCTTCCAGATGGCCCTGATGATCATGGACAACGTCAAGTCCATCGACATCAACCTGATCAGGGCCGGGCAGACGCTGGGCTTTTCCAATACCGAGATCCTGTGGCGGATCATCCTGCCGGCGGCGCTTCCCGGCATCTGGGATACGTTCCGGATCACCGTGGGCTGGACCTGGACCTATCTGGTGGTCGCCGAGCTCGTGGCGGCGCAGACCGGACTGGGCCGGCGCATCATGGACGCGCAGCGCTACCTCGCCACCGACACGATCATCTTCGGGGCCTTGTTCATCGGCCTCCTGGGCCTGATCACCGACTACCTGTTCAAGCGCTTCGGGCGGACGCTGTTCCGCTGGACGGCCGATCGATGACCGCGCCGTCCAAGGTCTCGATCGATGCCGTGGGCAAGGTGTTCGGCGAGGGCGACAGGGAGTTCCTGGCCATCGACCAGATCGACCTCGAGGTGCCGACCAACCAGTTCGTTTCGATCGTCGGAACCTCCGGGTGCGGCAAATCCACGCTGCTCAACATGGTGGGCGGCCTGGCCGAGCCGACGTTCGGGGAAATCCGCATCGACGGCAAGGCGGTCGCCGGTCCCGGGCGCGACCGTGGCTTCGTGTTCCAGGGCTATAGCCTGTTCGAATGGCTGACAGTCGAGGGCAATATCCGCTTCGCGCTGGAAAAGTCGCGCCTGTCATCGACGGAGAAATCCGAGCTGGTGCGGCACTATGTGCAGGCAGTCGGCCTGGTCGGGTTCGAAACGGCGTTTCCCCGCCAGCTGTCGGGCGGCATGCGGCAGCGCGTCGCCATCGCGAGGGCGCTGGTCTACCGCCCCTCGCTGCTGCTGATGGACGAGCCGTTCGGCGCGCTCGACGCGCAGACGCGGGGCATGATGCAGGAACTGCTGCTGAAGGTGTGGGAAGAGCACAAGGTGACGGTCCTGTTCGTCACCCATGACGTCGACGAGGCGATCTTCCTGGCCGACCGAGTCGTCGTGCTCGCCTCCCGTCCAGGGCGGCTGAAGCGCGACCTCGAGGTACCGATCGGCCGCCCGCGGCGCTACGACGTGGTCACCAGCCCCGAATTCACCGCGCTGAAGCGCACCGTCCTCGCCGATATCCGCGAGGAAACCCTGAAGGTCATGGCGCTCGATCCCGCCTGAACGAGAGTTCCCCCCAATGTCGCATCCCGTCGCCTGGCACGAGCTTGCCGCCCTCACCTCCGCCCAGCGCACCACGCTGCTCACCCGCAGCGAGGCCGACCTCGGGCCGTTCCTCGAAAAGGTCGCGCCGATCATCGAGGCGGTGCGGATCGAAGGGGACGAGGCCATCGCCCGCTTCGCCCGCGATTTCGACAAGGCTCCGGTCGAGCCGGACAAGCTGGCCGCGACGCCCGAGGATTTCGACGAGGCCTTCAGGGTCCTCGATCCGGAGCTGATCGAGACGTTGCGCTATTCGGCCGACAACATCCGGCGCTTCCACGAAGCGCAGATGCCGCCGGAGATGTGGATGAAGGAAATCCGGCCGGGCGTGCTGGTCGGCGAGCGCACGACGCCGATCGACTCGGTGGCCTGCTATGCGCCACGCGGCAAGGGGTCGTTCCCGTCGGTGACGCTGATGACCACCATTCCGGCGACGGTCGCCGGGGTGCCGCAGGCCATCCTCCTGACCCCGCCCGGCCCTGACGGCAGGGTCGACGCCGCCACGCTGGTCGCGGCGCGGCTGGGAGGCGTCGAAAAGGTGTTCCGGGTTGGCGGCGGCCAGGCGGTGGCGGCGGCGGCTTTCGGCACGGCGACGATCCCGAAGTGCATGAAGATCGTTGGGCCGGGCAGCCCCTGGGTAGTGGCGGCCAAGCGCCTGCTCTCGGACCGCATCGATCCCGGCCTGCCGGCCGGCCCGAGCGAGAGCATCATTCTCGCCGATGAAACGGCCAATGGACGCATCGCGGCGCTCGACCTGATCATCGAAAGCGAGCACGGCCCGGATTCCTCGGCGTTCCTCGTCACCTGGTCGCGGGACGTGGCGGAGGCGGCGCGGAGCGCGATCCCCGAGTACTGGCGGCAGATGAGCGAGTTGCGCGTCGGCTTTTCGGCGACGGTGCTGGGTGGCAGCAGCGGCGGCATCGTGCTGACGCGCACGCCGGAGGAGGCCTATGCCTTCATCAACGACTATGCGCCGGAGCACCTGCAGGTGATCTCGAAGGAACCGCACGAGCATCTGTCGCACATCCGCAACGCGGCCGAGATCCTGCTCGGGGAGTATGCGGTGGGCTCGATCGCCAACTACATGATGGGACCGAACTGCGTGCTGCCGACATCGGGCTGGGCGCGGACGCACTCGGCCCTTGGCGTTCGCGACTTCCTCAAGACCTCGACGGTCGGCCACCTGACGCGGCGCGCCTTCGACGAGATGGCGCCGCACACGCATCGCTTCGCCACCTACGAGGGGTTCGATGCGCACGCCAATGCGGTGTCGGCAATGCGGCTCGCGGCGTGGAGGGTCAACTGACGACCGGCGCCTGGCCCGGCGCCGGCCATGCGGTCAGGCGGCGCGACCGGTCCGATCGTGCTCGCCGAGGCCGATGCCCTTGGCGAGGGCGGAACGCAATGCGGAGTAGCCCGATGAGACCATCGGATAGTCGGGCGGCAGACCCCACTTGCGTCGATACTGGTCGGGAGTCATTCCGAGTGCGGCCAGGTGCCGCTTCAGGCTGCGGTAGGGCTTGCCATCCTCAAGGCTGATGAGGAACTCCGGCGTAATGGTCTTCTTGACCGGCAGCAGGGGCTTCAACTCCTCGGTCGTGGATACCGACGCTCGCGGGGCTTCGCCGCTCGAAACGGCCCTCAGGGCGGCATGAACCTCGGCGATCAGCCGGGGCACGTCTGCCGGGGACGTCGTGTTGCGGCTCACGTAGGCGGCAACAATCCGGCTCGCCATGTCAAGGTAGTTCGCGGTTTCGGGCATAGTTCACCTCGTAGGGATGAAAACGTTATCATCTCTTCCGGGATCGTCAATACCGATAAGTTCCTAGGACGAATGAAGTGAACAGTTCCACGGAGCGCTAGACAGGACAGTGGACCGACGGCGGCAGCAGCGAATTGCTCAGCGCCGACGCGAACGGGGTCTGCGCCACGTCCGAACAACGACGGTTTCAGGAAGGGTGGCGCGAGAGACGGGGCTCGAACCCGCGACCTCCGGCGTGACAGGCCGGCGCTCTAACCAACTGAGCTACTCCCGCTTGAGCGGCTTGGCCGCGCAACGTGGCGTTCGTGTAACGACGCCCCCCACACAAGTCAAGCGCCCTGCGCCGAAAAACTCACGGGATGCGCCAACGCCTTGTCGACGTTGGCAAAAGCTGCTCCGGGGCAGGTCGGAGGCGAGCGCGATGAAGGTGGGGAAACTGGTGGGCGGTGACGGTCTCGAACCGCCGACCCTCTCGGTGTAAACGAGATGCTCTACCACTGAGCTAACCGCCCGGATGCGCCTGAGCGCGGCGCCCTAACTAGGGGGTCGCCGGGCAGCCGTCAACCCGAGGCTGACTGTCCGCCGGAAAAGCCATGGCCCCGGCTGGAACGCTCGGGGCCACGCGACAGTCCGACAAAGCCGGAGCCACAACCTTAGTTGATGGCGTCCTTGAGACCCTTGCCGGGCTTGAACTTGGCCTGGTTCGAGGCCGGGATCTTGATCTCGGCACCAGTGGCCGGATTGCGGCCGACGCTGGCCTTGCGCTTGGACACTGCAAAGGTGCCGAATCCGACCAGACGCACTTCATCGCCACTCTTCAGAGACGCGGTGATCGCGTCAAAGACGGCGTCGACAGCCTCACCGGCCTGGGCCTTGGTCAGGCCGGCCTTCTCGGCTACGGCGCCGATGAGATCGTTCTTGTTTGACATAGTGTTTCCTCACTGTGGGGTGCCCGCCGTGGCTGGCGAACCGAAACGCGGTGAACCTTGGTCGATTCTGCCTGAAACGCAAGGAAATCCGGGCATCTCCGGGCGTCGGCCAGCGCTATTCTGTTAATGATCGGTCAATTTCGGCTCAACTTTGGCGACGGTCGGGCGCCGATGCGGCAGTCTGCGGGCGACGAAGCGTCAGCAACAGCGGCAGGGCCAGCAGATAGATGCCGCCGCCGATGATCCAGACCAGCCCCGGCCAGGTCGGCTTGATGACAAAATAAGCGAAACTGAAGAACACCGGGCCGAAGACGGCAGACAGGCTGACAAGGCTCGCCAGCACGCCCTGCAGCTGCCCCTGGTGATCCGCGTCAACCTGTCGCGTGGTGAGCGATTGCAGCGCCGGCATGCCGATGCCGCCCAGGGCGAACAGTGGCGCCAGCGCGAACAGAATCCAGCCCTCCGCAGCGAAGCCGAGGACGGCCAGCGCCGCCAGCTCGCAGGCCATACCGAGGACAAGGGCCCATTTCTCCCCCAGCCGTTCCGCCGCCGGGCCGGTGAGCAGTGCCTGCGCGCCGGCGTGGAAGAATCCGAAGATGCCGAGCGACAAGCCGATGGTGAGACCGTTCCAGGCAAACATGTCCTGGCCGAACAGCGCCCATACGGTGCCGTACATGGTGCCGACGAAGTTCATGATGACGAAGATCGCCATCAGCGGCAGCAGCGCGGCGAAGCTGAAGGCCCAGCCGAGCGGACGAAAGGGATTGAGGGTGGCCGGATCGAAACGCGCCTCGGCGGTGCCTTTGCGGGACTCCGGCAGCACGAACAGGGCCAGCGCGAAATTGCCGGCGTTGAGGATCGCCGCCGCCATGAAGGGCGCCCGGACCCAGATGTCGCCCAGGAGGCCGCCGATGACCGGGCCGATGATGAAGCCGATGCCGAACATGGCATGGAAGTAGCCGAACCGCCGCGCCCGCTCTTCCTCGGCCGAGATGTCGGTGATGTAGGCCGTGGCCACCGCCATGTTGGCACTGGTGATGCCGGCGATGGCGCGGCCGACCACCAGCATCCAGAGTTCCGGAGCAAAGGCCATCACCAGGTAGTCGATGGCGGCGCCGGCGAGCGAGAGCAGAAGGACCGGACGGCGGCCATAGCGGTCGCTGAGCACGCCCAGGACCGGCGAGAAGAGGAATTGCATGGCCGAGTAGAGCGCCAGCATGAGGCCGATGAGCGTCGCTACCTCCGCCGCATGCGTCACGTCCTTGAGCAGGTTGGGCAGGATCGGAAAGATCAGGCCGATCCCGACGGCGTCCAGCATGACGGCCGCCAGGATAACGACAAGTGCGCGATTCACGTCTGGTCTCCGCAACGGCCAGGGGGCGGCATGTTCTATATTTGTTCCGGATCAGGAAAGCAACCGTGAGGCGAGCCCTGAGGCCTGGGTCACGACTGGCCGGTGGCCGCCGACTCTGCCGCCAAGGCGGCTTCCCGGCGCCTCTGCACCATCCGCACCGAGATGATAGATACCTCGTAGAGCAGGTACATCGGCAGCGAGAGGCCGATCTGCGAGATAGGATCGGGAGGAGTGATGAAGGCCGCGACGACGAGGATCGCGACAATCGCGTACTTGCGGCCCTTCTTCAGCGTCTCCGCCCTGACCAGGTCGATGCTCGCCAGCAGCGTCAGTACCACCGGCAGCTGGAAGCAGACGCCGAAGGCGATGATCAGCGTCATGGCGAGGCCAAGGTACTCGGAGACCTTCACGAGCATCGTGATCTCCTCGGTCTCCATCGAGTGGAAGAAGGCCATCGCCATCGGCAGGACGGCGAAATAGACCATCATCGCGCCGAGCACGAAGAACACCGGCGTCGCAACCAGATACGGCACGAAGGCGCGCCGCTCCTTCTTGTAGAGCCCGGGCGCGACAAAGCCGTAGATCTCGACGGCGAGATAGGGGAAGCCGAGGAAGAGCGCGCCGAAGAAGGCAAGGCTGAGCTGGGTGAAGAAATATTCCTGCGGGGCGGTGAAGATCATCTCCACGGGCGCCGGCGCCACGGCCCGGCGATACGGCTCGACGAGAACGTTGTAGATCGGCTCGGCGATGAAGAAGCAGGCGATCAGCAGGCCGAAGATCACGAGGATCGAACGGATCAGGCGCTTCCTGAGTTCGATCAGGTGGTCGAGCAGCGGGGCTTCGCTGCCGGTGAGTTCATCTTCCGCCGGTTTGGACCCGCCAGACGTGGACGCGGCCAGTTTGGTCTGCTCGGCCATGTTCAGGGTTTCTCATCGACGACAGGTTGGGCGGGCTTCTTGCGCGTCGCGGGCTTGCGCGTAGCGGGCTTGTCCGTCGTCGCCGGGGCGATGGCCTCGACCGGCGCAGGTGACTCGATCGGCTTCTTGGCCCGGGGGCGCCGGGCCGGCGCGGGCAAATCGGAGGCCGCGACCGCCGACTCCTTCGGTGCCGCCACCTTGGTCGGTCGCCGGGCCTTCACCGGGGCCGCGACAGGCTGCGGGGCGGCCGCGCTGGGGGCGATGGCCGCCGCTGCCGCCACCGGCACGACGGGAGCGGCCGCTGTCGCCGCGTCGGCCGGGGCGCTGGCCGAGGGGGCGATGCCGGCGGCGGCCTTGATCTCGTTGACGACGCTTTGCGCGGCCGGATCGGCCGGCTTGATGACGCCCGAGGGCTGGACGGCACCCGAAGGTGTCACCGTGTTGAATTCCTTGCGAATCGCGTCGGCCGTCGCCTTCAGCGGCGCGGTCACGGAGTTCCTCAGGTTGGTGATCTCGTTCAGGCCGGTGGTCTTGTTCAGCTCACGCTGAAACTCCGACCCCATGCGCCGGATGGTTCCGGCGAACTTGCCGATGCGCTGCATAACCGCAGGCAGTTCCTTGGGGCCGATGACGATGAGCGCCACGACCCCGATCAAGAGCATCTCGGTCCAGCCGACGCCGAGCATGTGCTGACTCCGCGTACGCGGACACCAGATCGATCAGATCAGGCGTCCTTGGCTTTCTCGGTGGTACGGCTGGCGTCGACGCTGGCCGTGGTGTCGAGCTGCGGCGCCGGCTTGTCCTCGTCGCGCATGCCCTTCTGGAATGACTTGATGCCCGAGGCCACTTCCCCCATGAGGCCAGCGATCTTGCCGCGTCCGAACAACAGGATCACGACGATCGCAACGACAATGATGCCCCAAATGCCTGGCGCGTGCATGGACTGGTCTCCACCCTGGACGTAACGCTTACACTAACTCGCAGAAATAGGTTCATTCCTTGGCGAACACAAGGACGTGTTCCGGATTGAGCGTCAGGAAAACGTCGCAGCCGGGGACGAAGCCGGCATCGGCGACCTGACGGACGGCCAGCGGGCGCTCAAGGCCGGCGACCATCACCTCGCACAGGTCGACGCCGATGGCATCGCGCTTGCTGATGATGCGGCCCGGCGTCCCTTCGCCGCCCCTGGCCTCGATCCGGAGCGCGCCGACCGGTCGCAGAGCGACGATGACGCTGGTGCCATCGGCATGGCCGGGCGCGGGGACGGAGCCGAGCGGGGTCTCCACCCTGCCCCCGTGCACCCGGGCCTCGATCTCGCTCAACGGAGAAAAGAAGCGCGCGGCGTTGAGGTCGACCGGATGACGATAGATCGCCGTTGCGGTGTCGATCTGCACCAGCCTGCCGCGACGCAGCAGGGCGATACGGTCGCCGAGCAGCATCGCTTCTTCCGGGTCATGGGTGACGATCACCGTGGTGGCATTGGTCTCGCGCAGGACGGCGAGGGTTTCGGCGCGCACGGTTTCGCGCAGCCGGGCATCGAGGCTCGAAAAGGGCTCGTCGAGCATCAGGATACCGGGCCGGGGTGCGATCGAGCGGGCCAATGCCAACCGCTGCTGCTGGCCGCCCGACAGCATATGGGGGAAGTCGTCCTCGCGATCCTCGAGGCCCACCCGGCGCAGAGCCTGCCGGGCCTGCGCAAGGGCCGCGCCGCGATCGAGCCGGCGCAGGCCGAACAGCACGTTGCGCAGGAGCGTCAGGTGCGGGAACAGCGCAAAGTCCTGAAACATCAGCCCGATACCGCGCCGATCGGGGGTCAGGTGGATGCCGTTGCCCGACACGACGCGATTGTTGATCGACACGGTCCCCGCATCAATGCGCTGGATGCCGGCGGCCACGCGCAGAATGGTCGACTTGCCCGAACCGGACTCGCCGAGCAGACAGACGATCTCGCCCGGCACCAGGTGCAGGGTGAACCGGTCGAGTACCGTGCGGCCGCCCAGCGCCACCTCGACATGGTCGAAGGCAAGGGCGGAGGCGAAGCTGACGCCGGCCGTTCCGCGCGGGCCCCAGCCTCCAAGTTCCTCGGCGCTCACGTCGCGCCCTCGTCGTCGCCAGCGTCGTCCGGCTCGAGCGGATCCTCATCGTCGCGCAACGGACCATCGAAAGGCAGCGGCACCTGGAAGCCCGGAGGCAGGCGGGACGAGAGCAACCCCGACCCCTTGAGTTCCTCGAGGCCGGGGAGATCGCCCAGACTCTCGAGCCCGAAGTGATCGAGGAAGGCCTCAGTGGTGCCGTAGGTCACCGGCCGGCCCGGAGTGCGGCGGCGCCCCCGCATGCGCACCCAGCCGGTCTGCATGAGCACGTCGAAGGTGCCGCCGCCGGATGCGACGCCACGCACTTCCTCGACCTCGGCGCGCGTAGCGGGCTGATGGTAGGCGATGATGGCGAGCGTCTCGAGGGCGGCGCGAGACAGCTGACGAGTCTCCGTCTGCTCGCGGCGCAGCAGGAAAGACAGGTCCTCGGCAGTGCGGAAGGCCCAGCGATCACCGCGGCGCACCAGTTCGACGCCGTGCCCACGGAAGCGCTCGGCGAGCCTTTCGAGGAGGGCCGGCACGTCGGCACCCTCCCCTAGAAAAGGAACGATCTCATCGACGGACAGCGGATCGGCGGTGGCGAACAGCAGCGCCTCGATCACCCGCAGGTTCCGGTCGGCGATCTGGCCGGGTTCATCTCCGAACGGCTCTTCAATCATGCAGCCTACTTTCCGTCGCCGGTCTCCGTCTCGCTCCGGCGTCGCCGCACGAGCAGCGGACCGAAGCTGAGAGTCTGGCGCAGTTCTATGTGCCCCTGCCGGGCAAGTTCAAGGCTCGAGGCGAAGCTCGAGGCCATGGCGGTGCGGCGCTGTCCGCTGTCCCCCAGGAAGCGATCGAGATAGGCTTCGAGCGGCACCCAGTCCATGCTGTCGCCGATCAGGCGCTGCAGGATCTCGCGCGCCTCGGCCAGCGACCAGACCGATCGCTCGAACAGGTGGTACTCCTGCGGCACGGCCCTTTCGCGCTGCATGGCGTAGGCCTTGAGCAGGTCGTAGAGGCTCGCCTCGAACGCGTGTCGCCGTTCGACTCCGAACGGCTCGGGCTGGCCGCGCGCATGGATTTCGCGTCCGAGTCGCGGCCGGTTCACCAGTTGCATCGCGGCGCGGCGCATGGCCTCAAGGCGGGAAAGGCGGAACTGCAGCAGGGCGGCCATCATCTCACCGGTCGGCTCCTCGTCGCTCGGAAGCACGGGCACCATCAACCGGCTCTTGAGGTAGGCGAGCCAGGCCGCCATCACGAGGTAGTCGGCAGCGACCTCGATCCGCTTCTCGCGGACCGTCTCGATGAACTCGAGATACTGCTCGGCAAGGGCGAGCACCGAGATGCGCGACAGGTCGACCTTCTGCCGCCGGGCGAGGTCGAGAAGCAGGTCCAGCGGCCCTTCGTAGCCGGCCACATCGACGTAGAGCACTTCTTCGTCACGGGCGGGAGGGTCCGCAAGCCAATCCGGCGTGGTGTCGTTCATGGGCGGCCTGCCTCGTTGGGGCAAGCTTGGCGGGTCGGACGGTGACCGTCAAGCAAGCATGCGTTCTCAGGTGGAAACCGACTGCCGCGGGCTTGCGCTTGCCCCCGGGCATCCCCTTGATCGCTTCTCGTAGGAACGGCCGTCGGGTCTCCGTCCGAGTCGCGGCGCCTCCGAGAGGAGCCCGTGGCCGCCGTTCCATGAGGTTGCCGTTCGGCCCGCTGCGGGTCCCTACCGGAGTTTCCCCCGTGAGCATTGCCGTCGCGGTCATCCTGCCCTGCTACAACGAAGCCAGGACCATCGGCCGGACGATCGCTTCGATCCGCCAGACCCTGCCAGGGGCGGCGATCTGGGTCTGCGACAACAACAGCACCGACGACACCGCCGCTGCAGCCCGCCAGAGTGGCGCCATCGTCATCACCGAGCGGGCCCAGGGCAAGGGTTCGGCGGTGCGCCGGCTGTTCACCACGGTGGAAGCGGACGTCTATGTGCTGATCGACGGCGACGACACCTACGACATCTCGCGGGCGCCGGAGATGATTTCGCTGCTGGTGGAAGAGCGGCTGGCGATGGTGACCGGCACACGCCAGGGCAACACGCAGGGGCAGTACCGGCGCGGGCACCGAACGGCGAACCAGATCTTCACCTCGCTGTTCCGTCGGTTGTTCGGCGGCGGCGTCACCGACATCTTCTCGGGCTACCGGGTGATGTCCCGCCGGTTCGTCAAGACCTTTCCGGCCCGCTCCAGGCGCTTCGAGATCGAGACCGAGCTGAGCGCGCATGCGGCGCTCTACCGGCTCCCCACGGCGGAAGTGGAGACGCGCTATTCCAGTCGCCCGGAAGGATCGGTGAGCAAGCTGCACTCGTTCCGCGACGGGACGCGGATCCTGCTCTACTACTTCCTGTTCCTCAAGGACCTCAGACCGCTGCAGTTCTTCACGGTGCTCTCGGCGCTGTTCTTCGCGCTCTCGGGAGGGCTGTCGATTCCGCTCTTCGTCAGCTACTTCGCCACGGGGCTGGTGCCCTACCTGCCGACGGCCATGGTGGTGGTCGGACTTTCCATCCTGGGCTTTCTCTTCTTCACGTCCGGCCTCGTGCTGCACACCATACGGCATGCCGCCGAGGCCGACTTCGTGCGGGCCTACAACGCCATCCCCGATGTGACGACGTGATCGGCGGCATCGTCCCGTTTGCCGTTGTCGGGGCGATCGGGTTCGGGGTGGATGGACTAAGCCTGATGCTGCTCATGACAATCGGACTGCCACCGCTGATCGCCCGCCCGCCGGCATTCCTCATCGCGGTGACGGCGACCTTCCTGCTCAACCGCGTGTTCACCTTCACCGAACGCCGCGCGGCGTCGGCAAGAAGCGAAGCGGCCGGGTACCTGGCGGTGCAGGTGCTCGGCGCGCTGGTCAACTACGGGGTTTTCGCCGCCGTGCTGGGGATGATCCCGACGATCCACCCGCTGCTCGCGCTGGCGGCGGGGAGCATTGTGGGGATGGTCTTCAACTTCGCGGTACTGCGGACGCTGGTCTACAGGCGCTGACGGGGCCGAAGCCCCGCTCAGCCGTTGATGGCGACGCAGTCGGCTCCGTTGGCCTTGAACGACGCGCAGGCCTGGATCGCCTGCTGGAACGAGCCGGTGGGCAGAACGACGCGGTACCAGATGCCCTTCGCACCCAGATCGACACGGCGAATCTCGAGCCCCCTGCCCTCGAGCAGGCCGGACAGGCGGTTCTGCGTGCTGCGCAAGGAGGCCTGGGCATCGGCCTCAGTACGCTGCGAGGAAAGCTGCACGTAGGCGCCGCCGGAGGCGGACACCGGAGCGGCGAGCGTATTGGCCTGCTCGGCCGGCACGAGGTCGAGAGGGCCGGACACATCTGCCGTCGTCTGCCGGCTGGTGCTGGCCAAGGCGGCCCGGTCCACCGGTCTGGCGGCAGGAATCGGAGCGACGACGCTGGGGTCGATGATCGCCTCGGGGTTGGGAACAACCACTGCCGTGAGCGCGGTGTCTGCCGGCGTCGCCGGGTCGGTTGTCGCAATGGCCGCAGCAATGGGATCGGCAACGGCCGTGTCGGTTGGCAAGGCGGCAAGCAATTGCGACGGCTGCACGTCGGTGCCCGGCAGCTCCGGCACATTCGGACGGTCGACGGGTAGTGCTTCGGAGCCCGCCACGGCGTCGTCGCCGCTGACGATGGTCCCGTCCGGACGTACGGTGACGGTGCGCACCTTGCGGTTGGCAAGTTCGCTCTCGCCGGCGACCGTTGCCGTGTCGTCGCCGACGGCGCGCGCGACATCGGCGACCGAGGTTTCGGCACTGTCGTCACGCGAGACAAGCTGCTCGTCAGCGGGCGCGGCATTGTCGCCGGCCAGTTCGTTGAAGACGACGGAGCCCTGGGTATCGGCCGGCGCCGCGGGCGGCGGCGTCTCCTTGACCGGGGTGGCGTCAGCCGAGAGCACCGGTGCCTCGGCGTCGTTGGTGCGGCCCATGCCGAGCACCCAGTAGAGGCCGAAACCGGCCGCGAGCAGCAGCGTGCCCGCCACGGCCATGCCGACATACTGGCGCATGCCACCCGACAGCAGGCCGCGCCGTTCCGGCTGGGCCTTCGGCCGCTTGTAGGGGCTGGCGGCGCGATCCGGTCCCGCGTCGATCCGCCCGACCTCGGCCCCCGAGGCCGCAGCGGCAGCGAGAATGGCCGCCTCCGGAGAGGACACGTGCGGTTCGGCATCCTTGATGGCGGCGCGACGCGGGGCAAAGCCGGTCGTCAGAGGCGGCACCACCGGAGCGGGCGCCGGCTGGATGGGGGCAGGCCTGTCCGGGGCCGCGAGTTCAACCCTGACGGCTTCGCCAATCAGGCTCTCGATCTCGTCCATCGGATCCGGTTCGGACGTCGTCGGCGCCGGCTTGCCGCCGACCCCGAAGACCGGGGTGAAGCGCTCATCCGCCGGCCGGCGCGCCGGAGGCGCAGCGACAGGAGTGGCCGCGGGCCGGGGAGTCGCCTGGGCGGCCGGCCTCTGTGCCGGCGGCGCCGCCGTGCGCAGTGCCGGCGGCTGCACCGGCGGGCGCACGATGGCAGGGGTCGGAGTCGCCGGCGGCGCCAGGTCCTCGATGGCATCGAGGTCGGCCGCGATCAGGTCGGCAATGGGATCGCCGGAAACGACGCGCGGCGCCGAGGGGCGGACGGCCGGCATCGCGCTGCGTGGTTCGGGTGGCTGGGGTGCCTCGCCGGCAAAGCCGAAGTCGAAATCGAAGCTGTCGCCCGCGGGTGCCGGCTTGCCGGAAACGATGGGCGGCTGCGGCATGACGGTCACATCGGCCGGCGCGTGGCCGGTCAGCGGTGCAGCGGGCCTGGCCGGGGTCGGCAGAACCGACGGCACCGGCGCCGCAAACGCAGGAGCCGACGCAGCAAGCGGCAAGGGTTCGACCGGGCTGCTCGCAGCAGGCCGGGTCTCCGCCACGACCGGGCGAACGGGAACCGGCTTCGGAATCTCGCGGTCCTGCCAGTTGGCCAGGGGTTCGGGTCTCGGCGCCGCCGCCGGCGGCAGGGTGCCGAAATCGATGGTTGCCGGGCGACGTTCCGGTTCGAGCGCCGCGGCCGAAGCCACCGGAGCCGGCGCCGCGGAGGCGATCGGAGCGGGTGCCACAGGCGGCGGCGTCGCGGGCCGGGCAGTCGGGGCCGCGGCGACCGGCTGATCCATGCCGGGAATGCGGAGCATGGCGGGCGCCGCTGCCGGCGAAACCGGTGCGGTCGGCGTACCGCCAGCCACCGGCGCAGGCGCGATTGCTTCCATCCCCGGGATGCGAATGGCCGGGGTCGCGGGGCGCGGTGCATCGGTCGCCGAAACCAACCGGGGAGCAGGCTTGGCCTCTTCTGCCCCGCCCGCCCCACTGGCCATCAACTTGGCCAGTTCGGCGATCAGGTCGTCGGATTTTTCCTGGCCATCAGACATCTGCTGCGGTCTCGCTGTCATGAAAAGCAGCGCCCCCTTTGTAGGACCCCGATGCTCGCCTCGACCCCCGCCGAGCGTGCCGGTCACTCAACACGCCAATGCGCCGGAATTATGAAAGCTCTTCCGGAGCAGAAACACCCAGCAGACTCAGGCCATTGACGAGCACCTGACGAACGGCGGCGACAAGGGCGAGTCGCGCCAAGGTCAGCTTTGAATCATCGGCGTTAACAAATCGTAAGGCAACGTCCTGATTGCCCTTGGCCCAGAAGCCGTGGAAGGCGGCCGCGAGCTCGTAGAGATAGAAGGCGACGCGATGCGGCTCGTGCGCGCCGGCGGCGGAGGCGACGATGCGCGGCCATTGCCC
>NZ_JAYRYM010000039.1:0-21735 GCF_041917035.1 Devosia sp. | reverse complement strand
GTCTGTCCGTATCGCCGGGCGGTCGGCCCGATTCGCGGGCCGGCCCCTTGCCATTCCCGCGCCACGCTGTAATCACCGACGGGACATATATTCGGGAGCCGCAATAATTGCCCAGCCGCATTGACCGTCTAGCCGATGCCATGACCCTCGAGGAGCAGGTCAGCCTGCTGTCGGGGGCGGATTTCTGGTCATTGCCGGCCATCGCGCGCCTCGGCATCGGGCGGCTGCGGGTCACCGACGGGCCGAACGGGGCGCGCGGCGGCGGATCCCTGATCGGCGGGGTGAAGTCGGCGGCGTTCCCGGTCGGCATAGCGCTCGGCGCCACCTGGAATGTCGCCCTCGTGGGTGAAATCGGCGCGGCGCTGGCCCAGGAGGTCCGGTCCAAGGGCGCCCATGTCAGCCTCGCGCCGACGGTGAACCTGCATCGCTCGGTCAGCAACGGGCGCAATTTCGAGTGCTACTCGGAGGATCCGGTCCTCGCCGCCAGCCTCGCCGTCGCCTATGTCACCGGGCTGCAGGACAATGGCGTCGCCGCCACGATCAAGCACTTCGTCGGCAACGAGAGCGAGATCGAGCGCACCACCATCAGTTCCGAGGTCGACGAGCGCACGCTGCGCGAACTGTATCTGCTGCCCTTCGAGTGGGCGGTCCGCAAGGCCGGCATCTGGGCGATCATGAGTTCGTACAACCGGCTCAACGGCACCTATACCAGCGAGGATTCCTGGCTGCTGCAGCAGGTGCTGCGCAACGAGTGGCAGTTCACCGGCGTCGTGATGTCGGACTGGTTCGGCTCGCATTCGACCGCGCCCACCGTCAACGCCGGACTCGACCTCGAGATGCCGGGCCCGACGCGCGATCGCGGCGCGCAGCTCGTCGCGGCGGTCGCGGCCGGCGCGGTGCTGCCGGCAACGGTGCGTGCCCGGGTGGTGAACGTCCTTCGCCTGATGGAGCGCACCGGGGCGCTCGATGACCACGGCCCCCATGCCGAGCGCGCCGAAGACCGGCCCGAGCATCGCGCGCTGATCCGTCGCGCCGGCGCCGAGGCCGCGGTCCTGCTCCGCAACGACGGCGTTCTGCCCCTCGCGGCAGCCGGTCGCATCGCGGTTGTCGGTCCCAACGCGAAGGTGGCACAGATCATGGGCGGGGGCAGCGCCCAGCTCAACCCGCACTACCGCGTGTCGCCGTGGGACGGGCTGGTCGCCGCGCTTGGCGAAGATCGCCTCGCCTATGCGCCCGGCGCGCGCAACGACCGCTTCGAGCCGGTGCTCAGGGGGGCCTACAGCATCGATTTCTATGCTTCCGACGATTTCTCCGGGCCGGTGGTGCACACCGAGAGCCTCTCCGAAACCCAGGCCTTCTGGATCGGCCGGGTGGCCGACGGCAAGGTCGATCCGCTGCACTTTTCCGCGCGCATCCGCGGCCGCTTCGTGCCGGAGGCGAGCGGCGAGCATCGCGCCGGCATCTACAGCGCCGGCTATTGTCGCCTGTTCGTCGACGACCGGCTGGTGGCCGACGCCTCGAAGAGCGCCTGGCAGAAGGGGCGCACCTATTTCGAGGAAGGGTGCGACGAGGTGGTCGGCACCGTCCACCTCGAGGCCGGGCGGGCCCACGAGGTGACCATCGAGTTCGCCACCAAGCCCTTCGCGACGCTGGGCCTCGCCGCCTTCTCCGCCGGCATCGGGCTGCCGCTCGGCGACGCGGCGATCGCCGAGGCTGCGGAACTGGCCCGCGGCGCCGAGGTGGCCTTGGTCTTTGTCGGGCGCAATGGCGAGTGGGACACCGAGGGATCGGATCTGCCGCACATCCGCCTGCCGGGCCGGCAGGACGACCTCATCGCCGCCGTCGCCGCCGCCAATCCGCGCACGGTCGTGGTGCTGCAGACCGGCGGCCCGGTGGAGATGCCCTGGCTCGATAGCGTCGCCGCCGTGCTCGAGGCCTGGTATCCGGGACAGGAGGCCGGCAACGCCATCGCCGACGTGCTGACCGGCCGGGCCGAGCCGTCCGGCCGCCTGCCGCAGAGCTTTCCGGCGCGCTGGGCGGACAATCCGACCCACTCCCAGGACCGGGAGATCTACCCCGGACTCGCGGGCAAGGTGCGCTACGAGGAGGGTGTGTTCATCGGCTACCGGCACTATCACCGGCTGGGGATCGAGCCGCTGTTCCCGTTCGGCTTCGGGCTCGGATACACGAGCTTCGCGCTCTCCGACCTTGCCGTCGATGCCAGCCGGTTCGAGAGCGACGGGCGGGTCGAGGTGGCGGTGACGCTCACCAACACCGGCAGTCGTGCCGGCAGCGACGTCGTGCAGGTCTACGTCTCGGATCCGGACGCCTCGGTTCCCCGGCCGGACCGGGAACTCAAGGGCTTCGCCAAGCAGCACCTCGCGCCGGGCGAGAGCCGCAGGGTGACGGTCGCGCTCGATGATCGGGCCTTCGCCTTCTACTCCGTCGCCGCCCGGCACTGGCTGGTCGAGCCGGGACGCTTCCTCATCCGCGTCGCCCGGCATGCCGACGATCCGGGGTTGACCGCCGACATCGCGCGGTCGAGCCGGCTGCTGCTGCCGGTCTAGGCGGTTCTGCCATACTGGGCGCGGTGGAGGCCGACACAGTGGTCGAGATTGGCGTCGGCGCGCCCGAGGCCGCGCCGGTGCTCCTCGCGTTCGATCGCGGTCGAAGGCTCGCCCGGTACGGCGCCAGAACCTGTCGGCAGCCGTTGGGGCTTCAAAAACCCTTGACCGCCGGCCGCCGACGGTTGAGTGACGCAGCCGGGATTGCTAAAAGCCTCGGGCCCAGCGACCGTCGTCCGGAGGCGCCTTGACTGCGCATGTTCGCCGGCGCCTCGCCGCCGCCCTCGTCCTGATCCTCTCCGTCTTCAGCCTGGCGCCCGCCGCGGCCAATCCGCTGCTTCTGGTCGACATGCAGACCGGCGAGGTGCTGTTCGAGCAGGAGGCGGGCCAGCCCTGGCATCCGGCCTCGCTGACCAAGCTGATGACCGCCTATGTCGCCTTCGCCGCAATCCGCGCCGGACGCCTGACCCTCGATTCGCCCATCACCGTGTCGCGCAATGCGTGGAACCAGGCCCCGTCCAAGTCGGGGCTCGAGATCGGCTCGTCGGTGACGCTGCGCGATGCCCTCTACATCCTGGTGGTCAAGTCGGCCAACGACATGGCGGTGGCGATCGGGGAGGCGGTATCGGGCGACGAGCAGACCTTCGTTTCCGAGATGAACCGGATGGCCGAGGCGATGGGGCTCAGCGCCACCCACTTCGTCAATCCGCACGGGCTGCACAAGCAGGATCAGGTCAGTTCGGCCCGCGACCTGGCCATGCTGGCGCTCTACATCCGGCGGGACTTCCCGCAATACCTGCCGATGTTCGGCACCGAGGCGGTGAAGCTGGGCAAGGCCAGCCTCGAGTCCAACAATGGCCTGCTCGAGCACTTCGCCGGCACCACCGGCATGAAGACCGGATATGTCTGCGCCTCGGGCCTCAATATCGTCGCGACGGTCGAGCGTGCCGGCCGCTCGCTGCTCGCCGTGGTGCTCGGCGGCTCATCGGCGCGCGAGCGCAACGAGATGACGGCCGAACTGATGCTGCGCGGGCTCTCGGGGGCGCTGTCGGGCACCGGGCACAGCGTCGTGCAGATCGCCAATCTGGAGGTCCCGCCGGTCAACATGCGCAGCCTGATCTGCGGCAAGGACGCCAAGACCTATGTCGCCGAGCGCGAGGCGGCCTACCCGCTGGGGCTCAAGGGCCATCCGAGCTACCTGACCGACAGGATCGCGGGCATCGTCTACGAGGCCACCGACCTCGGGCGGATCGTCGATGTGCCGCTGCCGCGGCCGCGTCCCGGCTACGCCCCGGCGACGATCGCCACCGGCGACCAGTAGTCAGCCCCGCACGATGGCGAAGCGCAGCGCGCCGTCGGTCTCGACGAGCGTGCAGGCGTGGCCGTTCTGCCGGCAATGGAGCGGGATGTCGATCCTCGCCATCGGGTCGGTGGCGAGCACCAGCAGGTGCGTGCCCGGGGTGCTCTCGGCGAGGCGCTTTTCGAGCTTCAGCACCGGCAGCGGGCATTTCAGCCCCCGGCAGTCGAGGGTCTGCGGGTCAGTCGTCAAGCACCAGCACCCAGTAGACCCCGAGGCTGGAATTGGGGTCGTAGGCGACGCCCAGCCCGGCCCGGGAGGCGCTGGGGCTGGCCAGCGCCGCGGCATCGGCGGGCACGCCCCGCCAGCCCGAGAATACCTCGGCGAAGGTGGCGTATCCGGCGCTCAGCCGCATCGCCACGGCGCCCGGCGGCAGGGTCGGCTGCGCCCCCGACTTGGCGTAGTTGGCGGCCAGCGTCTGGGCCGTGGTATCGAGCACCGCGTCGCCGCGCAGGTCGGCGGTGCCCTGCGCCCGGCGGTAGTCGTTGAGCAGGAACAGCGCCTCGACCCGGTTCAGGCGCGCCCCCGGCTGGTTCATCGGCTGGGTCAGCCCCGGCGACAGCGGCTGTCCGCCGCCGAACGAGCAGGCGCCGAGCAGCAGCGCCAGCGTGGCGGCCAGCGCAAGGCGGGTCGAAATGGCCGTCGGTCGCATCATCTTGGCCCTCGTGCGCGTGGTGACCCCGACGCGATTCGAACGCGTGGCCTCAGGATTAGGAATCCTGCGCTCTATCCTGCTGAGCTACGGGGTCACTGACGCCCCACATAGCAAATGCCGGCGGCGGTGCAAACCACCTAAGACCTTGGTCTAGTGCGAACGGCGCGGCAGCTTGCGGCGATTGCATCCGGCCACCGGTCTTCTAAGCTCGTCGGCGGGATTGCTGGAGGGGAGCCCCAAATGGATCGTCTGCGTATCGGAATCATCGGCCTCGGCTGGTTCGGCGAAATCCACGCCGAGACCATTGCCGGGGTGGCCAATCTCGAGCTCGCGGCGCTGTGCACCCGCACGCCGGAGCGGCTCGCCGCGATGGGCGAGAAGTTCGGCGTCAAAAAGCTCTATCGCGACTACCACGACCTGCTCGCCGATCCGGAGATCGACGCGGTGTCGATCTGCACCATGTGGGACCAGCACAAGGAGCCGGCCATCGCGGCGCTGAAGGCCGGCAAGCACGTGTTCCTCGAAAAGCCGATCGCCTCGACCGTCGCCGACGCGCGCGAGATCACCGCGGCTTCCAAGGGCGCCAGGGGCATCCTGTTCATCGGCCACGTGGTCCGCTTCAACCCGCGCTACCGCATGGCCAAGCAGGCGATCGAGGAGGGCCGCATCGGCCGGATCGTGGCGCTCTCCTCGCGCCGCAACATCCCGGCCGCGTGGACGCCGACCATCCTCAACAAGATCGGCCCGATCGTCGGGGATGCCATCCACGACACCGACATCATGCTGTGGTTCACCGGCGACACCGTCGCCTCGGCCTACGCGCAGTGGGTCGACGTGCGCGGGCTGAGGCACCCCGACATCGGCCAGACCATGTACCGCTTCAGGGGTGGTGCCACGGCGACGCTGGAGACGGTCTGGTGCATGCCGGACAAGACCCCGTTCGATATCGACGAGCGCATGTCGATCATCGGCACCGAGGGTATCATCCATGTCCAGGATACCTTCCCCAACCTCGCCATCGTCGACGGCAGCAAGCTGCATTCGCCCGATACGACCTACTGGCCGATGTTCAACGGGGTGCGCGGCGGCGCGCTCAGGGACGAGTTCGTCTACTTCGCCACCACGGCGCTGAGCGGGGCGAAGGTCACCATCGGCACGCCGGAGGATGCGACCGCGGCGCTCGAGGCGACGCTCGCCGCCGAGGAATCGGCGCGCAGCGGCACGGTGGTGAGGATCGGATGATGGCGGACGACGACTACATCTTCGACCATGTCGGGATCACCACCGAACAGGTGCAGCCCGAGGAGGACTGGGTCGAGGCCAGCAAGCTGTGGGTGACCAATCCGCGCAAGCATCCCGAGCACATCGAGTTCCTGCGCTACCGCGAGGACAGCACCGTGCCGCACGCGGTGCGCTACAACCCGCATGTGGCCTACCGGGTCAAGGACCTCAGGCCGCATATCGAGGCGGAGGGGGTCGAGATCCTGATCCCGCCCTTCGTCGTCGGCGATTTCCTCGAGGTGGTGTTCGTGCGCAAGTACGGCATGGTGTTCGAGTACATGCGCTACCTCAAGGACGGCTGGTTCGGGAACTAGGCCATCACCGTGCAACGGAACGCCGCGGGTCCTCGCCTGCGCAGCGGCGGAGGGGGACCACCGCCGGCGCTGGAGGGGGCGCCTGCGGCCTGAGCTCTCCCATGTTCTGGGTCGGGGGCTTGTTGGCGCGCCCCGAGGCAGCGTGGTCCGCTGCAGCCGCCTCAACCCGGCGCCGCCTCGCGCCAGTCGGGCCAGGCGGCGACCGAATGGACGCGGCGGGTATTGCGGGCCTCCTCGCCGAACGGGGCGACCTCCCACTTCCAGCGCATCTCGCTGCGCGGCAGCTGGCGGCCGTGCATCAGGTCGGCGCTGTCGAGCAGCACGCCGTGCCGGTTGAACACGCGGTATTCGAGATCGGTGATCAGCGTCGCCGGGCAGGGCAGCGCGGCGAGCGCATCGAGGTGGCTGTCGACCACGGCGCGGGCGTGCTCGAGCGGGGCGGCGCGGGCCAACTGGGAGACGAGGTTCGCCGAGATCACCCAGTCGAGATCGGGAATCTCGGCGAGGAAATCGAGACCCCCGCCATCGGGCGGCGGCATCAGGTTCCGCCACTCCTGTCGCACGTTGCTGTAGCGAGCGATCCGCCGGCGCGACGGCGACAGGTGGGCCAGGTCGACCAGCACCACCGAGGCAAAGGTGCGGCACAGCGACTCCACCGGGATGTCGAACAGCGGTCCCGACCCCAGCACCGCCACCGTGCGACGCGAGCCGATATCGTCGATCGTGGTGTCGATCAGGCCGCGGCTCTTGGCCAGGTGCGGGGCCCAGGCGCGGGCCTGTCGCCGACCGCGGGACCATAGTCCCATCGCGCCCGGGAGGTACCGGCGAAAGGCCCGCGGGGTGGCGCGGTAGCTCGCCGCATAGACAGCAAGATCGGCGAGCATCGATGCGGCAGCGGCTCCTCGAGGATTCGACCCGGATGGTAGTGCAAGTGACGGCGGCGCAACACCGATCGTTTGCGGCGCGGTTGCTGGAGGATTTTCGCCGCAATTGCGTGCAGTTTGGGCACCTGAGCGTCGGGGCGGGCCGTGTTGGGACAGGATGTGGTCACATTCGCGATGGTGGCGGTGCTGGCGATGACGCCGTCCGCGGCGACGGCCTGCGACGGTCTGGTCGACGGGCCGAAAGGCACCGTCGTCGCCATCGTCGATGGAGATACGGCGCTGCTCGACAGCGGGATCACCGTGCGCCTCGTCGGCATCCAGGCGCCGAGGCTGCCCAAGGGGCGCGACATGGCGGCCGAACCGCTGGCGGAGACGGCGAGGACGGCCCTTGCCGATCTCCTCGTCGGCCAGCCGGTGCGGCTCCGCCATGGCGGCGAACGGCAGGACCGGCACGGCCGGGCGCTGGGACAGCTGTTTCTCGCCGACGACACCTGGGTGCAGCAGCAGATGCTGGCCGGCGGGCTGGCGCGGGTCTATTCCTTCCCCGACAACCGGGCCTGCATCGCGCCGCTGCTGGCGGCCGAGGCACAGGCGCGACAGCAACGGCTTGGCATCTGGGCCGATCCCTATTATGCCGTGCGCCGGGCGGATCGACCGCTCGAACTTGCGGAACACTCCGGTCGCTACCAACTGGTCGAGGGACGCGTGCTGCACGCTGAGGCGGTGCGCGACACGGTCTATCTGAATTTCGGCCGGTACTGGAAAGAGGACTTCACCGTCGTGATCGACACCGCCGCGCTCAGGCGATTCCGAACCGCCGGCCTCGACCCGCTCGGGCTCGACGGCACGCTGGTGCGCGTGCGCGGCTGGGTCGACAGCCATGACGGGCCGCGCATCGCGGTGACGCACCCGGAGCAGATCGAGGTTCTGGCCAGCCGATGAGCATCCGAGCGATCATCAGGACCCTGGGGTTTGCGGCGCTGGCCGGCCTGCTCGGCCTGCTCGCCGCCTGTTCCAGCTTCATGCCGGCCGGGGTGCAGGTGGGGCGCACCGAGGGGCAGAACACCCCGTTCGCCTCCGATACCTCCGATCCCGAGGACGAAGCCATCGGGGCGCGCGAGCACCCGCGCATCGTTGCCTCCTATGGCGGCATCTACTCGGACCGGCAGGCCGAGATCATGCTGGCCCGCATCGTCGGGCGACTGCTGGCCGCGGCGGATCAGCCGAACCAGAAGGTCACCGTCACCATCCTCGACAGCGCCGAAGTCAACGCCTTCGCGCTGCCCGGCGGCTATGTCTACGTGACGCGCGGCATCCTGGCGCTCGCCTCCGATACGTCGGAGATCGCGGCGGTGCTGGCGCACGAGATCGCGCACGTCACGCTCAAGCACGCCCGGGCCCGTACCAACCGGGTCAAGACCAACGAGATCGTCGACAAGGTGATCACCGGGGTGTTCGGGGCCGACCTCGAGACGGACCAGGCCTCGAACCGCTCCAGGCTGTCGCTCGCCGCGTTCAGCCAGCAGCAGGAACTGGCCGCCGACAAGGAGGGCATTCTCACCGCCGGACGGGCCGGGTACGATCCGCATGCCGCCGCCCGCTTCCTCGGCGCCATGGGGCGGTTCGCCCGCTTCTCTGCGGGCGATGCCGATCAGCAGGACGATTTCCTCTCGTCCCACCCCTCGACGCCCGACCGCATCCAGAAGGCGATCGAGACGGCGCGGGCCTTCTTCGGGGCGCCAGGCCTGGGCGAGACGGATCGGGCCGGCTACATGGCCGGGATCGAGGGCCTCGCCTTCGGCGACAGCGCGGCGCAGGGCACCATTGTCGGTCGGCGCTACATCAACCCCACCCTCAAGTTCACCTTCACCGTGCCCGAGCGCTATACCCTGCAGGTCTCCAAGGGCGCCGTGGTCGGGGTGGCCGGCGACGGCGAGGCGGTGCGCTTCGACAGCGCCGAGGTGCCGCAGACCATGGGCCTCGAGGAGTACCTCAAGTCGGGCTGGATCGCCGGGTTGCAGCCGGCCACGGTCAGGCGGGAATCGGCCAACGGCTTCGAGATGGCCTCGGGGGTCGCGGTGACGCCGCAGTGGAACTTCCGCGTTGCCGTGGTGCGGCACGAGGGACGCGTCTACCGCTTCATCTTCGCGGCCAAGTTCGACAGCCCGGCATTCGGGCAGGCGGCCGACGCCACGCTCAAGAGCTTCCGTGCCACCACGTCCCGCGATGCCTCGCAGGTGCGCAAGCTCGTGGTGCGCACCGTGGTGGCGGGCAGCGTCGATACCGCCGACTCGCTGGCCCGCCGCATGGCCGGGCTCGAGCGTGGCGCCGACCTGTTCTACATCGTCAACAACCTCTATCCCGGCGACACGCTGGTCGCCGGGCAGAAGTACAAGATCGTGGTGATGGAGTAGGGCCTTCAGGCCGTCCCGTTAGCGCCGCCGTCCGGCTGGACGCCGTGGGTGAACCGCACCGTGGCGTCATTGAGCCGGCTCAGCTGGTCGGCGATCTGCAGCAGCAGGCGCGGGTCGACGGTGTCGTCGGCCGCGAGGTCCTCCAACAGGCCCGTCGCCAGTGCCAGGCTGGCACTGACGGCGTCGCTGGTGGTTCGCAGGCTCTGTTCGAGCGGTACCGACAGGCGCGCGCCGGCTGCGGTCGAGGCCGGGCGTCCGGCGCGCGGAAACGCCACGATGTTGCTGTCCGCCGCGGCGTCGCTCGAGGCCGGCGGGCGGGCCCTTCCCAACAGGCTCGCCAGCAGGTTCTCGAGCGAGGCGAAAGCGTCGATCAGGGCGATTTCGCGGTTCGCCGCCGGCTCGATCGGGATGGCGACCGCGCGCAGCGGACCATCGAGGTGCAGGCCGTAGGAGACGAGGAGTTCGGTAGGCGTCGGAATCGCCAGCAGCCTGCTGCATTCCGGAAAGCCGTGCCGAAGCAGGCCGATCAGCAGGTCGCTCAGTTCGAGGTCCGAAGGCGTGGCGACCGTGTCGCCCGGGCCGATCGATCGGCGTCGCAGGTGTGTACTCATCTCTCGCATATACCCCCTATTGCATTCCCACCCCGAACTTAATCGCGACAGGCGTTAACGGAGGATGAATTCAAAACGTTTTAGGAAAGCCGCTTTCACAAAAACCTGCTTGAAATCCGGGTCGCCCTGATCTGCAGTTGCAGAATTGTCGAAAGCGATTTGGATTCCGCGCGTGGCTACCCTCAAGCAGATTGCCGGCGTGCTGGGGCTCAGCCCGGCGACGGTCAGCCGGGCCCTCAACGGCTTCCCCGAGGTCGGTGCGGAAACGCGCGCCCGCGTCGTCGAGGCGGCGCGGCGGCTCGACTACCGGCCCAACCAGGTCGCCCGCAAGCTGGTCACCGGACGGTCGGGGATCGTCGGCCTGGTGGCGCGGCGGCCGGCCGGGATGGCCGCGGATACCACCTTCTTCCCGGTCATCGCCGGGATCTCGGCGGCCCTCGCCGCGCACAACGTCGATCTGGTGCTGCACGTCGCGACCGACGAGGACGAGGTGGCGCCGTACCGGCGGCTGCTGGCCAAGGGCTTGCTCGACGGCTTCATCCTCAACGCGCCGGCCCCGGACGATCGGCGCATCGCCTATCTCGAGGCGGAGGGAGCGCGGTTCGTGGTGCATGGCCGGAGCCGGCCCGATGCCGGCTATCCCTATTACGATCTCGACAACCGGACGGTCTCGGCCATGGCGGCCGAACTGCTTGCCGATCTCGGTCACCGCCGGATCGCGCTGATCAACGGCCCTGCCGCGCATGCCTATGCGGCCGACCGGTTGCTGGGGTTCGCTGCGGCGCTGGCGGCGCGCGGGCTGGCGACGCCGCCGGCCTTTGTCATGGAAGGGGGGCTCGGCACGACCCACGGCTACGTCTCGGCGCTGAAGGCGCTGGGCGGCACCCTGGGTGCCGTGCCGACCGCCTTCGTGTGCGCCTCGACCGAGGTCGCCGCCGGAGTCTATCGGGCCGTCGCCGACCGTGGGCTGACGATCCCGGGCGATGTGTCGGTGGTCGCCCATGACGACGACGTGCCCGGGCTCGCGGCCGAAGCCTTTGCGCCGCCTCTGACGGTGACGCGCTCGGCGTTCACCGATGCCTGCGCGCCGCTCGCCGATCTGCTGATCGCGGCCATCGACGGGCGGACACCGGCGGACAAGCTGCAGCAGGTGGCGCGACCGGCGCTGCTCGTCCGGGCGTCGACGTCACCCCCGGCAGGCGGCGGCGGGACCGTCTGGTAGCGGCCCGAAACAGCAGGGGCCGGTCCACGGACCGGCCCCTCGCATCGGGCTATGCAGCGGCGGTCAGGCCGCGGCTTCCTCGGCGTCGGCGGCGTCCGCCTTGCTGCCGCGCCGCGGCGACTTCTGCAGGTTCTTCTCGATCAGCTGCACCGCTTCGGTGAGGGTCAGCCGGTTGACCGCGCCGACTTCGCGGCTCATGCGGTCCATGGCCTGCTCGAACAGCTGGCGCTCGGAGTAGGACTGCTCGGGCTGGTCGTCCGACCGGTAGAGGTCGCGGACCACCTCGGAGATGGCGATCAGGTCGCCGGAGTTGATCTTGGCCTCGTATTCCTGGGCGCGGCGCGACCACATGGTGCGCTTGACGCGGGCGCGGCCGGTCACGGTCTCGAGGGCCTTGGTCACCTCGGCTTCCTCGGCCAGCTTGCGCATGCCGACCGATTTGATCTTGGCGACGGGAACACGCAGGGTCAGCTTGTCCTGCTCAAAGGAAATGACGAAAAGCTCGAGGGTGAGGCCGGCGACCTCCTGTTCCTCGATCGCGGTGATCAGTCCGACGCCATGGGCCGGATAGACGATGTACTCGCCCGTCTTGAATCCAAGCCGCTGCACAGACTTCTTGGTGACCATATACCGATACTCCTATCAACGCCGCCGCCGGGCCGGTCCTTCGCGGAAGGTCGGCCGTTCTTGTTGTTTCACTAACGCCCTGAAACCCGGGCGAAGCAGCACGTCCCGCAATCGTGTGGCCCGCGCGACCGGCCGATTGCGCCCCAGTATTGGTGAGTGTCAAAAAAATGCGTGCCTCGAGGCACAGGCTGGATGACGGGCAAGCTCCATTCTTGCCCTTCATAGCACAAAATTTCAGCAAAATCAAAAGGTGCGAATCAGGCCGGGCCGGGCCGGTTCTCTCCCCGCCCTTCCGTTCAGCAACGGGGCCGAAATGCGGCGAGGCCGGTCGTCAGTCGCCCTCGCCGGGCGCCTCCGAGAAGTGCTTCTCGAACTTGCCGGCGATGCCGTCCCACTCCTTGGCATCGGCCGGCGGGTCGCGCTTCTCGGTGATATTGGGCCAGAGCGAAGCGTATTTGCTGTTGATTTCCAGCCACTTGTCCAAGCCGCCCTCGGTATCGGGCTTGATCGCCTCGGCCGGGCATTCCGGTTCGCACACGCCGCAGTCGATGCACTCGTCCGGATGAATGACGAGCATGTTCTCGCCCTCATAGAAGCAGTCGACGGGGCACACCTCGACGCAGTCCATGTACTTGCACTTGATGCAGTTATCCGTGACGATATAGGTCATCTCAGCGAGCGGTCCTGGCAGTTAGTCGGCGCTGGGTCTTGGCGGACGGGCAGGGGGATATGCGGGTCCAAGCGCGGTTGCTAGCCGGTTTTGCCGGTCGTCGCAAGGGTGGTGGCTGCAGGCTTTGGTCGCAGGACGGCGGGCCGTGAGGGATGCCGACCGGCCCTGGCAGGCGGCTGCCGCGCTCGCCGGAGTTTGGCAGCGCGGCCCGGGCGTCACCCTGCTGCTGTCGCAGGCCAGCCACGCCTACTCGGTGATCCTCGCCGTGCTGGCGGCGCGCGGCCAGCCGGTGCCCGAGATATGGGTCCCCGCCTATTTCTGCGAAGGTGCCCTGCTGCCGGCGCGGCGCGCCGGCGCCCGGTTCCGCTTCTATGCCGTTACGGAGGCGATGACGCCGGTCTGGCCGACGGTCGAGGCGATGAGTCGCGACAGCCGACCGGACCTGTTCGTGCTGCCGCACTTCTTCGGCGCCGAGAGCGACGGGGCCGAGGCGCGGGCCTTTTGCGACCGGGTGGGGTGTCTGCTGCACGAGGACGCGGCGCACCTGCTGCGGCCGGTCGGCACGGTCGGCACGGTCGGCGACTTCGTCAGCTTCAGCCCGCGAAAATACTGCGGCATCGCCGATGGTGGCGTCCTCGTGGTGCGTGGGACGGCCCTCGCGACGGAGGCGGCACAGGTCGCCACGCGCCTCGAAACGGCGCCCTACGACACCCGGCGGGAACGCTTCCTGCTGTGGCGTAACGGCCTGCCCTGGATGGTCAGGAGCGGGCCGCAGCCGAGCATCGCGTTCGACTCTGACCCCTTCGGGGCGTCGTCCCTCCCTTCGGTGTGGATTTCGGCACCAAGCAGCAACCGGCTGCACCGACTGGGGCCTGCGGGTCTCGATCGCATCGCTGCACGCGAGGCCGCGACGGTCGCCGACCTCGAACGCGCCCTGCGGCCGCTCGGCCTCGAGCCGCTGCCGCGTCTTGCCGGTGCGACGCCCTATATCCTGGGCTTCCGCGCCGCCTCTCATGCGGTCGCGATGCGCGCCCACGATGCGCTCCGCCGCGCCGGGGCGATCGCCGGCAGCTGGCCGCGCCTGCCGCCCGAGGTGGTGGCGGCTCCCGAGCAGTATGGCGCGGCCCATGCGTTGCGGCAGACGGTGGTGCGGATCAGTCCGCGCTATGAAGATCGGCGAAGGCCGCTGGCCTTCCTCGACACATCGGCGATGACGCCGGCCTAGTCACGGCCGTTGTCCTCTCCGCGCAGCCGCTCGAGATCGCGCCGCTCCTTCTTGGTCGGGCGTCCTGATCCGGCTTCACGCGCCGCATGGACCGGCTCGCCGAGCGGGCGTGGCACGGGCGGCGGCGACAGATCCTCGTAGAGCGTCGTCGCCTCCGAAGCGGGGCCGCGGCGCGTACCGGGATCGAGGATGCGCCAGACCAGCAGGCGCGTGTGGACCGTCATGGTCAGGACATCACCGGCGCCGACCTTGTGGTCGGTGCGTTCGGTGCGCTCGGAGTTGACGCGCACCGCACCGCTCTCCACCAGTTTCTGCGCGAGCGTGCGGGACTTCACCGCGCGCGAAAAGAACAGCCACTTGTCGAGGCGCTGTTTGTCCAACTGCACTCCAGACGATCCTGCAAACGCCGGCAGTGTCGACCTGCAGGCGCCGAAAGTCCACCCCCGGCCCGGCCCGCGCGACCGGCCGCGGCGCGCTCGTCACCGATGCGCGGTGAAGTCCACCGGGATGAGCAGCGTGCCCCGGTAGCCGGCCCGGGGGTCGCCGGCGAGGGTCAGGGTCTGCTGCGCCAACTGCGCATCGCTGTTGTCCCGGAATACCATGTCGCGCCCGATGCTGGTGCGACCGAGGTTGCGGGTGCCGTCCGGATACCGGGCATCCGCCGCGTAGACGGCGGCGCATGCGGCTTCGGGGAGGGCGAACTGGGCGGTCAGCACGGATGCCTCGCCGCTCACCGCCGCCTCGAGGGAGGTGAAGATCTCGAAGTGCACATGCGGCCAGCGGCCGGGGTAGCAGCCCGGAAAGATGGTGGTGAAGCGGACCCGCCCGTCGCTGTCCGCCAGGCCGACCCCTCTGAGATAGTTGGCCTCGGGCAGATCGTAGAGCGAATAGCGCCCGGAGGTGTCGCAATGCCACAGGTAAATGGCATGTCCGGCCAGCGGCGTGCACCCTGCGGCATCGAGCAGGGTGAGGTCGAGATCGAGCTGCAGTCCTTCGGCGCTGGGGGTCAAGGCGCCGAACGAGGTGCGCAGGTCCTCGCGGATCACGCCGTCCTGCCTGAGGGCATTGACGATCTGGCCGGCACGCACGTTGGTGCCGTCGGCAGGGAACGGTCCCGCGGTCTCCCAGGGCAGCGCCACGCATTCGAGCGCCATGGCAGGCGCACCGGACAGCGAGGCGAGGCCGGCCCCGCCGATCAGCGCCAGCAGGCGCCGGCGGCCGAGCAGCCGGGGCAGGTCGTGCGCGAAGCCCTCGTCGTGTGGGTCCTGGCCGTCGTGATCGTGCATCTGTCGCTCCATGGGCCGTGCTCCGGCCGAGGCCCCTCACGTAGCCGAACGCGACTTACCGCCTGCTGGCCGGCAGGTGAAAAGACCGCAATGTCGCGGGTGCCGACCCGGGCCGGCCACCGCTACTCGGGCTTGGGGTTCCGCAGTGCCGCGAGCGCCGCCCAGGGGGAGTTGGGGTCGAGCGGGGCCGGCTTGCGATCCTCGCGTGGCCGGTGCTCCTTCCAGTCGTCCCGCGGCTTGTCGCGCGGCTTGTCGAAGCGCTTGCCGTTCGGCCTGCCCTTGTCGGAGGGACCCTCGGCCTCGGTCCTGCCGCGATTGTCGCGACGGCCCTCGAAGGGCGGGCGCCCGGGCTTGCCGCCGTCGGGGCGGTCGCCGCGCTCGGGACGATCGGGGCGGCGGAACTGCCGCGGCGGACGTTCTGCGGTCTGGGCATCGGTGGTCGGGGCCTCGCCTGTCGCCGCTGCGGCCGGGCGCTGCGGGCGGGGGCCCTTGCCGCCATGCCGCGGGTTGTCCGGGCGACGCCCGGCAGGGAACCAGATTTCGTCGAATTCCGGCTCCGCCGCTACCACGGGCGCCGCGTCGACGAGCGAGGCGGCCTCGGGGGCCGGGGCCCCCAGGTCGGCGGCCGCGGTGTCGATGGCGCTTGCCGCTTCCTCGGTGGTGGCGGGCACCGCACTGCCGCCCTCGACCGCGTCGGTGGCGGCGGCATTGGTCGCGGCATCGGCCAGATCGGGGCTCGGCGCGGCAAGGGCGGGAGCCGCGACCTTCGGCGTGCGGCGGACGCGATAGCCGAGCGAGTTGAGGATCGAGGCGAAATCGTCCCCGGCGGTGCCCAGCAGCGAGGTCATCTCCACGGTGACGCGGAAGCCGTTGCCTTCTGCCGCACCCGCCGGGAGCGGCCCCTGGTGGGTCACCGGGTTCAACGCGATCAGCGGCCGGATGATATCCGCAAGCCGCTCGAGGATGTCTACGCGGACGGCGCGCCGGCCGGCGACCTTGAAGCCCGCCAGTTCGTAGAGCCTGGGGCTGACCTCGGGATCGATCAGGAAGGAGGTGCGGCCCGAAAGCACGATCTGCGGCAGTTCGGCGACCCCCGGCTGGCGCACGCCGCCCTGCTTGAGGGCGTGAAGGATGAGCGCCAGTTCGCGCGGCGCGGGCTTGAGGCTCTGCGGCACGTAGATGTGGTAGGCGCCGAACTTGACGCCGAGCTTCCTGAGCTTGCCGCGCACATCCTGGTCGAGGCCCTTCACCTCCTCGGCCACCGCCGCCCGCGGCAGGATGCCGAGGTTCTCGTAGAGGCGGTACGCGATACCGCGGGCCGTTCCCTCGAGATCGGCCGGCGCCTCGAGAGCGAGCACCGACTCGAGCTGGGTGTTGATCAGGTGCCTCAGCCACAGGTTCAGCCGGTCCTGCACGCGCTCGAGTTCCGGTCCGCTGAGGCTCTCGTCGGCCAGTATGATCAGCCGGGGGGCGAACACGGTGTCGCCCTCGGCGAGATTGGCGATCACCTGGCCGCGCCAGCGCAGGTAGCCGTCGGTCGCCAGCACGAACTCCTCGTTGGGAGCGCCGGAGACGCGCTCGGCCCGACGCGAGATTTCCGGGGCGACGACCTGGCTCGCCGCGGCCGCCACGCCCTTGGCGTCGCCGCCTTCCGACCGCGCCAGCGTGAAGCGGAAGCCCTCGATGGAGCCGATCAGGTGACCTTCGAGGCTCACCTCGCCATGGTCGTTGATTTCAGGCGATACCATTTGCTTGTCTCTCAGGTGGCGCATGAGCACCGAGGTGCGGCGATCGACGAAACGCTGCGTGAGCCTGTCATGCAGCGCGTCGCTCAGCCGGTCCTCGATGTCGCGGGTCTTTTCGCGCCAATGTGCGGGGTCTTCAAGCCAGTTCTTGCGGTTGGCGACGAACGTCCAGGTGCGGATCTGCTTGATCCGGTTGCTGAGGGTGTCGATGTCACCGCTGGCATTGTCGCAGAAGCGCACCTGCTCGGCAATCCAGTCGGCATCGACGTGCCCCTGCCGTATCAGGTCGATGTAGATGCGCGTGATGATCTCGCCATGCTGGGCGGGGGAGATGTCGCGATAGTCGGGAATGCCGCAGCACTCCCACAGCAATCGGACGGCCGTCTCGCCCCTGGCGAGGGCGCCGGCCTCGTTGCGGGCGACGAACTCGAGCGCATGCTGGTCGGTGGCGACCGGCACCCGGGTCAGCGCCTTGAGCGCGGGCGGTCGGTCGAGGCTTGCCCTCAGGTCCTCGATCGAGCGGAAATCGAGCTCGGCATTGCGCCACTGCGCCACCCGCACCGGCTCGAAGTCGTGCGTCTCGAGCTGCTTGACCAGTTCCTCGTCGAATTCGGCGGCGTGGCCGGTCACCCCGAAGCTGCCGTTCAGCATGTGGCGGCCGGCCCGGCCGGCGATCTGGCCGAACTCGGCGGGGGTCAGCGGCCGGTTCTGGTGGCCGTCGAACTTGTGGTCGTCGGCGAAGGCGACATGGTGCACGTCGAGGTTGAGCCCCATGCCTATGGCGTCGGTGGCGACGAGGAAGTCGACATCGCCCCCCTGGTACATGTCGACCTGGGCATTGCGGGTACGCGGCGAGAGCGCCCCCATCACCACCGCAGCGCCGCCGCGCTCGCGCCGGATCAGTTCGGCGATGGCGTAGACCTGCGCCGCCGAGAAGGCGACGATGGCGGTGCGCTTGGGCTGGCGCGAGATCTTCTTCGATCCGGCATAGAGCAGTTCGGAGAAGCGCGGCCGATGAATGATCTCGGCCTCGGGCAGCAGCGTGCGGATCAGCGGCGCCATGGTCGCGGCGCCCAGCAGCAGCGTCTCGCTGAGGCCTCGGGCATGCAGCAGCCGGTTGGTGAACACATGGCCGCGGTCGAAGTCGGTCGCCACCTGGATTTCGTCGACCGCCACGCATTCGACCCGAATGTCGAGCGGCATGGCCTCGACGGTCGCCACCCAGTAGCGGGCCTTGGGCGGCACGATCCGCTCTTCGCCGGTGACCAGCGCCACGTGCTGTGCGCCGATCCGGTCGACCACCTTGTGGTACACCTCGCGCGCCAGCAGCCGCAGCGGCAGTCCGATCATGCCCGAGCGGTGCGCCAGCATTCGCTCGATGGCGAAGTAGGTCTTGCCGGTATTGGTGGGCCCAAGAATCGCCTTGAGCGCGGAGGCGGGCGGAATCGTCATCGTCCTCTATCTAGGCGCTTCGCGAGGCGGAAACGAGTGTCCCGGATCGGCACAGTTCGGGTCTGTTCCTGCCTTGCGCCTTAAGCCTTCGTACGAACCGGGAACAAACCGGAAAAGAATCGGCGGCGACTCTGCAATCCGTCTTTGTTCCCCCACAGCCTATGGTGGGTTGGTCAGCGAGTCTGCCCCAATTGCACCTCGGCGGCCGCCGATTTCGCGCGGATTCCGCCGCGGGCCGTTCACCTTGGTTACCAGGAGGTAAAGATCGCGCCGATCGGCCGTCGAATCGGGCAGGCGTGAACGATCGGTAAAGCGCTGTTCGTCAAAGATTTTTCGCGGATTAACGGATGCGGCGCCGTGGTGCGGGGCACTGGCGATGCGCTGTTGGCAATAAAGCCGTTGACCGTCCCAGTCTGGCACAGCGGAAAACTTCACGCGGCGTAACCATGAGTTCCGCCAGGGGCGTCGCCCGGCCGGGAAAGCCCGCATGGAGCCGTCCGGGCGCTAGCGGGGCACCGGTCTGTTGCCGGTGCCCCGGGGCGAGCCGAAAGTCAGCAGTCGGCGACCAGTGGCACCCAGTTGCTGGCCGCCTGCGTGCCGGCGACGACAACCCGGTACTCGGCGTCGATCGGGGTTCCGACCACGAGGTTGCGGGTGTAGCTGCCAATGACCACGCCATTGCCGCCCTTTACGGTGGTCACGGCATAGGGGCCGGCGACCTGGCCGTTCTTGCGCACGATGAGGATGTCGAGCGTGCCGGGCACGTTGGTCTGCACCCAGGCGGTCAGCTTGGCCGGCCCCGGGCAGAGGTTGTCGGGCGGCGGGATGATGCCGAGCTGGACCTGCGTCGGCACCAGCTTGGGTGACTGGCCGAGCTTGAGGTCGAACGCCTCGGCCGAGCCGATGGCGGTGGTCAGGGCGATCAGGGCGAGAGCGAGGCCCTTTGCGGCATTGGTCATGTTGTCCTCCTCGGCGTCGTGCCGGTGTTGGACAGACCATGCAGGCGGGGCCTTGAACCCCGTGTGAGGCGCCGGTTTAGCTCCCGTTCAGCCCGGCGCTACTGCCTGAGCGAGGTGAGCACGATCGACAGATCACCCGAATCCGTCGTCACCAGCGCCCGGTAGGGAATGTAGTAGCCGGACTCGGCGAGCGGTGCGTACCAGAGGAGGATGCGTTCGTTCTGGGCAAGATAGGCAGTGACTTCGGACGTCGTGTAGTGTCCCGAGACCGGGGTGTAGTGGACGCTGCACAGCACCACCGGCCCCTGGTAGCCGGTGCGCTTGGAGGTTGCCATGTCGTCCTTGGCAAAGCGCAGGGTGAGGTTGAATCGCTCGACGCCGGTGAAGATCTGCAGCTTGCGCTGGCATAACGAGGCATCGAGCCTCTCGCCCTTGAGCACGAAGGGGGCCGCCATGTCGTTGATGCCGCCGACCAGCTGCTTGCGCTCGATCGCCACCCGGTCGATGTTGTTGAGGATGGGCGGGTTGACGATGAAGGA
This sequence comes from Devosia sp., assembly GCF_041917035.1. Lineage (GTDB taxonomy): Bacteria > Pseudomonadota > Alphaproteobacteria > Rhizobiales > Devosiaceae > Devosia_A. The sequence goes on along the minus strand of NZ_JAYRYM010000039.1, from coordinate 1,930 downwards.
GTTCACATCGCCGCCGGCATAGGTGATGGCGACGGTGAACGTCTCGCCGCTGGCGCGGGTCAGCATGTCGAATTTCTGCGCGCGCAGCCCGGTCGCGGTCGAACTGCCGGAGGATTGCAGCTTGGCGGTGCCGCTGGCGACCAGCCGGGCGAGGCCGGTGATCTTGGCGTCGAGCGTCAGCCGGTACTTGGCACCGTCGTCGTCGAGGCTGATCTCGACGTCGGCCATGTGCGTACCGCCCAGGCTCACCGCGTATTCCGCCACGGCATTGATCGCCGCCGCCGCCGCGGGCGGGGCCGGGAGTCCGGCGAGGAGCATCAGGGCGCCGAGGCAATTGCGGAACAGGGCGCTCATCACGTGTCGACAGGAACCTCCGGGCCCCGGCGAATCGGGGCGCGCGTCCAACTTGCCCACGCCTCGCGGGCCTGACAAGGCGCTCACGACCATCTCAACTTGACGGGGCAGTCTCGTTTGACTATGGAGACGCCACAATCAAGAACAGACTGAAGCCCGTTGCGCGGGTCTGTCCCGCGCCCAGGGCCTTTTTGACAGGAAAGAAAATGGCTCGCCGCTGCGATTTGACCGGTAAGGGCGTGATGGTCGGGAACAAGGTGAGCCATGCGCTCAACCGCACCCGCCGGCGCTTTCTCCCCAATCTCCTCAACGTCTCGCTGCTGTCCGATACGCTCGGGCGGTCGGTGAAGCTGCGCATCTCGGCGAACGCGCTGCGTTCGGTCGAGCACCGCGGCGGCCTCGATGCCTTCCTGCTCAAGGCCAATGACGACGAGCTGTCGCCGGTGGCGCTGGCGGTCAAGAAGGAAGTGCGCGCCGCGCTCGCCTCGTAAGCGCCCCCGCACAAGAGCTTTCGCCGCGCGTCCCCCGGACGCGCGGTTTTGCTTTGTGCGGGCACTCGCAAGGGTGTTGCGTCCTCCGCGCAGGGGCTCCCCGCGAAGCGCTCTCCGTCGGAGCCGGCCGTTTCCCGCTTTCCCGGGACCGACGCCGAGGCTAGAAGGTCCGGCGGAACCCGTTTTCCGCTTCCGCCGCCCCGGTCCGATGCCGGCCAGCGGCCTACATAGAGGTGCAGGATCATGCTCGCTCGCTTTGTCGCGGCGCTCGTCGCGATGGCCGCGGTTGTCACCGCGTCCAATATTCTCGTGCTCTACCCGGTCGATGCCCAGCTCGGCCCGGTCAACCTGAAGGACCTGCTCACCTGGGGCGCCTTCACCTACCCGTTCGCCTTCCTCGTCACCGACCTCACCAACCGCTACGACGGCGCCGCTCGCGCCCGGCGGGTGGTGGTGGTCGGCTTCCTCTTCGCCATCGCGCTGTCGTTCTACCTGAGCTTCAACCCGCTGCCGTGGAACGCGGGCGGGGCTCCGGCCACCACGGCGCGCATCGCCACCGCCTCGGTCACGGCGTTCCTCGTCGGCCAGTTGCTCGACATCTCGGTGTTCTCGCGCCTCAGGGCCAGCAAGAACTGGTTCCTGCCGCCGCTGGCGGGATCCGTGCTCGGCTCGCTGCTCGATACGGCGATCTTCTTTTCGATCGCCTTCGCGCCGGCTTTCGCCGTCGTCGATGGCCTCTATGGCGCGCCGGACGGCTCGCTCGGCTTCCCGGCGCCGTTGCTCAGCGTCGGCGGCGAAGTCCCGCTCTGGCTGTCGCTGGCGGCCGGCGACTTCCTCGTGAAGTTCCTCGCCGCGCTCCTGCTGCTCGCCCCCTACCGGGCGCTGATGGGCAAGCTCGTGCCGCTGCCGGCCGCGGCCTGACCGACCTACGGCTCGGCAAAGAGATTGCCGGGGGCGGCCTGCAGCGCGGCGAGGATGTTGCCCTCGGTGTCCTCGAAGGTCAGCAGGTCGCCGATGCCGGGGATGGTCGTCTTCGGGATCACGATCCGGCCGCCTTGCGCGAGGACCGCGGCGGCGGTGGCGTC
>NZ_JAYRYM010000038.1:0-21969 GCF_041917035.1 Devosia sp. | reverse complement strand
CGGTCTTTTCCGCCAACGATGTCGGCGCCTTCGGGGTCATCGACGCGCTGCGTCATGAACTGGGGCTGCGCGTCCCGCAGGACGTGAAGGTGGTCGGCTTCGATGACGTGGCGCAGGCGCACTGGCGGGCCTACGACCTCACCACCATCCGCATCGATATCGGCGAGCGGGTCGGTGCGCTGGTCCGGCTGATCCTGCGTCGCCTCCGCACGCCGGATGCGGGGCCCCTGAGCGAGAGCGTCACCGCGCGCCTCGTCGTGCGCGGCACCGTCGGCTGACGCCCGGCGAGCGTCTCACCCTCAGGTGAGCACGAGGAAGTCGGCAGACGTCAGGGCGAGGTTCCGGCTCAGCGTGGCGATCTGCTGCTGCGCGGCGCCGCCGGCCCCATCGGCATCGTAGAACAGCGCCCCGGTCGACGCGTTGTAGATCAGCCGGTCGGCCGCATCGGCTGCGGCCGTACCGCGATGGAAGGCGCCGGTGTCGAGCGCGCCCACCGCGCCGAGGCCGGCAAACACCGTGCGGCTGAGCCCGATCGTGTCGTCGCTGACGCTGAAGTCGCTGATCCGGTCATTGCCGCCCGAAACGGTATCGAACACGAACATGTCGAGGCCGCTGCCGCCGGTCAGCGTGTCGTTCCCGCCGCGTCCGTAGAGCGTGTCGTTGCCGCCCGAGCCGTTGAGGCTGTTGGCTCCGCTGTTGCCGAGCAGCCGGTTGGCGAGGCCGTTGCCGGTGCCGCTCAGGCCGCTGCTGCCGGACAGTTCCAGGTCCTCGACATTGCTGGCCAGTGTCAGGCTGACGCTCGAGCGCACGGTGTCCGTGCCGCCGCCGGCCGACTCGACCACCGAGTCGCTGGTCGAGTCGACGATGTAGATGTCGTTGCCGGCACCGCCCGTCATCCGGTCCTTGCCGCTGCCGCCGTCGAAGTAGTCGTTGCCGCCATTGCCGTTGAGGGTGTCGTTGCCTCCGAGGCCATAGAAGAACTCGTCCGCCGCCGTGCCGTTGAGCGTATTGGCCGAGTTGGTGCCGGTGAACGTCAGGCTCTGCGTGGTGAAGTTGAAGGCCTGCGCGCTGGTCACCCCGGCGAAGTCGTTCCCGGCGCCGTCCTCGAAGGCACCGCCGTCGATCAGCACGTAGTAGCCCTGTCCCGCCGCGAGGTTGGCGGTCGGATTGACCGTCACCACCTTGCCCGCGATCGAGACCTGCGCGGTGTCGCTCGCCGCGATCGTCGCCGCCACGGCGCCGTTCGCGGTGTGGATGACGATGTTGCCGGCCCCCGCCACCACATTCTCGCTGAAGGTCAGCACCAGGTTGGCGCTGGTCGCCACCGCGCTGGAATTGTCGGCCGGGCTGGTCGAGGCCAGTGTCGGCGCGGCCGTGTCGACCGGCGCCGTCACCAGCGTTTCGGCCGCGAACGTGCCGTCGAGGAAGGTGAAGTACTCGACCTCCGACACCCGGTCGAGGCCCAGCTGCAGGCTCTGGATCAGGTAGGTCATGGCGCTGCTGTCGTAGCTGATCGTGCAGTCGGCACGGTTCACCGTCCACACGCAGGTGTCGATCCCGATGCCGCCGATGATCGTGTCGTTTCCGGCCGCTCCGGTCAGCGTGTCGCTGCCCGCGCCGCCATTGAGGGTGTTGTTTCCCTCGTTGCCGGTGATCCGGTCATTGCCGGTGCCGCCGACGGCATTCTCGATCAGCGATGCCAGGTTGCCCTGGAACAGGTAGGCGTTGGCGATGTTGCCGCGCGCGAACTGCCCGGCATAGAAGCCGCCGCCGAGATCGGCGAGTTGCGCCGCGCTGGTCGTCGTCCAGCCGCCCGGCGCGAGGTCGACCACGAGGTTGGTCGTGTAGTTGGAGAAGTCATAGGTGTCGATGCCGCCGCCGTCCCACACCGTGAGGAAGACCTTGTTGGCGACCGAAGCCCCCTGGCCGATGCCGTTGATCGACATCTCCCCGGTGGTCGCGCTCCACCGATAGGTGGTGTTGCCGGCATTGGTCGCGTAGTTCGCGCCGTACATGTACTGCAGCGCCGCCACGTCGTTGAGCATCAGCGTCTGCGGGTAGCTGCCGTCGCGCACGGTGTAGCCGTTGAGATTGGCCCCGACGAACGAGCGGTAGGTCATCACCGAGTATTCGAGCGAGTCGTGGTTGGTCGGCAGCGCCGCCAGCCCGTCCTGGCCATGGTCGAGGCCGAGGGTATGGCCGATCTCGTGCACGAACGTGGCGTAGGCGTAGGTGCCCTTGAGCGGGTTGTTGTAGGAGGTGTGGTTCAGCCAGACATCGCCGCCCTGCTCGGCGCGGCTCGGCAGGTAGGCGTAGGCGGTGCCGGCGGAGTCCTCCTCGGCAAAGCGCAGTGTCGCGGTGGCGGGATTGGTCGCCTCGGTGAACACCAGGCCGGTGTAGGACTCGATCATGTCGAGGATGCCGCGCACGGCGGTCTTCTGGGCCGTGTTGAGTGCCTCGAAACCGGCCAGCGTGTAGCCGTACTGGTTCATCGCCGTGGTGAAGCCGAAGCTGATATTGGGATCGGTCCACTTGGTCCCGGACAGCACGCCGTCGATATCGGCGTTGCCGCTCAGGCTGACACTGCTCGTATTCGGCATCCCCGACCCCCTGGTCGACCGCGTCCTGCGGTCCGAAAGTTCCGGGAGTCAGCCTGCGCATCCAGAACTTAAGGAACGGCTCGGAACTGACTTGCATTTTATCGATCGTCGGCTCGGGGCGGGCAGGGGACGCACTAACCCAGCGCGGAGGCCGCGATCAGTCCGGCGAAGCCGACCAGCACCACCGAGCCCGATCGGCCGATCCAGGGTCGGCCGCGATCTCCCGCCCCGGCGATGATCAGCCGTCCGAGGGCTATCCACAGCAGGCTCGAGGTCGCGGCGATGGCGGCGAGCACCACCGCGTGCGGCAGCAGGTTGCTTGCGTCCGCCGGCAACAGCACGAGCGCCAGCACCAGCCCCTTCGGATTGAACAGCGTCGCGACGAACACGTCCCTGACCGGCACCGGTCGGTCCGTCACGCGCACCGCGGCAGCCCAGAGCTTGATGGCGAGCCACGTCACGTAGGCCGCGACGACCAGCTTGAGGGCCACAGAGACCCAGGGGGCCGCCGACAGCACCGGCGCGAGCACCGACCTGTAGGCCACGATTGCCAGCGCATAGGCGAGCAGGGTCGCCAGCAGGTGCGGCACGGCGCGGCGCACCGAGCTCAGCGCCCCAACGGTGGCCAGCAGGGTGTTGGTCGGGCCGGGTGCGATGAGCAGCGCGAGCGCGGCAGTCCCGAACAGGTAGAGGTCGGTCATGGGCCGGCAATCAACCCCGGTTCGCGCCAGGCCGCAAGTGCCCGATCAGCGCAGGTAGTGCGCCCGCATCTGTCGCGGCGTCAGCCCGTAGGCGTTGCGGAACTGCACGTAGAACTGGCTCAGCGCCGAGAAGCCGCTCTCGAAGGCCACGTTCTCGATCGACAGGCTCCCCTCGAACAGCAGCGAACGCGCCCGGATCAGGCGCATCCGCACCACGAACTTGTGCAGCGGCACCCGCATCACGTCGGTGAACAGGTTCAGCGCATAGTTGGGGTGCAGGCCGACCACCTTGGCGACGTCCTCGGCGCGCAGCGGCGCGCTGAGGTTCTCGAGGATGTGCCGGATCATCGCCACCACGTAGCGCAGCGGCGAAGCAGCCCGCGTCGAACTGCCGACGCTCTCGATCCAGGGATCCATCAGGCTGTCCCAGCCGGTGAGGGCCGCCCGGCGCAGCATCAGCGCGATCTCCTCCTTGAGGATGTCGGCCCGCTCCGCGTCGCCCGAACGGTAGTCCTGGTACCAGCGCTGCAGTGTGTCGGCGCCCAGCGTCCCGGGCTGCAGCATCACCACGCCGCCGCCCATCATCGTCTCGGTGAGCCGTCCGAGGTTCGGCATGTGCAGGAAGGTGTCGAGCGGCAGGTAGACATTGCACTGCCGGCTGTCGCCGCGCGGACCCGTGTCGAGCGCCACGGTCTGGTGCGGGATGCCGGCCCAGAACATCACGACGCGCTCGGCGGGAATGCTGAGCGGCCGGCCGTCGATCACGTAGTCCATGCCGCCGGCGGTCAGCCAGTTCAGTTCGATGTGCCCGTGGAAATGCTCCTGCGGCATGATCTGCGGGTCGAACCAGCGGATGCCGAAGCGGCCGAAGGCCTGCGTCTGGGCGTAGAACCGGCGATCCGGCCGTGGCACCGGTGCGGCCGCCTTCTGGCGCGGCCGCGGCGCGGAAACAGTCTGCTGAGGGGTCGCCATGTGCTTGGGTATCTGTGAAAACCGGAAATACTGATTCAGATAACGGGATTGTCGCGACCTTGGCAAGGGCTACCCTTTCGCCTTGCGAGGATGGGTAGCGCCGGGTCGGGAGCCAGGCGCGGGTGCGTGTGCGCCGGTCCTCTGCAATGGGAGGTACCATGAAACGACACGTTTTTGCCCTGACCGGGGCAAGCCTTCTGCTCGGCGTATCGGTGATCGCCGCGCAGGCACAGACCATCAGCCCGGGCGAGCTGCCCGATCCGCCGAAATTCGATGCCCAGGGTACGCCGAACTTCGTCGGCATGGCCGACATCTTCGAGTACAAGGCGTTGCCCGCCTATAGCGAGCCGGATTTCGTCAAGGCCTTCGTCGACGCCGGGAAGCTCCCGCCGGTCGCGGAACGCCTGCCCAAGGAGCCGATGGTCTTCAAGGCGTCGAACATGCCCGACGGCATCGGCGTCTACGGCGACGTCATGCGCCATGTGATCGGTGGTCGCCCCGAGGGCTGGAACTACACCGCCGGTCAGTCGCAGGGCTGGGGTGGCATCGACATCGGCATGTCCGAGTGCCTGACCCGTACCGGTCCGCTCTTCACCGTCAAGGCCGAAGAACTCGCCCCGATGCCCAACCTCGCCAAGAGCTGGGAATGGTCCGAGGATGGCCACAAGCTGACCATGCACCTGATCGAAGGCGCCAAGTGGTCGGACGGCGTGCCCTTCACCACCAAGGACGCGATGTTCTACTGGGAGAAGAACGTCCTCGATCCCAACGTTTCGCCGCTCAATGGCGCCACTCCCGAGACCTTCGGGGAAGGCACCACGCTCGAGGCGACCGACGACTACACGCTGGTCTGGACCTTCAAGGACGCCTTCCCGGCGCAGTACATCTACCAGATGGCCTATGGCACCTTCTGTCCCGGTCCGGCGCATATCCTCGCGCCCGAACATCCGGACAACAAGGCCGGCCAGACCTACGACCAGTACAAGAACGCCTTCCCGCCCGAGTACATGAACATCCCGGTCATGGGCGCCTGGGTGCCGGTGGAGTACCGCGCCGACGACATCGTCGTGCTGCGCCGCAATCCCTACTACTGGAAGGTCGACGACCAGGGCAATCAGCTGCCCTATCTCAACGAGATGCACTATCGCCTCTCGACCTGGGCCGACCGTGACGTGCAGGCCGTGGCCGGCACCGGCGACTTCTCCAACCTCGAGCAGGCCGAAAGCTACGTCGAGGCGCTGAAGCGCTCCGCCGATGCGGCGGCCCCGGCGCGCCTCGCCTTCGGTGCCCGCACCATCGGCTACACGCTCTATCCGAACCTCTCCGGCAATGGCTGGGGCGAGCCGGATGCCCGTGCGCAGGCCGTGCGCGAGCTCAACCGCAATGCCGACTTCCGCGTCGCGGTCACCTCGGCGATCGACCGTCAGGCGCTGGGCGAAAGCCTGGTCAAGGGTCCGTTCACCGCCATCTATCCGGGCGGCCTCTATGCCGGCACGACCTACTACGACAAGGGCTCGACGGTGTACTACCCGTACAACCTCGACGGCGCCAAGGCGCTGCTCGCCAAGATCGGGCTCACCGACACGGACGGCAACGGCATCGTCAACTTCCCCGCCGAGACGCCCGGAGTGGGCGGCAAGGACGTGGAAATCACCGTGCTCGCCAATGCCGACTACCAGACCGACAAGTCGCTGGCCGAAGGCGTCGTCGCCCAGATGGAGAAGCTCGGCATCCGCGTGATCCCGAACATCCTGACCGGCACGCAGCGCGACGCGACCGAGCAGTCCGGCAAGTTCGACTGGACCGTCCGCCGCAACGGCTCGGAACTGATCTCGGTTGTGCAGGGCACCGTGGCGCTCGCGCCCACCGGTCCGCGCATCTCCGCGCATCACCGCGCCGGCGCCAATGACCAGCTCGATCTGCTCCCCTGGGAGCAGGCGATGGTGGACGTGGTGAACAAGTTCATCGCCACCAACGATGCCGCCGAGCGCGTCGAACTGATGAAGCAGTACCAGAAGCTCTATACCGAGAACGTGAACGGCATCGGTCTCACCCAGTATCCGGGTGCACTGATCATCAACAAGCGCTTTGCCAACATCCCGGCGGGCGCCCCGATCTTCATGTTCAACTGGGCCGAGGACAACATCATCCGCGAGCGCGTGTTCGTGCCGGCCGACAAGCAGCAGAACTACGAGCTGCATCCCAATACCCTCCCGGGTGCGCCGGGTTCCGCCGGGCCGGTCGCTCTCTGACCGACCTGCGGACCCAGTGGCAGGGGGCGTCCGCGCCCCCTGCCGCCTGAACCGTATCCACGGCATTGCTGCTGCTCGCCACTCCCGTCGGGGGAGTGGTCGGCGCGAAGCGGCATGTGAGGGGCCTTCCCCGGGGCTCAACCTTCCGAGAACGTCTTCCTGAACCTGTCGAGGGACAAGGTCGGGCACGCCGAACGACGGAGCAAAGACCATGCTGCAAGTGCTGCGCTTTCTCGTCATGCGGGTCCTCGCCGCCTTGCCGATCCTGCTGGTCCTCAGCGTGGTGACCTTCGCCATCATCCAGGCTCCGCCGGGAGACTACGGCGACTACATCCGCTCCATGCTGATGAACCAGGGCGGCGCCACCGCCGAGGAAGCCGAGGTCCAGGCCGAGGCCTATCGCGCGGCCAACGGCCTCAACGACCCGCTGCCGATCCAGTACGTCAACTGGATGAAGGGCATCGTCACCGAGTTTGATTTCGGCCACTCGCTCTACTACAACAAGCCGGTGGGCGACGTGGTGGCCGAGCGCCTGCCGCGCACCATCCTGCTGGCGCTGACCTGCCATATCCTCGCATCCATCTTCGGCATCTCGCTCGGCATCATTGCCGCGACGCGCCAGTACAGCTGGGTCGATACCGTGCTCGGGGTGGTTTCCTTCCTCGGCATGACAGTGCCGCGCTTCCTCCTGGCGCTGATCATCATCTACATCCTCGCCTTCCGGCTGAACGTGCAGGAGATCGGCAGCTTCTTCTCGTCAAAATACGGCGGCGCACCCTGGAGCTGGGACAAGTTCGTCGACCTCGTCAAGCATGTCTGGCCGGTGATCTTCATCGCCACCTTCGGCGGGCTGGCCTACAACATGCGCGTCATGCGGGCCAACCTGCTCGACGTGCTCAACGCCCAGTATGTCGAGACCGCGCGGGCCAAGGGACTTTCCGAGGGCGCCGTGATCATGAAGCATGCCGTGCCCAACGCGCTCCACCCCCTCGTCGCCTACCAGGGCGTCGTGCTGCCCTACATGCTGACCGGCGAGATCGAGGTGGCCATCGTCTTCGGCCTTGCCACCGTCGGTCCGGCCATCGTCGGCTCGATGGCGGTCGGCGACGTCTACGTCACCGCAACCTTCGTGCTCGTCCTCGCCGTCACCCTGATCATCGGCAACATCATCGCAGATCTCTTGCTCGTCGCGCTCGACCCGCGCGTTCGTCTGGGCGGGAGCAACCGCGAATGACCGAAGTCACCGACAAGCCGGCCGAGACCGCCGATCAGACGACGCCGCAGCCCGGCATGACCTCGTCGGGCCGCCTCGCGCATGGCAACGAGACCTATCTCGCTCTCGTCTGGCGGCGCTTCCGCCGCTCCACCATGGGCATGATCGGCCTTGTCCTCGTCGCGGCGCTGATCCTCATGGCGGTGTTCGGCGATTTCTTCGCACCGATGGATCCCAAGGCCACCGACCTCGCCTTCGCCCCGCCCGACCATGTGGAGTTCGCCGCTCCGGACGGCAGCTTCAGCCTCATTCCCTATGTCTATCCGATCATCGAGACCGGCGAGCTCGACCCGATCACCTTCCAGCCGCTGACCGGACCCGACAAGAAGAACCCGACCTCGCTCGGCTTCTTCGTTGCCGGCCACAGCTACGACCTGCTCGGGTTCATCCCTGCCAACCTGCACTTCTTCGGCGCGGTCGATGGTCGGCCGATCCACTTCCTCGGCACCGACAAGTTCGGCCGCGACATCCTCTCCCGCGGCATCGTCGGCTCGCAGATCTCACTCACGATCGCGCTGGTCGTGGTGCTGCTGACCACCACCATCGGCACCTTCGTGGGCATCTTCTCGGGCTATATGGGGGGGCGCATCGACGTCTGGGTGCAGCGCTTCGTCGAGTTCGTCCTCGCCTTCCCGCAATTGCCGCTCTACCTCGCGCTCACCTCGCTGATCCCGGTCACCGCCCCGTCCAACGTCTTCATCGCCTTCGTCATCGGCGTCATGGCCGTGCTCGGCTGGGCGCAGCTCAGCCGCGAGGTGCGCTCCAAGACCCTGGCGCTCGCCCGCATCGAGTATGTGCGCGCCGCCATCGCGGTCGGCTCGTCCGACATGCGCATCATCACCCGACACATCCTGCCCAATGTCTCGAGCCACCTGATCGTCGCGGTGACCATCGCCATCCCGACCGTGGTGCTGCTCGAGAGCTTCCTCGGCTTCCTCGGCTTCGCCGTGAAGCCGCCGCTGATCTCCTGGGGCCTGATGCTGCAGGATACCGGCACCTTCTCGGTGATCGGGTCCTATCCCTGGATCCTCTCCCCCGTCGTCTTCGTGCTGATCACCGTCTTCGCCTTCAATGCGCTGGGCGACGGGCTGCGCGACGCCATCGATCCCTATTGAGGCCCGCCATGAACACCCCGGATGACCTCGCCCCTCCCGAACGCCGCGACCTTGGCAGCCATGGCCGCGAGCTGATCCTCGATGCCCGCAACATCGCCGTCGACTTCAAGGTCGAGGGCGGCACCGTGCATGCCGTTCACGATGTCTCGTTCCAGCTGCACAAGGGCGAGACCATCGCGCTTGTCGGCGAGTCCGGCTCGGGAAAATCGGTCACCGCGCGCACCATCATGCGGCTGCTGACCAAGCGTGCCCGCATCGGCCGCGGAGCGCGGATCATGCTCTCTGGCAAGAACATCCTCGAGCTCTCCGAGAACGAGATGCGCCGGCTGCGCGGCAATGACGTGACGATGATCTTCCAGGAGCCGATGAGTTCGCTCAACCCGGTCTACACCATCGGCCAGCAGCTCTGCGAAATCCTCCACCTGCACAACCGCATGAGCCGCCGGGAGGCGATGCAGAAGGCCGAGGCGCTGCTCGAGGAGGTGCAGATTCCCGAGCCCGCCGCGCGGCTGCGCCAGTATCCGCACCAGCTGTCGGGCGGCCAGCGCCAGCGCGTCATGATCGCCATGGCCCTCGCCAACCGGCCCGACGTCCTCATCGCCGACGAACCGACCACCGCGCTCGACGTCACGGTGCAGGCCCAGATCCTCAATCTGATCAAGGATCTGAAGGACAAGTACGGCATGGCGGTGATCCTCATCACCCACGACCTGACCGTGGTGAAGCAGTTCTCCGACTATGTCTACGTCATGCAGAACGGCCGCGTGCAGGAGCACAACACCACCGCCGATCTCTTCGCCAACCCGCGCCACGCCTACACCCGGCATCTGCTCGCCTCCGAGCCGAAGGGGGCGGCGCGGCCCATCGCGGCGGACTCGCCGAGCGTACTCGAGGGCAGGGAGGTCAAGGTCGCCTTCACCCTCAAGCGCGGCGGCTTCCTCAACCCGGATTTCTTCGAGCTGGTCGCGGTCGACAGGCTCTCGCTCAACCTCAAGAAGCACGAGACCCTGGGCCTCGTCGGCGAATCCGGGTCGGGCAAGACCACATTCGGGCAGGCGCTGATCCGGCTCATCGGCAACCAGGGCGGCGAGATTTTCTTCGACGGCGAACCGATCCACGGCAAGGACCGGCAGGCGATGCGCCCGCTGCGTAGCCGCATGCAGATCGTCTTCCAGGACCCCTTCGCCTCGCTCAACCCGCGCATGAGCGTGCGCCAGATCATCGAGGAAGGGCTGATCGTCAACCAGATCGGCGCCAACGGCAAGGAGCGCGTCGAGCGTGTGCGCCAGGCGCTGCGCGACGCCGGCATGCCCGATACCATCCTCAACCGCTTCCCGCATGAGTTCTCGGGCGGCCAGCGCCAGCGCCTCGCCATTGCCCGTGCCATCGCGCTCGAGCCCGAGTTCATCCTGCTCGACGAGCCGACCTCGGCGCTCGACCTCTCGGTGCAGGCGCAGATCATCGAACTGCTGCGCAAGTTGCAGGATGAGAAGGGGTTGAGCTACTTGTTCATTTCCCACGACCTCAAGGTGGTCAAAGCCCTCTGCCACCGGGTGATGGTCATGCAATACGGCAAGATCGTCGAGCAGGGCCCGGTCGCCGACGTTCTCGAGCGCCCGCAGACCGAATACACCGCGCGGCTCGTCCGGGCCGCCTTCGACATCGCGGCCTGAGCCGCCCAGCCATACTGACGGAGAACCTTTGATGGCCAACCCCAAGATCACCTTCATCGGCGCCGGCTCGTCGGTGTTCATGAAGAACATCGTCGGCGACGTGCTGCAGCGCCCGGCCCTGGGCGGGGCCGAAATCCGCCTGATGGACGTCAATCCGGGCCGCCTCGAGGAGAGCGAGATAATTGCCGGCAAGCTGATCCAGACCCTGGGTGTGCCGGCCTCGATCAAGACCTACTCGAACCAGCGCGAGGCTCTGGACGGTACCGATTTCGTCGTCGTCTGCTTCCAGATCGGCGGCTACGATCCGTGCACGATCACCGATTTCGAGGTGCCCAAGAAGTACAACCTGCGCCAGACCATCGCCGACACGCTCGGCATCGGTGGCATCATGCGCGGCATCCGCACCGTGCCGCACCTGTGGTCGATCTGCGAGGACATGCTGCAGGTCGCGCCCAACGCCATCATGCTGCAATACGTCAACCCGATGGCCATCAACACCTGGGCGATCGGGGCGAAATACCCCACCATCCGCCAGGTCGGCCTCTGCCACTCGGTGCAGGGGACGGCCTACGAACTGGCGCGTGATCTCGAGATTCCCGTCGAGGAGATCCGCTATCGCGCCGCCGGCATCAACCACATGGCGTTCTACCTCAATTTCGAGCATCGCCAGCCCGACGGCAGCTATGTCGATCTCTACCCGGCCCTCAAGCAGGGCTACCGCGAGGGGCGCTATCCCAAGCCCAGCCATTGGAACCCCCGCTGCCCCAACAAGGTCCGTTACGAGATGCTGACCCGGCTGGGCCATTTCGTCACCGAGAGCTCGGAGCACTTTGCCGAGTACACGCCCTACTTCATCAAGCGCGACCGGCCCGATCTGATCGAGCGCTTCGGCATCCCGCTCGACGAGTACCCCAAGCGCTGCATCGAGCAGATCGCCCGCTGGAAGCGCGAGGCCGAGACCTACAAGACCGCCAACACCGTCGAGGTGCGGGAGAGCCACGAATATGCCTCCGAGATCGTCAACTCGGTGGTGACCGGCGCGCCGTCGGTGATCTACGGCAACATCGTCAACCGCGGCTACATTCCGCAATTGCCCGAAGGCTGCGCCGTCGAGGTGCCGACGCTGGTCGATGCCAACGGCCTGCAGCCCACCGTGGTCACCGACATCCCGCCGCAGCTGATCGGGCTCATCCGCACCAACGTCAACGTCCAGGACCTGACGGTGCAGGCGCTGCTCACCGAGAACCGCGAGCACATCTACCACGCCGCCATGCTCGATCCGCACACCTCGGCCGAACTCGACCTCGACCAGATCTGGAACCTCGTCGACGACCTGCTCGCCGCCCACGGCGACTGGCTCCCCGACTGGGCCCGCGTTCCGGCAAAGCAGCAGGTGGCATAGGGAAGGGGCCCCCGCCGCCCCACTCGCCGCCTCCCCCGGCCCCCCGCCGCCCCACTCGGTGTCATCCCCGCGAAAGCGGGGATCTCCGTTTGCGATGCCACTACGACAACAGAGATTCCCGCTTTCGCGGGAATGACTCCGCTGAGACTCGGCCCGAGCACGACAGCCGCCCCCCTGTCCCCCCGGCCGCCGCACTCCCAGCCCCCCGCCGCCCCACTCGGTGTCATCCCCGCGAAAGCGGGGATCTCCGTCTACGATGCCCGCCTCGGCAACAGAGGTTCCCGCTTTCGCGGGAATGACTCCGTGGGAAGGGCACGTCCACCAGCCGAGATTTCCGCTTTCGCGGCAATGACGCCGTGGTTATTGTCTAGCCATGAGCACGACGGGTCGACATTTCGTCTACATTCTGGCCAGTCGCAAGTACGGCGTGCTCTACACTGGGTTCACCGGCGATCTGCCGGTCCGCGTCTACATCCATCGCGAGGCCCTGATCCCCGGCTTCTCGAGTCGCTACAGGACCTATCGCCTCGTCTACTTCGAGCAGCACGACGGTGCCTACGAGGCCATCACGCGCGAAAAGCAGATCAAGAAATGGCGCCGCGCCTGGAAGATCGAACTGATCGAAAAACAGAACCCCGGCTGGACCGACCTCTACGACAGCCTGTTCTGATTTGTGCCCACCCCCGCGGTGTCACCTCCGGCCGCCGCCCACGTGGTGTCATCCCCCCGACCCCACCCCCCACTCGGTGGTTGAGACTCGGCCGCCGCCGCCCTACTCGGTGTCATCCCCGCGAAAGCGGGGATCTCCGTTTGCGATGCCGACCACGACAAACGGAGATTCCCGCTTTCGCGGGAATGACTCCGTGGTTGAGACTCGGCCCGAGCCGTCCCCCCGTCCCCCCGCCGCACCCCCCGACCCCCGCCGCCCCACTCGGTGTCATCCCCGCGAAAGCGGGGACCTCCGTTTGCGATGCCCACCACGACAACAGAGCTTCCCGCTCTCGCGGGAATGACCCAGTGTTTGACTCGGCCCGAGCACGACACCCGTCCCCCGGCCGCACCCCCAGCTCCCGCCCCCACGCTGTCCCTCGCCCCTAGATCTCCGCCGTCGCCTGCTTCAGCCAGGCCTTTACCTCGCCCTTGAGCAGCGGCCCGATCTCCTTGAAGACCCGCCTGTGATAGGCGTTGAGCCAGTCGCGCTCGGCCTCGGTGAGCAGCCTGGGCTCCACCAGCCGCGTATCGATCGGCGCCAGCGTCAGCGTCTCGAACTCGAGGAAGCCGCCCCCGCCCACCGGGGCCTCGACCACATGCACGAGGTTCTCCGTGCGGATGCCGTAGCCGCCCTCCTTGTAGTAGCCGGGCTCGTTCGAAACGATGTTGCCCGCCTCGAACGGCACCGTGTAGCGCGACGAGATGCCGACCGGCCCCTCGTGCACCGACAGGAACGCCCCGACGCCGTGTCCGGTGCCGTGATTGTAGGTGACCCCGTCCGCCCACAGGAACTGCCGCGCCAGCACGTCGATCTGCGCCCCCGTCGTGCCCTTGGGAAACCGCGCCATCGAGATCGCCATCATGCCCTTGAGCACGCGCGTGAAGCGGTCCTTCTGCTCGGCGGTCGCCTTGCCGGTCGACAGCGTGCGGGTGATGTCGGTGGTGCCCATGATGTACTGCGCACCCGAGTCGACCAGCATCAGTTCGCCCGGCTCGAGCCGGCGATTGCTCCTCTCGTCGACCCGGTAGTGGACGATTGCGCCATTGGCGCCCGCACCCGAGATGGTGTCGAAGCTGACGTCGACCAGGTTGGCGTCCTCGCGGCGGAAACTCTCGAGCGCGGTGACGATGCCGATCTCGTCGAGCCGGCCCTTGGGCGCCTCGGCATCGAACCAGCACAGGAACTTCGCCATCGCCACGCCGTCGATGCGATGCGCCTCGCGCATGCCGCCCAGCTCCACCTCGTTCTTCTTCGCCTTCGCCATCAGGATCGGGTCGCGGCGATGGATCAGGTGGCTCTCGCTCGGCCCGGTGATGGCGTTGGCGATGGCCAGCGGCACGGTGGCCGGGTCGATCATCACCCGCTTGTCCCCCGCACCCAGCCGGCGCAGCGCTCCCACCATGGTCCGCGCGTCGGCCACCCTGGCGAGGCCCTTGAGGCCGTCACGCAGTTCGGCGGTGATCTTGTCGCGGTCGACGAACAGCGTCGGCTGGCCGGTCTTCGGCACCAGCGCGAAGCACAGCAGCACCGGCACGTGCGGCACGTCGCGGCCACGCATGTTGAACAGCCAGTTGATCGACTCGGGCACCGTCAGCACCAGCGCATCCGCCCCGTCGGCGCCGAGCAGCCTGCGCAGTTCGGCCAGCTTGTCGGCGCTCGCCTTGCCGGCCCGGTTGTGGCCGAGGAACTCGACCGGCGTGTTGGGCGGCGCCGGTCGGTCGGCCCAGATGCGGTCGACGAGGTTGGGGGATGGGACCAGGCCCAGCTTTCCCGCCAGCCTCTTGCCCAGTTCCTCGATCTCGCTCGGCGTATGCAGCCACGGGTCGTAGCCGAGCTTGCCGCCCTTGGCGACGAAGTCGGCGATTTGCGGCGACAGCCCGCCCTGCGTCGTTTCGATCACCTTGACCAGCCGCGTGTCGGTCTCGGCCGGCGCCTGCAGCGTGTAGCGGCTGTCGACGAACAGTCCCGCCTTCCGGATCCCGATCACGGCAAAGCCCGCCGAGCCGGTGAAGCTGGTCAGGTAGGCGAGGCGCGCCTCGCTCGCCGGAACCGACTCGCCCCGGTGCGCATCGGTGCGCGGCACCAGAAAGCCGTCGAGCCGAGCCTCGGCGAGCGCCGCCCGGAAGGCCTTGAGGCGTGGCGCCACCGTCTTCCGGTCGGTACGGGTGTCGAAGCTCTGGTAAACGGTCGGGGCGAAGGCTTTTTCGGTCATGATCTCGATCGGAAGGATCTGGGCCGCGGCGCGGCGCTCGGGTGCGGCGACCGTACCAGAGCCTCCCGCGGGCCCCAAGGGGTGGGGGTGCCCTCCGTGCCAGACGTCGACGATGGTGATCTGTCCCCGCGCCTGCCGCAGGGCGTACGGTTCATCCCCGGTTCAGCGACCGGGGTGCAGAGGCCCACCTGCCGGGGGAGGGGAGTCATGAACGCCGATCGCCGGGAGCGAGGATTCACGCTCTGTTAAGGCGCCCTGCACATCCGGCATGGCTGCCCTTCGCGGCAGGGGCTTACCGCCGTCTGTCGCGGCCCCTATCTAGCAACCGTGGCAGGAGCCACCGACCGTCAACCGGGAGAGTACCGATGCCCGAGACCAAGAACGATTTCCGCAAGGCGCTCGGCTGCGTCATCGAGGCGCGCGGCCGCGAGGCGACCCGCAGCACCGGCCGGTGCCGCGAACATCTTCTGCTCGGCGCGTTCACCAAGCGTCCGGGGATAACTTCGTAAGTCGTTGAGAATATTAGATAAGTAAGTGCGTTTCGCCGTTCGTGCGGCGCCTTGTGCCGCTCGGCAGCGCATAACGCCGTTCAGCATCGTGTCTAGTTTCGCTCCAGAATGAGCGTCGACCACTCTTTCTTGACAAGCTTCTGCCGCAATACGATCCCCTGCCTGGCATAGGCGGCAACCACCCGCGGCGCCTGGTGGTTGAGAATGCCCGACAGGATCACCGTCGCGCCCGGCTCGGCCACCTTGCGCATCGCCGGCGCCAGCGCCACCAGCGGCCCGGCGAGGATGTTGGCGACGATCAGGTCGTACGGCGCCGCCGTCGCGATCTGCCGGTGCTCCAGCCCAGTCGCCTCGAGCGCGATGACGTAGCGGCCGACCCCGTTGTCGCGCGCGTTCTCGATCGTCGTCCTGACCGCGATCGGATCGATATCGCTGGCAATGACCGGCAGGTGGGTCCGTTTGGCCAGCGCGATGGCCAGGACGCCGGTGCCCGTGCCGACGTCGAGCATGGAGCGGAAGCGTCGGCGCTTGAGCGACCTGTCGATGGCCTCCAGGCACCCGGTGGTCGTCTCGTGGTGGCCCGTCCCGAACGCCTGCGCGGCATCGATTCGGATGGCCGTCAGGCCGCCCGGCATCGGCCCGGTGTCATGGCTGCCGTGCACGTAGAAGCCGCCCGCGACCACCGGCTGCAGTCCCTCCAGCGATTTCGCCACCCAGTTGACCTCCGGGTCGATCGGCTCGACGGCGAACTGCACCGAGCCGCCGAGCGCCGCGCGTGCCAGCGCCGCGAAGGCCTCGAGGTCGGGCTCCGCGTCGCAGGTGGCCTCGAAGATCCACTCGCCGGTCTCCGGATCCTCGTGCGCCGAGGCGGTGATCGCGAGGTCCTCGGCGGCCATCACCGCATCGACCAGCGCGTAGGCCTGGTCCTTGCTGAGCGGGGTCGAGAGCTGGGAAAGGGTCATCGTCATGGGTCCGGTTTGCCGCCTCTTGCGCCCCGCGGGCGGCTCAAGTCAATGGCTCGCCGCCTGCAGCGTTAAGCCGGCAGATGCAGCCGGGCCCAGACCGGCAGGTGGTCCGAGCCGGTCCGGGCGAGGGCGGTGTGGTGAACGCCGGTCGCCTCGAGCACCAGGTCGCGGCTGGTGATGATCCGGTCGAGCTGCAGCATCGGACGGCGCGCGTGAAAGCTCGGGCCGGGCGCGATCACGTTGTGGTGGATGGCGAACTGGGCGAGGCAGCCGCCGTCGTTGGCCCACTGGTTGAGATCGCCCATGATCACCGTCGGCCGCCGCTCCTCGAGGCGTTCGAGGTGCGCGACCACTGCTTGCGCCTGCCTGAGGCGCGAGGCACCGAGCAGCCCCAGGTGCATGCCGACCACGCGGATCGTGTGGGCGCCGACGCGCACATCCGCCAGCACCGCCCCGCGCGGCTCGAGGAACGGCAGCTCGATCCGCTGCTGCCCGATCACCTCGATGCCCTTGCGCACCAGCAGCGCATTGCCGTGCCAGCCCAGGCTCAGTTGCCGGATGCCGAAGCGCACCGGCATGTAGCGCGTCTTGTCGACGATCACTTCGGCATCGAGCGTCGTCGCCCGCTCGCCGAAGCGGCGGTCCACCTCCTGCAGCGCCACGACGTCGGCATCGATTTCCTCGAGGATGCCGAGGATGCGGTCCGGCCGGCGGCGCCGATCGGTACCGAGGCTCTTGCGGATATTGTAGGAGGCGACCTTGAGCATCGTGTCAGAGAACCGGAGAGAGCAGGCGCGCGGCCTGCGAGATGAATCGTTGCAGCGGCGGGCGCCCGCGGACATCCTCGCGCGACACCTGATGGCACTTGGCGAAGTCGTTGGCCAGCATGTCCTCGACGGCCGAAACGGCACCGGACTCCGGCATCCAGACGGTGAGCTCGAAGTTGATCGCAAAGGACCGGTTGTCGAAGTTGACGCTGCCCACCCCGGCGATGCGGTCGTCCATCAGGATCACCTTCTGATGCAGGAAGCCGCCGAGATAGCGATAGACGCCGACGCCATGTTCCACCATCGCGTCGGCATGCGCGTTGCTGGCCAGCCAGACCAGCATGTGGTCCGGCCGCGAAGGCAGCATGATGCGGACGTCGACGCCCCTCAGCGCCGCGGCATAGAGCGCCGTTCGCGTATCGGTGTCGGGGACGAAGTAGGGGCTCACCACCCAGAGCCGCTGCCGGGCCTGGCCGATGATGTCGGTGAAGGCGATCGGGCAGGCCTCGATCTTGTCCGCCGGTCCGGTGGCCATCACCAGCGCCGGGACCGGTCCGACCTCCTCGACCTCGCGCGGCGGATCGAGCAGCAGTTGCCGGCCGGTCGCCCACAGCCAGTCCTCCTGGAAGATCAGCGAGAACGAGGAGACGGCCGGCCCCTCGACCCTGAGCTGGGTGTCGCGCCAGTGCCCGAAGCGCGGGTCCTCGCCCAGGTACTCCACCCCGACGTTCAGCCCTCCGGTCCACGCCACCCGGCCGTCCACCACCACGTTCTTGCGGTGGTTGCGATAGTTGATCCGCATCGGCCCGAACACCCTCAGGAAGCGGTGCCGGTGGTTGAACCCGAAGATCTCGACACCGGCGGCCCTGAGGCGTCGCTTGTAGGCGTTCGACAGGTCGCCGCTTCCCACGTCATCGTAGAGCACGCAGACGCGTACCCCGACCTTGGCCCGCTCGATCAGCCGGTCCGCCAGCTCCTGCCCCAGCCGGTCGTCGCGGATGATGTAGAACTGCACCAGGATGTAGTCGCGCGCCGCCGCGATCCCCTCGAAGATAGAGCGGAAGGTCGCCTCGCCGTCGATCAGCAGGTCAACCTTGTTGCCGGCGAGGAACGGCATCCCCGAGGCCTTGCGCTGTACCGGCCAGTGCGCGCCGGTGTCGCGGTCGATCACCGCCAGTTCCTCGCTGCGGATCAGCCGCGACTGCCGCACCTGCAGGCGGGTCTGGGCGTAGCTGTCGAAGTACTTCCAGCCGAACACCAGGTAGATGATGGCCGTCGGAAACGGCAGGAACGCCAGCGACAGCAGCCAGGCGATCGAGCCCTGCGAGGTGCGCGAGGCGCCGATCTCGCGGACCGCGCAGACCGCCGCCAGCACGTAGTTGGCCAGCACCAGGCCCGCGATCAGCGGGATGTTCTCGGCGATGGCGATCAGCATGCTGTTCATCGGTTCGCCGGGACTCGACACGCGGGGGGCCGGGGCAAGGCTACGACAGTTCGGCCGGCGCGGCCAACCGATCCCGCCCATTGTCCTTTTCTGGGTTGGGCAGGAGGCGAGTCGGGTGCTAGGAATGACCGATATTCGCCAGCCCCGGACCGCCTGATTGTCCCCGCCCCAGCCAGCCACGCTCCCCCCGCCCGACAATGTCGCGGCCGGGATCGGGCTGAAGGTCACCTCCGTCGCCATCTTCCTGCTGATGGCGAGCCTGCTCAAGGCCACCGGCAACCTGCCGCCCGGCCAGCTGGTGTTCTTCCGGTCGCTCTTCGCCATCGTGCCGATCATCGTCTTCCTCGCCTGGCGCGGTGAGCTCGTCGACGGCTTCAAGACGGCCAATCCGCTCGGTCACCTGACCCGCGGCCTCGTCGGCACCGGCGGCATGGTGCTCGGCTTCATCGCGCTGACGCGCCTGCCGCTGCCCGAGGCGATCGCGATCAACTATGCCACGCCGCTGCTGATCGTCGTCTTCGGCGCCCTCATCCTCAAGGAGACGGTGCGGCTCTACCGCTGGAGCGCGGTCGTCGTCGGGCTCGTCGGCGTCGGTATCATCCTGTGGCCCCGCCTCACCGTCTTCAGCGGTGGTCCGCTCGACGATGCCGGCATCGGCGCGGTCATGGCGCTGCTCGCCTGCGTCTTCGCCGCCTTTGCCACCATCGCCGTGCGCACCCTGGTGCGCACCGAGCGCTCCGCCACCGTCGTCCTCTACTTCTCGATCTTCACCACCTTCATCGGCGCGCTGATGCTGCCCTTCGGCTGGATCGATCCGACGCCCGAGCAGTGGGTCATGCTCACCGTCGCGGGTATCGCCGGCGGCATCGCGCAGATCCTGCTCACCGAGAGCTACCGCCACGCCGACGTCTCGCTCGTCGCCCCGTTCGAATACACCTCGCTGCTCCTCAGCCTCGGCGTCGGCTACCTGTTCTTTGCCGAAGTCCCTACGCTCACCATGCTGGTCGGCGCCCTGATCGTCGTCGGGGCAGGGCTGTTCATCATCTTTCGCGAGCACGCGCTGGGCCTCGAGCGCCGCAAGGCCCGCCAGGTGACGCCGCCGCAATGAGCCCGCCCACCGGCCTTGCCGATCTCGAAGCCTTCATCGTCCGCGCCAAACGCGCCACTTATGTCGGCAGCGGCGAGGCGGCCGCCCCCAGCCGGGCAGGGTCCCACGACCTCGCCTTTGCCGACGGCGACTGGGGCTATCGCGACAGCTATTTCGGCGGCACCGATTTCCACGGCCAGGAAGTCGTCTGGCACCGGGGCGAGCCGGCCTGGGCGATGAGCTACTACGGCACCATCCTCCGCCCCGACCTCATCGACGCCGCGCGCGCCGGCCTCACCATCAAGGCGGCGCTCTCTGCCATGTACGCCGAAAACCGCTTCCTCGGCGGCTTCGAGTGGCAGGGCGAGCACGGCCTCTACCGCGACACCTCCACCGGCGACGTCTCGCATTTCCACGGCCGCGAAACGATCAGCGTCGACGGTGTCGAGGCTTACGCGCTGGACTATTTCGGCGGGCTGGTGAAGGCGTAGCCCTCACCCCTTCTGCACAAAGCTGTCCAGCACCTTCTTCCGCCCCGCCTTTTCGAACTCGATCGTCAGCTTGTTGCCCTCGATTGCCTCGACCCTGCCATAGCCGAACTTCAGGTGGAACACCCGCTGGCCCACCGAATAGGCCGAGCCGCGCCCGTCATCCACCGAGCGGGCTACGAGGTCGCCGTCAATGGTCATCGGGCCCGCCGACTTGCGCTGGCTCGCCTGTGCCTTGGCGCGCTGCCAGCCCGGCGTCTCGTAGAGTGAATCGAATGGGTCGCGCGTGTCGAACCGCCCGCCGCCCGCGCGCCCGCCATAGCCGTAGCCGCCATAGGCCGAGCCGGTATCCTTGACCTCGACGACATGCGCCGGCAGTTCATCGACGAAGCGCGACGGGATGGCCGATTGCCACAGCCCGTTGATCCGGCGGTTCTGCGCCAGGTAGACGCGCAGGCGCTTCCGCGCCCGGGTCAGCCCGACATAGGCAAGCCGGCGTTCCTCCTCCAGCCCGGCGCGGCCGCTTTCGTCGAGCGTGCGCTGGCTGGGGAACAGCCCTTCCTCCCAGCCGGGGAGGAACACGGTGTCGAACTCCAGCCCCTTGGCCGAATGCAGCGTCATGATGGAGACAGCGTCCTCGGCCTCGCCGGTATCGCGGTCCATCACCAGCGACACGTGTTCGAGAAAGCCGCCCAGCGTGTCGAACTCCTCCATCGAGCGCACGAGTTCCTTGAGGTTCTCGAGCCGGCCGGCGGCGTCCGCCGATTTGTCGTTCTGCCACATCTCGGTGTAGCCCGACTCGTCGAGGATCTGCCCCGCCAGCTCCGCGTGTGACGGGGCCCGGCGGATCACCCCGGGCGGGGCATCCATATCGACTTCCATCGGCCCACCGGGGCCGCTTCGGAGGCGTTCCGCCCAGTCGTCCAGCTGTTGCAGGAACTGCCGGAAGGTGGTGCGCTGCTTGGGTTTCAGCTCCTCGGTCTCGATCAGCGCCCGCGTCGCCTCGGTGAGCGGTACCTGCAGCCGCCGCGACGTCTCGTACAGCACCTGAAGTGTCGTATCGCCCAGCCCTCGCTTCGGCACGTTGATGATGCGCTCGAATGCCAGGTCGTCGCTGGAATTGTTGACCAGCCGCAGGTAGGCCAGCGCATCGCGGATTTCCTTGCGCTCGTAGAAGCGCGGGCCGCCGATGACGCGGTAGTTGAGGCCCAGCGTGATGAAGCGCTCTTCCAGCGCCCGCATCTGGTGGCTGGCGCGGACGAGAATTGCCATCGCGTTGAGCGCCTCGCCCTGGCGCTGGAACTGCTCGATCTCCTCGCCGATCTGCCGCGCCTCTTCCTCGCTGTCCCACACCGAGGTGACGCCGATCATCTCGCCGGTCTCGCCGACGTCGGTCTGCAGCGTCTTGCCCAGCCGGCCCTCGTTGTGTGCAATGAGGTGGCTGGCGGCCGCGAGGATATTCGAGGTCGAGCGGTAGTTGCGCTCCAGCCGGATCACCTTGGCGCCCGGAAAGTCCTTCTCGAAGCGCAGGATGTTGTCCACTTCGGCGCCGCGCCAGCCATAGATCGACTGGTCGTCGTCGCCGACCACGCACAGGTTCGCCTCCGAGGCGGGCTTGCCCTGCGCCAGCAGCCGCAGCCACAGGTACTGCGCGACGTTGCTGTCCTGGTACTCGTCGACGAGGATGTACTTGAAGCGCCGGTGATACTCCGCCAGCACGTCCGGATGCTCGCGGAACAGCTTGATGCACAGCAGCAAGAGGTCGCCGAAATCGGCGGCGTTCAGCCCCCTCAGCCG
>NZ_JAYRYM010000037.1:0-22408 GCF_041917035.1 Devosia sp. | reverse complement strand
CTGTCGGACGCCCAGATCGGCCTGCTCGAGGCCTATGTGGCGCAGGGCGGCGCGCTCGTTGCGGCGTTCGAGACCTCGACGCGCACCGAGGACAACCGGCCGCGCGGCGGACTGGGGCTGGGGCCGCTGCTCGGGGTGCGGCAGACCGCCCCGACGCGCGGCCCGGTCAAGAACACCTATATATCGATCAATGGCGGCCACCCGATCTCGGCGGGCTACGAGGGGGCGGCGCGGATCATCGGCGGCACCCGGCTGCTGGCGGTCGAGGCGGCGCCCGACACCGTCGCGCCATTCCTGTTCGTGCCGGACTTCCCCGACCTGCCGATGGAGGAGGTCTATCCGCGCGCCGCGCCGCGGGGCGCGGCCGTGGTGGCGCGCGAGCACGCGGGCGGCGGTCGCACGGTGTATTTCCCATGGAATATCGGCGCCATCTTCTGGGAAGTGCTGGCGGCCGATCACGGCCGGCTGATCGCCAATGCGGTGCGCTGGGCGCTCGGCAAGCGGGCCGACGTCGAGGTCGAAGGTCGCGGCGTGCTCGACATCGCCGTGCGGCACAATGACGGGGGACTGGCCCTGGTGCTCGACAACCTGACCAACCCGATGATGATGAAGGGGCCGATCCGCGAGGTCTACCCGATCGGACCGCAGACGGTTTCGGTCGCCGTGCCGGACGGAAAGCGGCTTGCAGGCGCGCGCCTCTTGGTCTCCGACGAGCAGGTGGTGGCTGCCATCCGCGACGGCCGCGCGACGATCACCGTTCCCGGCATCACGACGCTCGAAGCCGTGCACTTCAGCTGGGCCTGACCGCACCATGCTCGGCTATGTGATCAAGCGGCTGGTCTACATGATCCCGACCCTCGTCGGGATGTCGATCATTGCCTTCCTGATCATCCAGCTGCCGCCGGGGGACTACGTGTCCTCGATGATCGCCTCGATGTCGGACAGCGGCCAGAACTTCGATCCGGCGCAGATCGAGGCGCTGCGGCGGGCCTATGGCTTCGACGACCCGGCCTGGCTGCAATACCTCAAGTGGATCACCGGCATCCTGACGCGCGGCGATTTCGGCTACTCGTTCGAATGGAACCGGCCGGTGGCGGAACTGATCTGGGAGCGCATGGGTTCGACGCTCGCCATCTCGGTGGCGTCGCTGCTGTTCGTCTGGGCGGTGTCGCTGCCGATCGGCATCTATTCGGCGATGCGCCGGCACTCGGTGGGCGATTACGCCTTTACCCTGCTCGGCTTTCTCGGGCTGGCTGTGCCGAACTTCATCCTCGCCCTGACGCTGATGTATGTGAGCTACCGCTTCCTGGGGCAGAGCGTCGGCGGGCTGTTCTCGCCCGAACATATCGATGCGCCGTGGAGCTGGGACAAGCTCGTCGACCTGTTGGCGCACCTGTGGATCCCGATCGTGGTCATCGGCACCAACGGCACGGCGGCGCTGATCCGCATCCTCAGGGCCAATCTCAGCGACGAGCTCAACAAGCCCTATGTGGTGACGGCGAGGGCCAAGGGCCTGCCCGAGCATCGCGCCGTGCTGAAATACCCGGTGCGCATCGCGCTCAACCCGTTCGTCTCGGCCATCGGCTGGGTCCTGCCCGAACTGATCTCCGGCGTCACCATCACCGCCATCGTGCTCAACCTGCCGACGGCCGGGCCGCTGCTGCTGCGGGCGCTGATCAGCCAGGACATGTATCTCGCCGGCAGCTTCATCCTGCTGATGGGCGTGCTGACGCTGGTCGGGATGCTGATCTCGGACCTGCTGCTGGCGCTGCTCGACCCGCGGATAAGGTTCACCTGATGGCGCAGCACAGCTTTCTCGAGGGGGTCGCCGAGACCGCCCCGGCGGTGACGGCGCTGCCCACGCGCGGCGGCCGGATCGAAACCGCCGCCGCCGGGCAATGGACGCTGATCCGGCTCAGGTTCGGGCGCAACAAGGTGGCCGTCGGCGCCGGCCTCGTGATCCTCGCCCTCTACCTGATCGGGCTCTTTGCCGAGGTCCTGGCGCCGGCCCTGCCCGAGGCATCGAAGCCGCAGTTCACCTATGCGCCGCCGCAGGAAATCCGGCTGTTCACCACGCAGCCGGACGGATCGCAGAAGTTCGAGCCGCATGTCACCGGCTACACGATGAGCGTCGACCAGGCCTCGCTGAGGCGCACCTACAGCATCGACGAGGCCAAGGTGGTGCCGATCGGGCTGTTCGTGCGCGGCGCGGCCTACAAGCTGTGGGGACTGTTCGAGCTGGACGTGCACCTGATCGGACCGCTGAAGAAGACAGACACGATGTACCTGCTGGGCACCGACAAGCTCGGCCGCGACCTGCTCAGCCGGCTGATCCACGGCACGCGGGTGTCGATGTCGATCGGGCTGATCGGCGTCGCCATCAGCCTCTGCCTCGGTGTCGTGCTCGGCTCGCTCTCGGGCTTCTACGGCGGCGGCGTGGACATGGTGATTCAGCGCGTCATCGAGGTGATCTCGTCGATGCCGACCATTCCGCTCTGGCTGGGCCTGGCCGCGGCGATCCCGCTGACCTGGTCGCCGCTGACCGTCTACTTCGTCATCACCCTCATCGTCTCGCTGTTCGGCTGGACCGGTCTCGCCCGCGAAGTGCGCGGCCGGTTCTTCGCCCTGCGCAGCGAAGACTTCGTCACCGCCGCGAGGCTGGACGGGTCGAGCGAGCGCCGGCTGATCTTCCGGCACATCCTCCCCTCCTTGACCAGTCACATCCTCGCGGTGGTCACCCTGGCGCTGCCCACCATGATCGTGGCCGAGACGGCGCTGAGTTTCCTCGGCATCGGACTCAAGGCGCCGATCGTCAGCTGGGGCGTGCTGCTGCAGGACGCGCAGAACGTGCGCACAATCGCGACTGCCTCCTGGCTGCTGATCTGGCCGGCGGGTGCGGTGGTGCTGACCGTGCTCGCCTACAATTTCCTCGGCGACGGCCTGCGCGACGCGGCCGACCCCTACGAGAGCTGAGGCGATGCGGATGGAGATCGACCGGGCCGCGCCGAGGGGCGAAGGAAATGCCGAGGTGGTGCTCAAGGTCGAGGGCCTGAGCCTCGACTTCCGGCTGCGCAACCAAATCCTGCACGCGGCGCGCGAGGTGAGCTTCGAGCTGAGGCGCGGCCGGACGCTCTGCCTCGTGGGCGAAAGCGGCTCGGGCAAGTCGGTGACGGCGCGGGCGCTGCTCAGGATCATCGACAGGAACGGCGCCATCGCCGGCGGCCGTATCCTCCTCGCCGGCGCGGGTGGCGAGATCGACATCGCGCAATTGCCGGAGCGGAGCCCGGAGCTGCTGAAGATCCGCGGCGGGCGCATCGGGCTGGTCTTCCAGGAGCCGATGAGCTCGCTTTCGCCGGTGCATACCATCGGCAGCCAGATCGTCGAGGCACTGCTGCTGCATCGCCGGATGACCAAGAAGCAGGCGCGGGCCGAGACCATCGAGCTGCTGCGCCAGGTCGAGATCCCCGATCCCGACAAGATGATCGACCGCTACACCTTCGAGTTCTCGGGCGGCATGCGCCAGCGCGCCATGATCGCCATGGCGCTCGCCGCCGACCCCGAGATTCTCATCGCCGACGAGCCGACCACGGCGCTCGACGTCACCACCCAGGCCGAAATCCTCGACCTGATCAAGCGGCTGCAGGTGAGCCGCGGCATGGCCATGCTGCTGATCACCCACGACATGGGGATCGTCGCGGAAGTCGCCGACGAAGTGGCGGTGATGCGCTTCGGCCGGATCGTCGAGAGCGGCGATGTCGACGACATCTTTCACGATGCCCGGCATCCCTATACGCAGGCGCTGCTCGCCTCGACGGTGAAGCTTGAGGCGAGCCGCCGGGCGCTCAGCCGCACGACCCCCGTAGCCGGCGACGGGACGCCGTTGCTGACGGTGCGCAACCTCTCCAAGGTCTACGGCGCCTCGACGGGCTGGCTGGGCGGCGCGCGGCACGCAATCAAGGCGGTCGACGACGTGAGCTTCGACCTTTATCCGGGCGAGACCCTCGGCATCGTCGGCGAGAGCGGCTCGGGCAAGACGACGTTGGGCCGGCTGATCCTGAGGACCGTCGAGCCGTCGGGCGGCAAGGTCGAGTATTTCGGCGGCGCGGCGCCGATGGAGGTCACCGCGCTCGGCCAGCGGCAGCTCAAGGCCTTTCACCGCGACGTGCGGCTGGTGTTCCAGGATCCCTTTTCCTCGCTCAACCCGCGCATGACGGTCAGGCAGATCATCGGCGAGCCGCTGCAGGTGAGCGGCCTCGCGCGCGGCGCGGCGCTGGAGAGGCGGGTGGGCGAACTGCTCGCCCTGGTGGGGCTCGACCCGCTCGCCATGGAGCGCTATCCGCACGCCTTTTCGGGCGGGCAGCGGCAGCGCATCGGCATCGCGCGGGCACTGGCGCTCGATCCGAAGATCATCATCGCCGACGAGGCGACGGCGGCGCTCGATGTGTCGATCCGGGCGCAGATCCTCGACCTGCTGCTCGATATCCAGAAGCGGCTGAACCTGAGCTTCCTGTTCATCTCGCACGACATCTCGGTGGTGCGCTATTTCTGCGACCGCATCGCGGTGATGCACCGCGGCCGGCTGGTGGAACTGGGCGATGCCGAGCAGATCTGCACGGCGCCGCAACAGCCCTACACCCAGAGCCTGATCTCGGCCGTGCCCAATCCCGACCCGCGCCACAAGCGGATGCTGCACCGCACCCGCTTCGTTGCCTGAGGAGCCCATCGACGTGCTGAAATTCTCCGCCAACCTTTCCTTCCTCTATACCGAGGTACCGTTCCTCGAGCGTTTCGCCGCAGCGGCGCGCGACGGCTTCCGGGCCGTCGAATACGTCTCGCCCTATGGCGCCCCGGCTGCCGAGATTGCCGCCCTGCTCGCGACGCATGGCCTCGAGCAGGCGCTGTTCAACCTGCCGGCCGGCAACTGGGACGGCGGCGAGCGGGGCATCGGCTGCCTGCCGGACCGGACCGAGGAGTTCAGGGCCGGCATCGACACGGCGATCGCCTATGCGACGGCACTCGGCTGCCGCAAGGTCAACTGCCTCGCCGGCATCGCGCCGCAGGGCGTGGCGGAGGAGGTGCTGGAGGCAACGCTGGTGGCCAACCTCGCCTATGCCGCGCCGCGCCTCGCGGCAGCCGGGGTGAAGCTGCTCGTCGAGCCGATCAACACGCGCGACATCCCGGGCTTCTTCGTTTCCACCACGCACCATGCCGAACGGCTGCTCGCGGCGGTGGGCTCGAGCAATCTGTTCATCCAGTACGACATCTACCACACCCAGGTGATGCAGGGGGACCTGGTGCCGACCTATGCGCGGCTGAGGGACCGCATCGGCCATATCCAGATCGCCGACAATCCCGGCCGCAACGAGCCGGGCACCGGCGAGATCAACTACGGCTTCGTGCTGAGCGAGATCGACCGGCTCGGCTACGACGGCTGGATCGGCTGCGAGTACCGGCCGAAGGCCGGGACCAGCGCCGGGCTGGGCTGGATGCGGCACCATGGGTGAGAGCTGCGTTGCGGCCCCCGCCCCCTCGTGACGGCGCCTGCCGCCGCACGACCCGCCATTGCCGCAAAGGATAGTCCGCATGCCCATCGACAAGCTCCCGCAGATCCCGTTCGGGGCCGTGTATTTCCGCAAGTCCAACCCGCCGCGGGAGGACTGGGCGCGCGACTATGGCGTGGCCGCCGCCGACGGGCTCAACGTCTTCCGGCACTGGTTCATGTGGTCGGCGATCGAGCGCCGGCCCGGCGTCTACGACTGGGCCGACTTCGACCGGCAAATGGACCTCGCGGCCGAGCACGGCATCAAGACGATCATCGCCGAACTGACCCACACCGTGCCCGACTGGGCCTATCGGGCCTTCGCCGATGCGCGGCAGGTGCGGGCCGACGGACGTCCGCTGACCTCCAACATGGGGGTGAGCGCGGCGACCGGCGGCTTTGCCAACAATGGCGGCGGCGCCGGCGCGCTCAGCATGAACTGCCCCGAGGTGAAAGCGGCGGTCGGCGCCTTCCTTTCGGCCCTCGCCGGCCGCTACAAGGGCCATCCGGCACTGCTCGGCTACGATGTGTGGAACGAGGTCAACTACGCCGCCGATGTCGATTATTCGAGCTGGATGAAGGCCGACTTCCGGCTGTGGCTGCAGGCGAAGTACGGCACGCTCGAGGCGCTGGCCGAGGCCTGGTACCGCTATTCCTATGCCGAGTGGGACGACATCGAGCCGCCCGTCGAAGTCGCGGCCTACCCCGAGAACCTCGACTGGCTCGAGTTCAAGCGGCAGAACTATTACGGACAGATGCAGTTCAAGATCGACACCATCCGGGCGATCGACCCGGACTGCCTGATTGCCGCGCACGGGGTCGGCGGCGCCATTCCCAACATGGCGGCGAACGGTTCGGACGACTGGCTGGCCGCCGACAAGGTCGAGCTCTACGGGCTGACCTGGGTGCCGTCGCGCCGCGGCTTCAAGCCCTGGCAGAACTTCTTCGGGCCCGACCTGACCCGCGCCGCCGCGCGCGGCAAGCCGTGGTGGCACGCCGAGCGCCCCGGCGGGCCGCTCTGGCTGCAGCCGCAGGTGCTCGGGCGCGACAAGGAGGACGGCCGGGTAATGGAGCCCGAGGACATCCGCACCCTCACCATGACCTCGTTCGCGGCCGGCGCCACCGGCATCCTCAACCTGCGCTACCGCCCGCTGCTCGACGGGCCGCTGTTCGGCGCCTTCGGCGCCTACGGCATGGATGGATCGCGTACGCCGCGATCGGAGATGCAGAGCCGGATCGCCAAATGGGCCAATGCGCCGGAGCAGCGCGAGCTGTTCGCGGCGCGGCCGGTGAGGGGCGATATCGGCCTGTTGGTCATCCCCGAGGCGCAGGCCTGGGACCACCTGCTCAACGCCCATCACCGGCCCGAGACCTATCGCGAGGCGATGTGGGGGGCCTATCGCGGCCTGTTCGACAATGGCCTGCAGGCCGACTGGGTGGATATCGACGATATATCAGGTTATGATGCGCTCTACGCGCCCTACCCGATCATGCTGACCGCAGCCCATGCCCGGGCGCTGGCGGACTGGGTGGAGCGCGGCGGCAAGCTGATCAGCGAGGCGACGCCGGGCTATTTCGGCGATCGCGGCAAGGTCGGAACGGTGCAGCCCAACAATGGGCTCGACGCGGTGTTCGGGGCGCGCGAAGTGGACGTCGAGTTCATGCCCGACATTGCCGACCGCATCCGGCTCAGCCTCGACGGACGGCCGCTCGCCGGCGGCGGCTTCCTGCAGGCCTATCAACCGACCACCGGGCGCGAGCGCGGCCGCTTCGAGGACGGACGCATCGCCATCGTCGAGAACCGCTTCGGGGCCGGACGCACGCTGCTGGTCGGAACGCACCCGGGCGCGGGCTACTTCCGCACCTCGTCTGCCGACAACCGGCGCTACTTCGCCGAGGTCTTCGCCTGGACCGGGCGCACGCAACAGGTGGCGGTCAGCGACAACCTGGTGCAGGCCCGCCTGCACGAGGGGATGGCGGGGCGGGTGCTGTGGCTGCTCAACCCGACGCGCGAGCGGCGGCGGGTCTCGGTGACGATCGACGGGCGCCCGGCCCGGCTGGGCGCGGCATTCTGGGCCGGCGCCGACGCCGACGCGGCCGAGGATATGGCGACGGTGCCGCCGCGCGACGTGCTGGTGCTGCGGCTGGCCTGAACCGAGGCGTTGTCGAACGGCGGCGGCCGACCGCCGTTCCTTCCGCGCGCCTCAGGCCGCGGTCGCCTCCGTCTCCTCGGCCAGCGCCGCGTGGCGCTGGGCGATCACGGCGCAGACGATCAGTTGCAGCTGGTGATAGAGCATGATCGGCAGGATGATCAGGCTGACCGGCTGGCCGGCGAACAGGATGGCGGCCATCGGCACGCCGCTCGCCAGACTCTTGGTCGAGCCGCAGAACAAGAGGGCCAGCCGGTCGGCAGCGGGCAGCCCGACCAGCCGCCCGACCGCGGTGGTCGCAAACAGCACGACCGCCAGCATGACGGTGACGACGGCGCAAATGAGCGCCAGCGACAGCCCGTCCACCTGGCTCCAGACGCCGGACACCATGCCGGCGCTGAAGGCGGAGTAGACGATCAGGAGGATGGAGCCGCGATCGACCGACAGGGTGAAGCGGCGATGGCGCCGGACCCAGTCGCCGATCCAGGGGCGGGCCAGCTGGCCGAGGACGAAGGGCAGGAGAATCTGCAGCGCGACGCCGCCGATCGCGCCCGGATTGATGCCGCCCTGGGAATTGAGCAGCACGGCACAGAGCGCCGGGGTGAGGACGACACCGAGCAGGTTGGAGATCGAGGCGGCGCAGAGGGCGGCCGGGACATTGCCGCGGGCCAGGGCGGTGAAGGCGATGGACGACTGCACCGTCGAGGGCAGCGCGCCGAGGAACAACAGGCCCATGCCGATATGGGGATCGAGCCAGGGACCCAGAGCCAGCGCGACCAGCAGCGCCGCGACGGGAAAGGCCAGGTAGGTGGTGGCCAGCACCAGACCCTGCAGCCGCCAGTTGGCGAGGCCGGCCACCACGGCCGCCGTATCGAGGCGGGCGCCGTAGAGGAAGAACAGCAGGCCGACCGCCAGCAGCGAGGCGATGCGCACGACATCGGCGAACACCCCTGAGGCCGGCAGCACCGAGCCGAGCAGCACCATGACGAAGAGCAGCAGGAGATAGCCGTCGATGCCGAAACGGCGCAGTCGCTGGAAGATGGCGGGCGGAGACATGGAGTGGACGTGCCGGACGATCGGGGCGATCACTTTGGGCGGTTTGCCCGGTCGCGGTCAATGGCCGGACCGGACGACCGGCCCGATCCGCTTGCGCCGCGGCGGCGGCTCATGCAGTACTGCCAGTGGCAAACCTTGCGGAGCGGAATTGTCTTCACCCATCAATGCCGGACGGTTCAGGACGGCGGCGGCGGCCGATACCTCGCTGGTCCGCATCAGTAACGAACGCGCGGCATTGTCGCTGGTCGCCCTGCAGCCGGGGCTGTCGGCGGCCGAGATTTCGCGGGAAGCGCAGCTGGCGCCGCAGACGGTGGGCAAGATCCTCGTCGACCTCGAGAGCCGTGGCCTGCTCAAGCGCGGCGAGGTCCGCCGCGGCGCCCGGGGGCAGCCCGCGACACCGATCTTCCTCGCCCCCGAGGGTGCCTTCGCGCTCGGCTGCGAACTGGGCTGGCGACACTGCTCGGTCCAGCTCGTCAACATTGCCGGCAAGGTCGTCGGCGAGGTACGCTGGACCTACGCCTTTCCCGACGCCACGACGCTGTTCGATGCCATCACCGCGGCGATAGGGCGGCTGGTGGGCGCACTGCCCGAGGCCTCGCGGGAGCGCGTCATCGGCCTCGGCCTCGCGGGACCCTCCGGCCTCGCCCTGCAGGTCGAGGCGCTCGGCGGCCGTCCCGAAGACGCCGCTCGGTGGGTGGGCGTGGATGTGCGCGAGCGGCTCGAGGCCGCATCGGGATACCGGACCACGTTCTACAATGACGGCAATGCGGCCTGCTGGGGCGAACTGGCCGCCATGCCGAAGCCGCGCCCCGGTACCTTTGCGTTCTTTCTCGTCAGCACGTTCATCCCGGCCGGCATCGTCGGCGACGGACGCCTGTGGGAAGGACACACCGGCGAGGCCGCGGACCTCGGACTGATGGTCACCACGACGCACGGCGGCGAGCAGCGCTTCGTCCATTCGGTGGCGGGGCTCTACGCGCTGCAGAAGCAGCTCGAGGCCGCCGGCAGGCCGCCCGCCTCCCCCGATCCCGCCACCTGGGACTGGGACGGCATGGGGCCGGTGCTCGACGACTGGCTCGACGAGGCCGGCCATGCGCTGGCCAAGGCGATCGCCAATACGGCGGCGGTCATCGGCTCCAACCTCGCGGTGGTCGACGGTCTCATGCCCCGCCCGATCGTGATGCGCTACATCGAGGCGGTGCGCCGGCACCTCGAGCTGATGCCGGCCCTGCCGGACCGCCGCCCGCTGGTCATCGCCGGGGAACAAGGGATGGCCGCCGCCGCCAAGGGAGCGGCGCTGCTGCTGCTGTTCCGCAGCTATTTCTCCGGCGACCGCGAGCATTTCCCGGCCGCGTGAGCAGGCCTCGCGCCCGCCGGGAGGCCCGCGACGCGCCCGTTCAAAGTCCTGAGAAAGCACTTTTGACATTTGCGGCGGAGCGCTACAGTATCGTCACGAATGAACAGTCCTCCGTCGAAAGCATAGTTCTTGGGTACCGCAAAACACCGCATCGCTGCATCTGGTCCGGCGTCACGTAAGCCGGGGACAGCGTCCGCGGTGCCGCGACTGCTGCTGTTGCCACCGACGGAGTTCGGGCCGGTCATCGATCCGCGCGACTGCGAGCTGTCGCGCTCGCTGATTGCCGACGTGACGCTGTCGCTGTGCCGCAGCCGCCTCTATGACGTCGTCGCGCCCTTCACGGCGCAGCAGCTGCGCGACAGCGCCGTGGCCGAGCAGGCCATCCCGTTCGACTATGTGGTGCGGATCAGTCTCGTCGGTCGCGACGCACCGCTGCCGTTCTCGCTGCTGCGCATCGATATCGGCGACGCCCGCACGGGCGAGAGCCTTCACCAGGGCGAGATGGAGCTGCGGACCGGCAACATGATCGGACTGCACCAGGGCCTGAGTTCGGTGGTGGTGGACCGGATCTGCGGCCGGATCGCCCGCGAGGAACTCTTGCGGTACCGGCGCACCGGTGCGGCCTCGGCCTATGTCCACTACCTGCTGGCGATGCGCCGGGGAGACCGTACCGACCTGCCCTCGCTGCAGCTGGCGCAGAAATCGCTGGCGCGTTCGATCCAGCTGGCGCCCGACTTCGTGCCGGCGCTGAGCGAACTGGCGCGCACCAAGACGCTCGAGTGGCTGGAACGCGGCAGCGCCGACCGCGCGCTTCTCAAGGAGGCGACGCATCTGGCCGAACGCGGCCATCGCTATGATCCGCTGGACAGCTCGAGCCTGAGGGAGATCGGCCATGCCGCGCTCTACCAGCACGACCTGGCATCGGCCCTGGCGCATTTCGATGCGGCGCTGGAGCTGGCGCCCAACCATGCCGACCTCCTCGTCGACCAGGCCGACGTGCTGACCCACATGTCGCGGCATGTCGAGGCCGAGACCCTGATCACGCGGGCGCTGGCGCTCAACCCGCTGGCACCGGACGACTATTACTGGATCGGCGGCGCCGTGAGCTTCTTCCGGGAGCGCTACCAGGAGGCGATCGACCGGCTGACAGCGATGCGATCGCCGGGCCTGGCGCTGCGCCTGCTGGCGGCCTCGGCGGCCATGAACGGCGACGCGGACGACGCCCGGCGCTATCGCGACCTGGCGCTCAAGCGCGATCCGAGCTTCACGGTATCGAAGTGGACGAGCCTGTATCCCGAACCGAACCAGAGCGACACCGCGCACTATCTGCGGGCCCTCAGGATGGCCGGGTTCTCCTGAGGCCGCCATCGGTCGCGGCCTGGAAGTGGAACACCGTCCCTGCTTTTCCGCGACACGCTGCCAGCCGGACTGGGTATCGCCAAATAGCCGCCCGGCGCCGGGTGCCCGTTGCTGTCGCGGAGACTCTTCGGGAAAAGTCCGCAACCTCTACTTATCTCGCTCCCGGCCGTCGTTGCTGTCGCGCGACCGAGCCGGGGAGAGTCTGCAACTTTTCTGATCTCGCTCCGCGCCGGATATTAACGAGTTCTTAGTGGATATGCGGTCTCCTGTGGTTCTCAGGAGGTCCCCATGAACACTACCGCCAAACTGCAGACCACGACTGCGTCCAAGACCGGCCCGGCCGCTACCCGCGCGCTGCCGCCGATGCCGAACATCTCCAGCCGCAAGTTCTTCCGGCACTAGCGGGGGGCATGGTGCGCGGCTACGGGCACCAAACCCTCGAGACCTGGCACGAACATGGCGAACGACGGGTAGAGGCCGCACGAACGGTCGAACGCCTGCGGGCGTCATGTTCCGCCTATGGCATCACCCGGCTGGCCCGCCAGACCGGGCTCGACCGCATCGGCATCCCCTGCTACTCGGCGATCCGGCCGGCGGCAACCACGCTGAGCACCAGCCAGGGCAAGGGCATCGATGACGCGGCCGCGCAGGCCTCGGCGCTGATGGAGGCCATCGAGTTCGCGGTGGCCGAGCGTGCCCGGCCGCACACGCACCACGCCGCCCCGGCAGAGCTGTCGGCGCGGGGCGAAGCCTATTTCGACCCCGAGCGGCTGCTGCCACCTGACACGCCGCTTTCGTCGGACCGGCCGATCCACTGGCTCGAGGGCCGCAGCTGGCCGTCCGGAACGCCGATCTGGATCCCGCGCGACGCGGTCAGCATCGGGGGCGACGCACCGGACCTGCCGGCCAT
Source organism: Devosia sp. (assembly GCF_041917035.1). Classification (GTDB taxonomy): domain Bacteria; phylum Pseudomonadota; class Alphaproteobacteria; order Rhizobiales; family Devosiaceae; genus Devosia_A. The sequence continues at coordinate 10,037 of NZ_JAYRYM010000037.1, read as the reverse complement.
CGGGCGCAGCACCAACGGCCTCGCGTCGGGCAATTGCAGAGAGGAAGCGCTGTTCCACGCCATCTGCGAACTGGTCGAACGCGACGCCACCTCGCTGTGGTCGCTGCTCACCGATCCGGCGCGACTCGCCACCGAGTTCACCATCGAGGACGTGGCCGACGAAACGGTGCGCGACCTCGGCGCGCGCATCGCGGCGGCCGGGCTGGAGCTTCGGCTGTTCGACCAGACCACCGACCTCGGGGTACCGAGCGTGATGGCGCTGATCGTCGAGAACGGCGGCGGCGCCGCCCGCGCCTTCGACATGGCGGCCGGCTATGGCGCGCACCCGGTGGGCAGCCGCGCCATCGTGCGCGCCATCACGGAGGCGGCGCAGACGCGGATCACCAACATTGCCGGCGGGCGCGACGACTTCCTGCCCGAGGAGTACGAGATGGCGGCCGACGAGACGGTCCGCTTCCTCGCCGAGCGCGGCCGGGGGCGGGCATCGGCCCCGGCGTGGCTGGCGGCCGGCACGCCGCTGCCGCGAATGCTTTCGGCGCTGGCCGAGCGCCTGCAGGAGAGTATGGCCATCGCCTGGGTCGAACTGGGCGACGTGGACACCCACGGATTCTCGGTACTGCGCGCCCTCTCGGCAGAGCTCGAGGATCGCGAAACCAACGCCAACTGGCGCCCGGGCGGGCGCGCCCTGCAGGTGCTCGCGACATGAAGATCCTGTTCGCCGGGCCGACGCTCAGCGGCCTCACCCCCGACCTCGACGGCATCACGCTGCGGCCGCCGGCGCGGCTGGGCGACATTGCCGACGCCGTCCTCGAAGGCGCGGCGGCGATCGGACTGGTGGACGGCTACTTCGACGCGGTGGCGGCGCCCTGGCACAAGGAAATCCTCTACGCGCTGGCGAGCGGCGTCAACCTGCTGGGATCGTCGTCGATGGGGGCGCTTCGCGCCGCCGAGTGCGCGGCCTTCGGGATGCGGCCGATCGGCGCCATCGCGCTCGCCTACCTGAGCGGCGCGCTCGACGACGACGCCGCGGTGGCCCTGTGCCACGGGCCGGCCGAGCTGGGTTATCCGCCGCTCACCGAGCCGCTGGTGACGGTGGCGGCAACGCTCGATCACCTCCTGGCGCTCGGCCTCGTCGATGCGGCCGAACACGGCCGGCTCGTCCTCCGAGCGCAGCATCTCAACTTCCGGGATCGGACGGTCGAGGCGCTGTTCGCCGGCGCAGACAGCGCGGCGCGCACCGCCTACCGGCTGCATCGGGTGGACAGCAAGGCCCGCGACGCGCTGCAGCTGATCGAGGCGCTGCGCCAGTGTCCGCAGACGCGCGGACGGCCCGCCGATATCGGCCTGCCGGCGACATTGTTCACCACCGACGTGCTTCCGGCTCTGGAGCGGGCGCGGCAGGCGGCCTGACGCGGAGCCGGTCAGCCGCCCAGGACCGACATGTGCCGGCCGATGCCGCCGGCAAGCCCGGTGGCGGCGACGCGGAAGCCGTGCCGCTCCGGCTTGTGTCGCAGGGCACCGCGAATGGCGGCATCGAGCGCCGCGCCGCCGACGCCCAGCGCCGGGCGCAGGTCGACCGAGCCCTCGTGACCCATGCAGGTGTAGAGCCGGCCGTCGCTGCCGACGCGGACGCGATTGCAGGCCGCGCAGAAATTGCACGAGAGCGGCGTGATGAAGCCCAGCAGGCCGCCGGTTTCGCCGACCTCGACGTAGCTCGCCGGCCCGCCGCTGCGCGCCGGTGACGCCGTCAGCGTCCAGCGCGTTTCGAGCTGGCGCCGGAACGCGTCGAGCGGCAGGTACTGGCCGAGGCGCGACACCCCGGTATCGCCGAGCGGCATGGTCTCGATCAGGGCGAGGGCCATGCCGCGCCCGTGCGCGTAGCGCAGCAGCGCATCGATCTGGCCCTCCACGACGCCGCGCAGGGCCACGGTGTTGAGCCTGATCTTCAGCCCCGCGGCGAGCGCCGCATCGATGCCGCCGAGGACGTCGGCCAGCGCGCCGCCGCGGGTGATCTCGCGGTACTGGCCGGGGTCGAGCGTATCGAGCGAGACGTTGACCCGCCGCACGCCGCTGCCGACCAGCGTTCCTGCCAGCTGCGCCAGGCGCGAGCCGTTGGTCGAGACGACGAGTTCGTCGAGCTCGCCGCGTTGCAGGTTGCCGGCGAAGCGCTCGAGCAGCGCCGGCAGGTCCTTGCGGACCAGCGGCTCGCCGCCGGTGAGCCGGACCTTGCGTATGCCGCCGGCGATGAACGCGCCGGCGATGGTGTAGAGATCATCGACGCCGAGCCGATCGCGAGCGGCGGCGAAGGCCATGTGCTCGGGCATGCAGTAGGTGCAGCGCAGGTCGCACCGGTCGGTGACCGAGAGGCGCAGATAGGTGACCCGCCGGCCGAAGCCATCGACCAGCGCCGGGACGGGACTCATGCGACCGGCCTCCGAGCATCCGCCGCGAGGAGCGAGTCGACGTCGCAGTGCAGATCGTGCAGCAGGCCGTCGCTCAGGCCGTAGACCCAGCCGTGCAGCCGCAGGTCGGCGCCGCGCGCCCAGGCATCGCGCAGGATCGGGGTGCGCGCCAGGTTGGTCACCTGCGAGCGGACGGAGAGCTCGCAGAGCCGGTCGTTGCGCGCCTCGCCGGTCGCCAGGTGGCGCAACTCGGCCTCGGCGTTGTCGGCGATGTCGCGGATCGGCTGCAGCCAGTGGTCGATCACCCCGTGCCGATGCGGCTCCATCGCCGCCCGCACGCCGCCACACCCGTGATGTCCGCACACGATGACGTGGCGGACCTCGAGTATGTCGACGGCGAATTCCAGCACGGAGAGCAGGTTCAGATCGCCGCGGTGCACGAGGTTGGCGATGTTGCGGTGGACGAACACCTCCCCGGGCTCGAGGCCGGTGATGACATTGGCCGGGACCCGGCTGTCGGAGCAGCCGATCCACAGGTACTCCGGACGCTGCAGGGCCGCGAGGCGGCCGAAATAGTCCGGATCGTCCCGCCGCCTGCCCTCGCTCCAGCGCCGGTTGTTCTGCAGCAGGTCAGAGAGCACCACTCACCTCCGGCCACCCGACAGGTGCGGCGCGCCCCGCAGGACGATGCCGACGATCTGGGCGCGTTCGGCCAGCTGGCCGATCAGCTGGGCGACGCCGCGACTCCAGCTGGCCGCCTCGAGGTGGACGGCGATGCGCTCGCGCACCTGCTCGAACGGCAGTCGACGGCCGGCGATGCGCCGATCGAGCCGGATGACGTGGAAGCCGTAGCGCGAACGAACCGGCTCGGCCGAGATCTCGCCTTCGGCCAGGCCGTCCAGGGCGGCCTCGAATTCGGCCACGGTGGAGCCGGGCGTGAGCTGGCCCAGCGAGCCGCCGACATGGCGCGACGGACAGGCCGAGTTGAGGCGGGCGAGCTCGGCGAAGCGGTCGGGCGTATCGGTCAGCTCGGCGATGAGCCGGCGGGCCCGTTCGCCGGCCGCTCCCTGCTGCTGCGCGTCGGCCCCGGCAGGAACCGGCAGGAGGATGTGGTGCGCCTCCCACATGGGCGGGGTGGCGAAGCGGCCCGGATTGGCCCGGTAGTACCTGAGGCACTCGGCCTCGCTTGCCTCCGGCGTGCCGACCTCGCTCTCGAGCAGGGTGCGCACCAGCGCATCCTCATCGGTTTCGAGCCGGCCCCGATCGTCGGGCAGCGCCACGGCGGCGAGGCCCAGCCGGGCCGCCTCGGCCAGCAGCAGCTGGCGCACCACCAGGGCCTCGGCGGCCTCAAGGAAGGCCTCGGACGGGGAGGCCGCCGGATGCTGCTGCGCCTCGGCGCTGATCGCGGCATGCGGGATGGCGACGCCGTCGACCGCTATGGCGGAGGCGGCGGCCCGCGGCGGGGAGGGCAGCCTGACCCGCGTGCCGGGAAGGGCGGGATTGGCGGGGCCCGCGGCCGGCGCACCGAACTGGATAAGGGGCTGGGACATCATCACCTCACTCGGCGGGATTGCGCTTGCTGCGAACCACCTGGTAGCCCGGCCGCCACAGGTAGCGGACCGGCGCGCTCAGCATGTGGACGAGCCGGGAGAAGGGGAACAGGACGAAGATCGTCAGGCCCAGCGTGATGTGCAGCTTGAAGACCAGGTCGGCCTCGGCGACGTAGCCCGCGGCAGCCGGATCGAAGGTGAAGATGCCCTGCGCCCAGCGCATGAACTTCACCATTTCCTCGCCGTCGAGGTGCTGCATCGAGACGCGGATGGTGGCGAGCCCGAGCGCCAGCTGCAGCCACAGGATCAGGATGATGAGATTGTCGGTGACGCTCGAGCTGCGCCGCACGCGGGCATCGAAGAAACGCCGGTGCAGCAGCAGGCTCGCCCCGACGATGCCCATCGCTCCGGCGACGCCGCCGAGGACGATGGCGATGAGCTGCTTGGCGCCGTGCGTCACTCCCAGCCATTCCCAGATGGCGAGCGGGGTCAGCAGGCCGACGAGGTGCCCGGCAAAGATCAGCAGCACGCCGGCGTGGAAGAGGACCGAGCCCCACATCAGCTGGCGCCGGCGCAGCAGCTGGCTCGAACCGGAGCGCCAGGTGTAGGGTTCGCGGTCGTAGCGGATGACGGTGCCGACGGCGAGCACGACGAGGGCGACATAGGGATAGACGCCGAAGAGCAGCGTGTTGATGAACCCGGCCATCTCATGATCCTTTCTGGGCAGCGGACTGCGGCGGCGGCCGGCGCGCTGCCCGCACCTGCATCCGCAGGCGGTCGGGCCCGCAGGCCTGCTCGCCCGCCCCGCCGCCGAAGGTCACGGCCTCCGACTGCCAGACGAGGTCGAGGGCCTCGAGATCGTCGGGGTCGTGGTCGGGCACCTCGAGCAGCTCGTCCAGCGCCACCTGTTCGGGCGCGGCCTGGGCGAGGGCCTCGAGCACCAGCAGGGCGTTGGCATAGATGCTGCCGCGCTTGAGCAGACGGGTTCTCAGGTTGGCGACGATGTGCAGGGTCTGGCCGAGCAGCTCGTGCACCTCCCGGTCGGACTGGGTCGACAGGTACTCGAGAAAGAGCGGCAGGTAGTCCGGCATCTCGCCCGGTTCGATGTCGAAGCCCTGCCGCTCGTACATTTGCGCCAGGTCGACCATCGCCTGGCCGCGGTCGCGGCTTTCGCCATGCACATGCTCGAACAGGTGCAGCGACAGCGTGCGGGTGCGATCGAACAGGCTGACGTAGCGTTCCTGGGCGTCATAGGTATCGCGCCCGGCGATATCGGCGGCAAGCGCGGCAAGGCGTGCCCGGTCGTCGGCGGCGAGCCGCGTGTCCGCCGCGATGGCCGCCTCGATCTCAGGCAGCGCGGCGCCGAGGTCGGCCGAGGGGTAGGAGAGCAGCACGGAGAGGATCTTCAGCGCGTTGGCCATCATTCACCTGCCTTCATCAGATCGACTGGGGTCTGCGGCCTCGTCCGCCTGGCGCCGAACAGATCGGGTGACGAGGTGCCACCCGAGCAGCCATTGCCGAAGCTGAAGCCGCAGGAGCCGCGCTCGTCATAGGCGTCCTCGGTCAGCTCGCGGTGGCTGGTGGGGATGACGAAACGGTCCTCGTAGTTGGCGATGGCCATCAGCTGGTACATGTCCTCGACCTGCTGCGGCGTGAGGCCGACACGGCTGGCCATCGCGGCGTCGATGACGCCGTCGACGGACTTCGATCGCATGTAGCCGCGCATCGCCAGCATGCGCTCGAGGGCTCGCGCCACCGGCTCTTCGTTGCCACCGGTGAGCAGGTTGGCGAGATAGCGCACCGGGATGCGCAGCGAGCGCACGTCGGGCATGTTGTCGCTGTCCACCCCGATCTTGCCCGAGGCGGCGGCGTGCTGCAGCGGCGATAGCGGCGGCACGTACCAGACCATGGGCAGCGTGCGGTATTCGGGGTGCAGCGGGAAGGCGACCTTCCACTCCATCGCCATCTTGTAGACCGGCGAGTTCCGGGCCCCCTCGAGCCAGGCCTCGGGAATGCCGTCCCGGCGCGCCTGGGCGATGACCTCCGGGTCATCGGGATCGAGGAAGACCTTGAGCTGGGCCTCGTAGAGGTCCTTCTCGTCCGTGGTGGCGGCGGCTTCGGCGATGCGGTCGGCGTCGTAGAGCAGCACGCCGAGGTAGCGGATGCGGCCGACGCAGGTCTCTGAGCAGACCGTCGGCTGGCCGGCCTCGACGCGCGGATAGCAGAAGGTGCACTTCTCGGATTTGCCGGACGACCAGTTGTAGTAGATCTTCTTGTACGGGCACCCCGAGATGCACATGCGCCAGCCGCGGCACTTCTCCTGGTCGATGAGGACGATGCCGTCTTCCTCGCGCTTGTAGATGGCGCCCGAAGGGCAGGAGGCGACGCAGGCCGGATTCAGGCAGTGTTCGCACAGCCGCGGTAGGTACATCATGAAGGTGTTCTCGAACTGGCCGTAGATCTCGGCCTCGACGCCCTCGAAGTTCACGTCCTTGCGGCGCTTCTCGAACTCCCCGCCGAGGATTTCCTCCCAGTTGGGACCCCACTCGATCTTCTCGATGCGCTCGCCCGAGATCTTCGAGCGCGGCCGGGCGGTGGGAAAGGCCTCGAGTTCGCCGGCGTTCTGCAGGTGCGCGTAGTCGAAATCGAAGGGCTCGTAGTAGTCGTCGATCTCGGGCAGGTCGGGATTGGCGAAGATCTTGGCGAGCACCCGCCAGCGCGCGCCGATCCTGGGCTCGACCTTGCCGTTGGGCTTGCGCACCCAGCCGCCGTTCCACTTGTTCTGGTTCTCCCATTGCTTGGGATAGCCGATGCCGGGCTTGGTCTCGACATTGTTGAACCAGGCGTATTCGACGCCCTCGCGATTGGTCCAGACGTTCTTGCAGGTCACCGAGCAGGTGTGGCAGCCGATGCACTTGTCGAGGTTGAGCACCATGCCGATCTGAGCGCGGATCTTCATTCTGCGGCCTCCAGCTTGTCGCTTAAGGGACGTTCGAGCCAGTCCACCTTGTCGAGCTTGCGCACGATGACGAACTCGTCGCGGTTGGAGCCGACGGTGCCGTAGTAGTTGAAGCCGTAGGCCTGCTGCACGTAGCCGCCGATCATGTGGGTCGGCTTGATGATGGCGCGCGTCACCGAGTTGTGGATGCCGCCGCGGTTGCCGGTCATCTCCGAGCCGGGCGTGTTCACGATCTTTTCCTGCGCGTGGTACATGAAGAGGGTTCCCTCCTTCATGCGCTGCGACACCACCGCCCTGGCGACGAGGGCGCCGTTCGAATTATAGGCCTCGACCCAGTCGTTATCGACGATATCCGCCTTTGCCGCGTCGACCTCGGACAGCCAGACGACCGGTCCGCCGCGATTGAGGGTCAGCATCAGGAGGTTGTCGGAGTAGGTGGAGTGGATGCCCCACTTCTGGTGCGGCGTGATGAAGTTCAGCACCACCTGCCGGTTGCCGTTGGGCTTGCTGTCGATCACCGGATTGATCGTCTTGGTGTCGATCGGCGGCCGGTACAGGCAGAGCGCCTCGCCGAAGGCCCGCATCCACAGGTGGTCCTGGTAGAGCTGCTGCCGGCCGGTGAGCGTGCGCCAGGGGATCAGCTCGTGCACGTTGGTGTAGCCGGCATTGTAGCAGACCTTCTCGCTCTCGATGCCCGACCAGGTGGGCGAGGAGATGATCTTGCGCGGCTGCGCGACGATGTCGCGGAAGCGGATCTTCTCGTCCTGCTTGGCGAGCGCCAGGTGCGCGTGCGCGCGCCCGGTGGCCTTCTCCAGGGCCTGCCAGGCCTTGACCGCCACCTCGCCATTGGTCTCGGGCGCCAGCATCAGCACCACTTCGGTGGCATCGATATCGGTCTCGATGCGCGGCAGCCCGCGGGTCGGGCCGTCCTCGGTGACGCGGCCGTTGAGCTCGCCCAGGGCGTGCACCTCGTGCTCGGTGTTCCAGCCGATGCCCTTGCCGCCATTGCCCAGCTTGTGCAGCAGCGGGCCCAGCGCGGTGAAGCGCCGGTAGAGGTTGGGATAGTCGCGCTCGACCACCGCCACGGCCGGCATGGTCTTGCCGGGAATCGGGTCGATGGCGCCGGTCTTCCAGTCCTTGACGTCGAACGGCTGGGCCATTTCGCCGGCGGTGTCGTGCTGGATGGGGACCAGCACCACGTCCTTTTCCACCCCCAGCACCTCGGGCGCGACGGCCGAGAAGGACCTGGCGAGGCCCTTGAAGATGTCCCAGTCGCTGCGCGCCTCCCAGGCCGGATCCGCCGCGCTCGAGAGCGGGTGGATGAAGGGATGCATGTCGGAGGTGTTGAGGTCGTTCTTCTCGTACCAGGTGGCGGTGGGCAGGACGATGTCGGAGTAGACGCAGGTGGTCGACATGCGGAAGTCGAGGGTGACCAGCAGGTCGAGCTTGCCCTCGGGCGCCTCGTCGTGCCAGGCGGCCTCGCGCGACTTGCGGCGGCCTTCGGCGCCGAGATCCTTGCCCATCACGCCGTGCGTGGTGCCGAGCAGGTGCTTGAGGAAATACTCGTGCCCCTTGCCCGACGAGCCGAGCAGGTTGGAGCGCCAGACGAACAGGTTGCGCGGCCAGTTGTCGGGATGGTCCGGATCCTCGCAACTGAGCTTGAGCCCGCCGGACTTGAGCGCGGCGGCGACATAGTCCTTCGGCTCCTGACCGGCCCGTGCCGCGCGGGCGGCGATATCGAGCGGATTGGCCTGCAGCTGGGGCGCCGAGGGCAGCCAGCCCATGCGCTCGGCGCGGATATTGTAGTCGATCAGGCTGGCGTTCCAGTCGCCCGCCGGGGCCGTGGGCGAGAGGATTTCGGAGACGTCGAGGGTTTCGTAGCGCCACTGGTCGGTGTGGGCGTAGAAGAACGAGGTCGAGTTCATCTGCCGCGGCGGGCGCCCCCAGTCGAGGCCGAAGGCGAGCGGCAGCCAGCCGGTCTGCGGCCGCAGCTTTTCCTGGCCGACATAGTGACTCCAGCCGCCGCCGGACTTGCCGACGCAGCCGCACATCACCAGGAGATTGATGATCCCCCGGTAGTTCATGTCCATGTGGTACCAGTGGTTGAGGCCGGCCCCGACGATCACCATGGAGCGGCCTTCGGTCTTTTCGGCATTCGAAGCGAACTCGCGCGCCACCGAGATGATCTGCGCGCGCGGCACTCCGGTGACCGCCTCGGCCCAGGCCGGGGTGTAGGGGATATCGGCGTCGTAGTCCCGCGCGACATTGTCGCCGCCGAGGCCGCGATCGAGCCCGTAATTGGCGGCGAGCAGGTCGAAAACGGTGGCGACGAGCGCCTCGCCGTCGACCAGCTGCACGCGTTTGGCCGGAACCGAACGAATCAGGACACTGGCATGGTCGGTGCCTTCGAAGTGATCGTGCTCGCGATTGCCGAAATACGGGAAGGCCACGGCGGCCACCGTGTCGCGATCCTCCTCAAGCACCAGCGACAGCTTCAGATCGACCGCCGCGCCGGACCCGTCCTTCTGCTCGAGGTTCCACTTGCCGCCGCCGTCCCAGCGGTGCCCGACGGTGCCCTGCGGCACGACGATGCGGCCCGAACCGGTGTCGATGGCGACGGTCTTCCACTCGGCGTGCTTGTCCTCGCCCAGCCCGCCGGCGAAATCGGCGGCGCGGAGCAAGCGCTCCGGCACCAGCCGGCCGTCCTGCTCGACCAGGCGCACCAGCATGGGCATGTCGGTATAGCGCCGGCAGTAGTCCTCGAAATACTCGGCCTGCCGATCGAGGTGGAACTCGCGCAGGATGACGTGGCCCATGGCCATGGCGAGGGCGGCGTCGGTGCCCTGCCTGGGGTGCAGCCACAGATCGGCGAACTTGGCCGCCTCGGAGTAGTCGGGCGAGACAACCACCGACTTGGCACCCCGGTAGCGGGCTTCGGTGTAGAAATGCGCATCCGGCGTGCGCGTCTGCGGAACATTGGAGCCCCACAGCATCAGGAAGCCGGCATTGTACCAGTCGGCCGATTCCGGCACGTCGGTCTGCTCGCCCCAGGTCATCGGCGAGGCCGGCGGCAGGTCGCAGTACCAGTCGTAGAACGACATGCAGACGCCGCCCATCAGCGACAGG
>NZ_JAYRYM010000036.1:0-22830 GCF_041917035.1 Devosia sp. | reverse complement strand
CCGATGGCGGCGATCATGTCGCCCGGGGCGGCGTAGACTGGCACGGCGGCGCAGCGGATGCCCGGCGAGAACTCCTCGTCGTCCTGGGCGTAGCCGCGGCGGCGCGTCGCTTCGATCTCGGAGTCGAGCGCCTGGGCCTTGGTGATCGTCTTGGGCGTGAAGGCTTCGAGCACGCCGGCGTCGCGGGCCTCGCCAAAGGCGAGGAAGGCCTTGCCGAGCGCGGTGCAGTGCAGGGGTGCCAGCGAGCCGATCGGGTGGTCGACCTTGAGCGGCAGCGGCGAGGCGATCTTGTCGACATACCAGACCCGCGTCCCCACCAGCACGGCCAGGTGCGCGCACTCGCCGGTGATGTCGACCAGATCGACCAGCGTCTGGTGCAGGCCCTCGCGGCAGGCGATGATCTCCTCGAGATCGTGGCCGCGCCGCGGTTGCACCTTGGCGCTGGCGCGGTAGCGGCGGTTGTCGGTCTGCTCGGCATAGCCGGCCGCAACCAGGGTGCGCAGCAGGTGCGAGGCATTGGACTTGTCCACCTCGAGGTGCGCGGCGATGTCGGTCAGCCGCACCGGCTCGGGCTGTCCGACGAGGAAGTCGAGGGTTTCGAGGCCCCGGTTGAGCGATTGCAGCAGGCGCATATCTCGCATTCTCCAACTTGCGACTGCTCGCGAGTTTAATACTGGACAACCTATCGTGCAACATAGCGCAAACGAGTGACGCCAAAGGCCGATCCGGAGTCAAATACGTCAGAAAATGGTCGTATGCGCAACACTTTTCGTTGACAACGATGATCCAGCCCGTGGATAGTGCAGGTCAGAGTTGCCTTTGTTGAACATAAGGCAACTTGCACTTCAAGGGAGGAAAGTAATGCTTCGAACCAAAGTGGCCGGTCTCGTACTGGCTTCGGCCCTGGCGGCGAGCACCGCCTTCTCGGCCGCTCTGCCCGCCTATGCCGACGGCGAGGTCAGCATCAGCCACTATTTCACCGGCGAGCTGGGCCGGGTCGGGCTTGAGGAGATCTTCAAGCAGTTCACCGCCGAAACCGGGGTGTCGGTCGTCGACAGCCCGATCGGTCACGAGGACTTCAAGACCGGCATCCTGGTCCGCGCCGCCGGCAACAGCCTGCCGGACGTGTTCAGCTACTGGGCCGGCGCCCGCACGCAGTTCGTGGTCGATGCCGGCAACCTGCACTCGATCGCCGCCATGTGGGATGCCAACGGTCTCGGCGACGTCGTCGCCAAGTCGATCGCGGATGGCGCCACGCTCTACAATGGCGACCGGTACCTGGTGCCGTTCGGCTATCACTACGCCGGCATGTTCTACAACAAGAAGGTCATGGCCGATGCCGGCATCACCGACCTGCCCAAGACCTGGGAAGAGTTCGTCGCGCTGTGCGACACGCTCAAGGCCAAGGGCGTGACGCCGATTGCGCTCGGCTCGAAGAACCGCTGGCCGGCACAGTTCTGGTTCGACTACCTGGTGCTGCGCACCGCGGGTCCGGAATACCGGGCGGCGCTGATGGCGGGCACGGCCTCGTACACCGACGACCAGGTCAAGCTCGCCATGCAGAAGTGGAAGGAGCTGGTCGACGCCGGCTACTTCGCGCCCAACGCCAATGCCGACGACTGGACCGATGCGGCCGACAAGGTCGCCCGCGGCGATGCCGCGATGACGCTGATGGGCACCTGGATCACCGGCTACTGGAACGGCATCGAGCTCAAGCCGGGCGAGGACTACGACTTCTTCGAGTTCCCCAAGATGGCCGATGGCGTCGCCAACGCCGCCGTGGGGCCGGTCGACGGCCTCGTGATCTCCGGCAACGCGCCCAACATGGCCAATGCCGAAAAGCTCCTCACCTTCCTCGTCAGCAACCCCGAGGTGCAGGCCAAGTGGGCCGGCATCCAGGGCGCGCTCTCGGCGAACGTGAAGGTCGATCCGGCCAACTACACCTCGGTCATGCAGCACGCGCTCGCGACCATCAGCAACGCCGAGGCCTTCGCCTTCAACTACGACCTCGCGACGCCGCCGCCGGTGGCCGAGGTCGGCCTGTCGATGTTCGCCCGCTTCATGGACGACCCGGCGAGCTACGAGACCATCCTCACCGAGACTCAGGCGGCTGCGGCCGACGCGTTCAAGCAGTAAGCTCTCCCTGATCGAGGCCGGGCGGGACCCAGGGGTTCCGCCCGGCCCCTTGGATGTTGGTGAAGGATCGCGGCTTGGAACAGCGGACACTCATGTGGCGGATCGTGCTCCTGGCGCTGCCGGTGGCCGTCTTCGGACTGTTCGTCATCTGGCCGCTGGTCAGCTCGTTCTACTACAGCTTCACCAACTGGAACGGCTTCGGGGCCCAGTACGACTTCGTCGGCTTCGACAACTTCGCGCGGATCGTCTCCGACCGGCTGTTCTTCAATGCCATCGCCAACACGCTGATCTGGATGGTCTCGGCCATCATCCTGCCCTCGGGGCTGGGACTGGCGCTGGCGCTGCTGATCGACTCGCGCGTGCCGGGCGGATCGATCTTCAAGACCATCTTCTATCTGCCGATCTGCCTGTCCGCGGTGATCGTCGGCCAGATCTGGATCTGGATCTACCAGCCGGACTGGGGGCTGCTGAACACGCTGGTCGGGGTCGCCACGGGCACGCAGTCCAATTTCGCCTGGCTCGCCAAGCCGGCAACGGCGATCTACTCGGTGATCGTCGCCTGGAGCTGGCAGCAGACGGGCCTCGCCATGGTGATCTTCCTCGCCGGTCTCACCGCGGTGCCCGCCGACCTCATCGAGGTCAGCGAACTCGAGGGGGCGACGCGGCTGCAGCGGATCTGGCACGTGGTGCTGCCGCTGCTCCGGCCGGCGACCGTGGTGGTCATCGCACTGAGCGTCATCAACTCGCTCAAGGGCTTCGATATCCTCTACATCATGACCGGCGGCGGTCCGTTCAACAGTTCCGACACGCTCGCCATGCATATGTACAACGAGTCCTTCAAGAAATACCTGATGGGCTACGGCGCCGCGATTTCGGTCGTGCTGTTCCTCATCGCCATCACCATCATCTTTTTCTATTTCCGCCAGCTCAGGAAGGTGGACGAGATCTATGACTGACGCCGCGCGATATCCGGTGGGCGGCGGACGGCAGTTCGATCCGTGGAAAGGGGCGACCTTCGCGGTGCTGGTCATTCTGGCGCTGGCCTTCCTCGCGCCGACCGTGGGGGTGCTGCTCTCGTCGGTGAAGTCGACCCGCGACATCGCGCTCGGGAACCTGTGGTCGTGGCCGAACGGGCTCTATCTCGACAACTACCTCGAGGTGCTGAGCAACCCGGCCGTCCACACCTACATGGTCAATACGCTCCTCGTGACCGTGCCGGCGACGTTCGGCTCGATCGTGCTCGGCATTCTTGCCGGCTACGTCTTCGCCAAGCTGCCGTTCCGCGGCAGCAACCTTCTGTTCCTCGTGCTCGTCTCGGGCATGTTCTTTCCACCGCAGGTGATCCTGATCCCGCTGTTCCGGCTGTTCAACGGCATGGGGCTGATCGACACGCTGTGGCCGGTGATCATCGTCCATATCGCGCTCGGCATTCCGATCTGCACGCTGATCATGCGCAACTTCTTTGCCACCGTTCCGTCTGCGTTGCGCGAGGCGGCGATCCTCGAGGGCGCCAACGAGTGGCAGGTGCTGACGCGGGTGGCGCTGCCGATCAGCCTGCCGGCCCTCGCCGTGCTGGTGACGCTGCAGTTCACCTGGATCTGGAACGATTTCCTCTGGCCGCTGATCTTCACCCAGTCCGACGACAAGCGCACGATCATGCTCGGCATGGTCTCGCTCAAGGGCCAGTACAGCGTCGCCTGGGGCGTGCAGGGCGCGCTGTCGCTGATCGCCACGCTCCCCACCCTCATCGTGTTTCTGTTCTTCCAGCGCTACTTCATCAAAGGGATGACGATGGGCGCGGTCAAAGGCTGACGGGCAAACAATGACCGACCTTTCCTTCAAAGCCGTTCGCAAGTCCTTCGGGTCGCTCGAGATCGTCAAGGGCGTCGATCTCGACGTCCGCTCCGGCGAGTTCGTCGTCTTCGTCGGCCCGTCCGGGTGCGGCAAGTCCACGCTGCTGCGCATGGTGGCCGGCCTCGAGAGCGTGTCCTCGGGTCGCATCATCATCGGTGGCGAGGATGTCACCGACACGCCCCCGGCGCAGCGGGGCGTCGCCATGGTGTTCCAGTCCTATGCGCTGTTCCCGCACATGAGCGTTGCCGAGAACATCAGCTTCGGCATGCGCCTCAAGCACCAGCCGCGCGACCTGATCGAGCGGCGAGTGAGGGAGGTGGCCGAGATCCTGCAGATCACGCACCTGCTCGACCGTCGGCCCAAGCAGCTCTCGGGCGGGCAGCGGCAGCGCGTCGCCATCGGTCGTGCCATCATCCGCAACCCCAAGGTCTTCCTGTTCGACGAGCCGCTCTCCAACCTCGATGCGGCGCTCAGGGTGCAGATGCGCATCGAGATCGCCCGCTTGCACGCCGATCTGGGCGCCACCATGGTCTACGTGACGCACGATCAGGTCGAGGCGATGACGCTCGCCGACCGGATCGTCGTGCTGAACGCCGGCAGCATCGAGCAGGTCGGCACCCCGATGGAGCTCTACGAGCGTCCGGCTAACCTGTTCGTCGCCCGCTTCATCGGTTCGCCCGCCATGAACCTGTTCCCGACCCGAGTCGGCGCGGATGGCAGCCTCGTCTTGGCGCAGAACGGGCGCCCGCTCGGGCTGCGCGTCGACGGGGCTGAGGGCAAGGTCACCCTCGGGGTGCGGGCGGAGCACCTCGCCCTCGCCGCCGAGGGATCGCTGTTCGAGGCGCGGGTGGTGGCGGTGGAGCGGCTGGGCAGCGAGAACATCGCCTATCTGGGCCTCGAGGGCAGCGAGGATCCGATCTCGGTGTCGCTGCCGCCGGCGACGCTTCCGCAGGTGGGGGAGACCGTTCCGGTGCGCCTAAAGGACGAACTCGTGCATGCCTTCGACGCGGGCGGCTCCCGGCTCGACACAATGCCGCACGGCTGAGGCGCGCCGCCGTGCCTGATCCAACCCGGCCGTCCCGGCGTACCTGACTTGTGCACCCGGCAGCCCTGCCGGCGTTCGACTGCGCTTGGGGACGACGTGGAGATGGCCAGCCCATCATCGCTGCTGCTGGTGGGGGCGGGGCTCGCGAGCGGGCTGATCGCGCTGCGGCTCGCGCGGCTGCCCGAGCCGCCGGCGATCGACATCGTCGAGGGCTCCGACCGCCCGTTCGGCGAACACACCTGGTCGTTCCATGCCGCCGACGTCTCGGCCGACGATCTCGACTGGCTGGCGGGCGCGGTGGCGCACAGCTGGAGCGGGCAGGCGGTTCGGTTTCCGGCCTTCGAGCGGAAGCTCTCGTCGCCCTATGCCTCGATCAGTTCGGCGACGATGGCGGAAGCGGTGGGGCGTCTGGGCAATGTACGCCTCCACCTCGGCGCCCGTGTCGAACAGCCGGGGCCGGATCGGGTCACGCTGGGCGATGGCCAGACGCTTGCGGCCGGCTGTGTCGTCGATGCCCGCGGCTTTGCACCCAGTCCGGCACTGGTGCTCGGGTTTCAGAAGTTCGTCGGCCTCGAGGTCGAATGCTCTCGGCCGCATGGGGTCGACCTGCCGCAGATCATGGATGCGACGGTCGACCAGCTCGACGGCTACCGCTTCGTCTACCTGCTGCCCTTCTCGCCCACCCGGCTGCTGATCGAGGATACCCGCTACGCCGATGGCGGGGCGCTCGACCCCGCGGCGCTCAGACGCGACATCCATGCCTATGCCGCTCAGCGCGGCTGGAGCGTGGGCGCGGTGCTGCGCGAGGAGGCCGGCGTCCTGCCGATCAGTCTCGCCCATGATGCCGAAGCGTTCTGGGCCGGGCGGCCGGAAGACGTGCCGCAGGTCGGCATGCGGGCGGCGCTGTTTCATCCGACCACCGGCTACAGCCTGCCCGATGCGGTGCGGGTCGCCAACCTGATCGCCGCCCACTGGCCGATCGCCAGCGCGCCGCTCGCCCGCATCCTGCGTCGGCACGCCGTGCGGCAGGTGTCGCGCCAGCGCTTCTACCGCCTGCTCAACCGCATGCTGTTCCGGGCCGCCGCGCCGGCCGAGCGGGTGCGCGTGCTGCAGCGCTTCTACCGCCTGCCACGGCCGCTGATCGAGCGCTTCTACGCCGGCGAGACGAGCTTCGCCGATGCCTGCCGCATCCTGGTCGGCAAGCCGCCCGTGCGCATTTCGAAGGCCCTGGGATGCCTGTTCGAGACCCAGGTGCGCCGATCCATGGAGACGACATGACGAACCGATCCGCCGCCGTCATCGGAGCCGGGTTTGGCGGGCTGGCCCTCGCCATCAGGCTGCAGAGCGCTGGCATCAGCACCACCGTGTTCGAGAAGCGCGACAAGCCCGGCGGCCGGGCCTATGTCTACAACGACGCGGGCTTCACCTTCGATGCCGGCCCCACGGTGATCACCGATCCGGCCTGCCTCGAGGCGCTGTGGCGCCTGAGCGGGCGGCGGCTCGCCGACTATGTGACGCTGCTGCCGGTCAGCCCGTTCTACCAGTTGTGCTGGGAGGACGGCTTCCGCTTCGACTATGTCAACGACCAGGCCGAGATCGATCGCCAGATCCGCGCCAAGTCCCCCGCCGACGTCGAAGGCTACCGCCGCTTCCTCGCCTATTCGGAGGAACTCTTCCACGAGGGCTACGAAAAGCTCGGCGCCGTGCCGTTCCTCAGTTTCTCCTCGATGATCAAGGCGGCGCCGCACCTGGTGCGACTTGAGGCTTATCGCAGCGTCTACTCCAAGGTGTCGCAGTTCATCGCCGACGAGCAGCTCCGGCAGGCCTTCAGCTTCCACACCCTGCTGGTCGGCGGCAATCCGTTCTCGACCTCCTCGATCTACGCCCTGATCCATGCGCTCGAACGGCGCGGCGGGGTGTGGTTCGCCAAGGGCGGCACCGGGGCACTGATTGCCGGCATGGTCAGGCTGCTCGAGGACCTGGGTGGCCGCATCGAACTCAATGCTCCGATCGACCGGATCGAGGTCGAGGGCGGCAGGGCGCGGGCACTGCATCTTCCCGGCGGCCGGCGCGAGGCGTTCGACATGGTCGCCAGCAATGCCGATGTGGTGCACACCTACAAGCACATGCTGCGCGGTACGCCGCGCGGCGAAGCGCGGGGCAAGGCGCTGACGGCCAGCCGCTTCTCGATGTCGCTCTTCGTCATCTATTTCGGCCTCAAGCGGCAGCACCCCGAGCTCAAGCACCACATGGTGCTGTTCGGGCCGCGCTATCGCGGCCTGATCGACGACATCTTCCGCTCGAACCGGCTGGCCGACGATTTCTCGCTCTACCTGCACGCCCCGAGCGTCACCGACGACTCGCTCGCCCCGCCCGGACACAGCGCCTACTACGTGCTGTCGCCGGTACCGCACCTCGGCACGGCGCCGCTCGACTGGTCCGTCGAGGGGCCGCGCTACCGCGACCGCATCCTCAGGTATCTCAATGATCGCTACATCCCCGGCCTGCTCGACGATCTGGTCACCGTGCGGCACTTCACTCCGTTCGACTTCCGCGACGAGCTGAACGCCCATCTCGGTTCCGCCTTCTCGGTCGAGCCGATCCTCACCCAGAGCGCTTGGTTCCGTCCGCACAACCGCGACGACGAGATCGACAATCTCTACATCGTCGGGGCGGGCACGCACCCGGGCGCCGGCATTCCCGGTGTCGTCGGCTCGGCGGAAGCGACGGCCGGGCTGATGATCGCGGACGCAGGCAAATGAGCGACAGCGTCGTCGCGGCCAGCGAAGTCGTGATCCGGCAGGGCTCGAAGAGCTTTGCCGCAGCCGCCCGCCTGTTCGACCGCGAGACGCGCGACGACTGCGTGATGCTGTATGCCTGGTGCCGGCATTGCGACGACGTGATCGACGGGCAGACGCTGGGGCACGAGCAGCAGGCGGATTTCCGCACCGGACAGCGGCAGCGCCTGCAGCAGCTGATTGCCGAGACGGATCGTGCCCTGGCCGAGGGCCATGCGGCCGATCCGACCTTCATGGCCCTTGCCCGCGTGGCGCGTCGGGCGCAGATCCCGTCGCGCCATCCGCGCGAACTGCTTGCGGGCTTTGCCATGGATGTCGAGGCGCGCCGCTACCGCACCCTGGGCGACGTGCTCGACTACAGCTATCACGTGGCCGGCGTCGTCGGAGTGATGATGGCGATGATCATGGGGGCGCGCGACGAGGCCGTGCTCGATCGCGCCTCCGATCTGGGCATCGCCTTCCAGCTCACCAATATCGCCCGCGATATCGTCGACGACGCGCGGGCGGGGCGGGTCTATGTGCCCGAGGAGGTGCTCGTTCCGCTGGGGCTTTCGACCATCGATCCCGAGGATCGCAGGCAATGGCCGGCGCTGCATGCCGCGGCCCTGCGTCTGCTCGATGCTGCCGAGCCCTACTACGCCTCGGCTGCCGCCGGCCTCGCGGCCTTGCCGTGGCGATCGGCCTGGGCCATCGCGGCGGCGCGCCGCGTCTACCGGGCGATCGGGCAGAAGCTGCGGTCCGCCGGCCCCGGCGCCTGGGAGCGGCGCGTCTCGACCAGCGGCGCGCAGAAGCTCGGATTCGTCGCCTTAGCGTTCCTCGATGCGCTCGCCAGCCGCTTTGCGAGCGGCGGCTCCACGCCGCGCCAGGGGCTCTATCAGCGGCCGCGATGAGCCGTCAGCGCTCCACCAGCAGTCCGGCCCGATAGCGCGGCAGCTTCCACCACGGGATCCACGGCTTGTCGTGGTGCTCGTGGTGGTAGCCGAAATGGAAGCAGGTGAGCAGCGACAGCAGCCAGCCGAAATCGTTGCTGCGCGTGTTGTGCCGGTCGGTGAAGGGCTGCGCCTCGATGCGGTGCGGCCGATAGGTGCCGAAGTAGAACAGCTGCACCGACGAGAGGATCGCCGGCAACGCCCAGAAGGCCAGCATGGTGGGAAAGCGTTCGCGCAGGATCAGCGCATAGACCGCGACGACCACGGTCAGCACGATCAGTTCTCGCCGCCCGAAATAGCGCCGGAAGAAGGTGCCGTACCAGGGCCAGAAGGTGCGCGGGAACTCGGCGTCGAAGTCGGGATCCTGCGGGGTGCCCGAATAGCGATGGTGCTTGTGGTGGCTCTCGTACAGCGCCTTGTACGAGAACCCGGCATAAAGGGCGACGCAGACGCGCCCGATCCACTCGTTGAGGGCCGGTTGCCGCGGCACCAGCGCACCGTGCATCGAATCGTGCGCTACGATGAACATCCCGACGAACAGCCAGGTCTGCAGCAGGATCACGAGGGGGATCCACGGCCAGGTCGCCGGCACGGTCCAGTCGACCATGAAGATGGCACCGACGTGCAGGACGAGCCACGAACCGACGATCAGTGCAGCGAGGGAAAGGCCGATCGCGGTATCCCGCGTGGTGAGGTTGGCGGCGGCCTTGGGGTTTGCGGTTGCCATCCGGTGTGTCTCCTAGAGCTTCAGCCGCCAGCGCGAGATCGCGAGGGCCGCCACGAATCCGGCGATGGCCAAGCCACCCAGCGGCAGCAGCGCTCCGGCGATCGCCTCGATCCCCTCCCCGCGCCACAGCGCGCCCTGATAGGCCTCGATCGCCCAGGCGTTGGGAGTATACCAGCCGATATCCTGCAGCCATGGCGGCATAAGGAAGCGCGGCACCATCGAGCCGCCGATGGCGGACGCGACAAGGACGACGAAGGTGGTGATTGTCTGCGCCTGCTGCTTGGTGGTGCAGGCCGAGGCGATGGCGAGGCCGAGCCCCGCCGCGGCGGCCGCCGCCAGCACCGTCGTTGCGGCCCAGGCCGGCAGCTGTGCCGCCAGCTCGACCCCGTAGACGAACACCGCAACCATGAAGATCAGCGCCACCTGGACGATGCCCTGCAGCGTCAGGAACAGGAACTTGCCGGCGACCACCACGTCGGTTCCAGCCGGCCCGACCGCCAGGCGGTCGACGATGCCGGAACTGCGCTCCTCGATCAGTGTCGCCGCGCCCTGCATGGCCGAGAACAGCAGGAACAGGATGGCCACGGCTCCGGCATAGTAGGTCACCGTCGCACCGGCCTCGCCGCCCCCGCCGATGGTCTCGGTCGAGACCAGTCCGCCGGTCGCGTCCGGTTCGGGCGGCGTGGCGGCAAGTTCGTCGAGTGCGGCTGCGAGGCGGGCCGATTGCTCGGGCGTGAAGGCGCCGACCAGCGCCTCGATCTGGGGCGCGGTGCGGGCGAGGCCGAGGTCGACGAGGCGGGTGGCGAGGATGCGCTGGACATGTCCGGCAACGATCGGTCCGGCCATCAGCTTGCCCGGGTCGACAAGGACCAGGATCGGCGAGCTGTCGGCGTCGCCCACGAGGTCGCCGCGCACCAAAAGCCCGGCATCGGCACTCCCGTCGGCGACCGCGGCCCGGACCTCGTCCACGCTCGCGGCGATGCCCGTGGCGATGCGCAGCGACGGCTCCGCGCGCAGCTCGGTCTCGAGGCGCACGGCGTTGTCCGAGGCGGCGGTGACGCCATAGGCGAGCTTCAGCCGCAGGCCGTCGCCGCTGGTTCCCGAAAAGATCGCGGCAAAGATCACGAAGATCGTCGGCGGCAGGATGAAGGCCATCGCCAGCGCGCCGCGGTCGCGCGCGAGGCCCAGCAGCATGACGCGGAACATGGCGAGGATCATGTGCCTGTTCCCCGGGCCGTGCCGTCTTGGGAGAGGCGCACGAACAGGGTGTCGAGCCCCGGCCGGCGCAGCCGCACCTCGCGGACGCGGATGCCGACCAGTTCCAGCCGCTGGGCCAGGTCGCCGGCGTGCTCGGCCCCGGTCTCGTCGAGGATGGACCAGGTCATGCCGGCATTGCTCGGCACGAAGCCGGCGCGCCCCAGCACGGCAGTCTGCGCCTCTGCGAGCGGGGCGCGCAGTTCGACGAT
The DNA here is from genome assembly GCF_041917035.1 of Devosia sp. Taxonomy (GTDB): domain Bacteria; phylum Pseudomonadota; class Alphaproteobacteria; order Rhizobiales; family Devosiaceae; genus Devosia_A. The sequence goes on along the minus strand of NZ_JAYRYM010000036.1, from coordinate 11,875 downwards.
CACCTCGCTGCTCTCGCCGAACTGCTCGTCGACCAGGTCGCGGGGCGTGCCCTGCGGGGCGATGACGCCATTGCGCAGGAAGCCGACCATGCTGCAGATGGTTTCGGCCTGGTCGAGGTCGTGGGTGGCCAGCAGCACCCCCATGCCGCCGGCGCTGAGCCCGACGATCACTGCCTGCAGGTCGTTGCGCGCATCGATGTCGACGCCCACGGTCGGCTCGTCGAGGATGAGCAGGCTCGGCCGGTGCAACACCGCGGCCGCGATGTTCACGCGGCGCTTCCAGCCGCCGGAAAGGACCTCGGTGCGCTCGTTCCAGCGCTCGCCCAGCCCGCCGATCTCGCGCACCCAGCCGAGTGCCGCGTCGGCCGCGCCGGCGTCGAGGCCGGAGAGCCGCGCGAAGGTCTCGAGATTCTCGCGGATGGTCAGGTGCCCGTAGAGCGCGATCTCCTGCGGCACGAGGCCGATCCGCCGCAGGGCGCTGCGATCGCGGTTGTCGCGGCCCGCCACCGTGACGCTGCCGGCGCCGGCGCGCACCCGGCCGCAAATGGTCCGGATCAGCGTGGTCTTGCCCGCGCCGTTGGGCCCGAGCAGCCCGTAGATGGTGCCGCCGTCGATCTCCAGATCGAGGCCGCGCAGCACCCTGCGGCTCTTGTAGTTGACCTCGAGACCGCTCACGCGGAGGGCGGGGGCGTCATCGGTCACGGCGTTTCCGTCTGCAACGGGCCGAAATAGCGCCCGATCAGGGTGCGGAACGGCTGCGGCTCGAGGCTGCTCTGGGCGAGGGCGCGCTCGGCATGCTCGAGATGCTCGCGGCAGCGTCGGCGCGCCACTTCGGTTCCGAGCAGGCTGACAATGGTGGTCTTGTCGCGGTCCTGGCCGACGTCTTTGCCGATCTGCGCCGCGGTGGCGGACACATCGAGTAGGTCGTCCGCGGTCTGGAAGGCCTGCCCCAGGTGGGTGGCGAAGGTGCGCACCGCCTCGGTCTGTGCCGGCCCCAGCCCGCGGATCGTCGCCCCCATCTGTGCGGCGGCGACGAACAACACGCCGGTCTTCAGCCAGTTGAGCCGCTCGATCGCCTCCGGGTCGGCGCCGTCGCCGCCGCGCAGGTCGAGTTCCTGGCCGGATACCAGCCCCTCCCAGCCGACTGCGCCGGAGAGCTGTTCGGCCAGTTGCGTCCGGATGCCCGGCGACAGGTCGTCGAGTTCGGCGATGACGCCGAAGGCGCGGTTGAGCAGGGCGATGGCCGCAAGGATCGCCGTCGCCTCGCCATAGACAACATGCGTCGTCGGCCGCTGCCGTCGCACCTTGGCATCGTCCATGCACGGCAGGTCGTCGAGGATCAGCGAGGCGGTGTGCACCATTTCGACGGCACAGCCGGCATCGAGCGCGGGCAGGTGCAGGTAGTCTTGTCCCGCCGCCACCAGGTGGACCATCATCGGCCGCACCCGCTTGCTCGGCGCGAGCAGGGCGTGGCGGATTGCCTCGCGCAGGTGCCGGGGGGTGCTTGGCCCCGAGTTCACCAGCACCTTGAGGCGGGACTCGAGGCTGCTCTTCAGCCGCGCGAGGCTCTCGGGGGGCGTGGCATCGTGGGCGGTGTTCGGATCGCTCACCCTTTGGCTCCGGGAAGGGACCGGGCAAAGTGAACCGAGGCGCACACCCGCTCGTAGTCTGCATCGGACGGATTGGGAGAGAGCATCCCGTGCTGAAGGACCGAAAGTCGCAACACCTCGACATCGTGCTCGCCGGCGAGGCCCAGGCGATGGCCGGTGCGACTGGTTTCGACAACATACGCTTCGAGCACAATGCCCTCCCTGAACTGCACCTCGACGAGATCAGGCTGGATACGCAGTTCCTCGGAAAGCGGATCAACGCGCCGCTGCTCGTCAGTTCGATGACCGGCGGCCCGGAACGGGCGAGCGCCATCAACCGCAATCTCGCCATCGCCTGCGAGCAGCTGGGCATTGCCCTTGCTGTCGGCTCGCAGCGTATCGCCATCGAGGGGCAGGGCAGTTCCGGGCTCGGCTCCGAGCTGCGCCGGCTGGCGCCGTCGGTGCCGCTCCTGGCCAATTTCGGTGCCGCCCAGCTCAATCGCGGCTTCGGCATCGAGGAGGCGCGGCGGGCGGTGGGGATGATCGAGGCCGACGCGCTGATCATCCACCTCAACCCCCTGCAGGAGGCCGTGCAGTCGGAGGGTGACCGCGACTGGCGCGGGCTGCTCGGCAAGATCGGCGCACTGGCGCAGGCGCTCGACGTCCCGCTGGTCGTTAAGGAGGTGGGCGCCGGCCTGTCGGCAACGGTCGCACGCCGCCTGTGCGACGCCGGAGTGAGCCTCATCGATGTCGCCGGCGCCGGCGGCACCAGCTGGGCGGCGGTCGAGGCGGCGCGCGCCGCAACGCCACGCCAGGCCGCGGTGGCGCGGGCCTTCGCCGATTGGGGTATCCCGACCGCCAGCGCCATCGTCGGGGTACGGTCGGCGTGCCCGGAGGCGACGGTGATCGGCTCGGGCGGCATCCGCAGCGGTATCGACGTGGCCAAGGCCATTCGCCTCGGTGCCGATGTGGTCGGCCAGGCGGCCGGCGTGCTGGAGGCCGCCGTCGACTCGCCGGACGCCGTGGTTGCCCATTTCTCGACCGTGATCGACCAGTTGCGGATCGCCTGCTTCTGCACCGGCTCGGCCGATCTGGCTGCGCTGCGGCGGGCGCCGCTGCTCACGAGGGCCGGATGATGGAGGCCGCCGCGCAACACGCGCCGTCCGCGCCGCAGGCCGCCTTCGCCCCCTGGCGGCTGATCGGCGCAAGCCTGCACTGGGCCGACCCGACACCGGCCCCGCGTTCGGCCGATGGGCTCTACCGCCAGATCTGCGGCCGCGATCCGCAGGTCAGCCTGCGTGGCAGGCTGCCGACCTTCTCGCTGCCCTGCCGCGAACTGGCCCGCGGCATGGGCGCGGGCCTCAGCATCGAGGTCTCGGTGCAGGGGCATGACTATGCCAGCAGCGTCGTCCTCGCCGAGGGTGAGGAACCCGGTCCGCTGCTTGAGGCCCTGCAGCGCGCCATCGATGCCACCGACGGCATCGACGGCGCCGGTGCCTGGCGGACGCTGACCCTCGACTGCCGTGCGACGGGTCTGCCCGCCGCCGATGCGACCGGCCTGTTCTGCGCCATCTCGGGCGTTTCGGGCAGTGCGGCGACCGCCTTCGCCGCGCAGAGCTATCGGCGCTGTACGGAGTTCGCTGGCGAGGCCGTTCGACTGGCGGCCGAGATGGAGGTCTCGCTGATCGCCCGACGACCGGCGGCGGACCACCTGCTGGCGGTCGAACTGGCGCTCACGGCCAATCGCGATGTCCCGCACGATCCGCTGGCCAGCTGGGAGAATCTGCTCGACCACGGCCTCGGAGAGTTGCAGCAGCTTGGCATCGAGCTGCAGCGGTAGGTCGGAACGATCAGCCAGCGCCTGATGCCGCGGTCGGGCCGGCCGTGCCGCCGATGGCGCGGGAGAGGTCGGCGGCGGCCCTGACGAGGATCTGCCGGCACTCGTCGATCGGCACGCTGCCGAAATGGCGATCGACATAGGGGATGGTCATGGCGGCGGCGATGCCGGTATGCGACATGATCGGGGCACTGATATTGGTGACGCCCTTGACCACATAGGAGCGCATCTGCTCGTAGCCGCGCCGGCGGATGCCGCCCAGTTCCCGGCGCAGCCGCGTCGGCAGCAGTCCGTCCGGATGCGGATGCTCGGCCAGAAAGGCCTCGAACTGTTCCTCAGGCAGGTTGGCCAGCAGCACCCGCCCCGAGGACGTCTTCCACGCCGGGATGCGGGCGCCGAGGCGGACGCGCATGATATTGTAGCCGGGATTGTCGACCTGGCCGATGACGATGATGCTCTCGTCCGAAAGCACCGCCAGGTGGACGGACTCGTCGGTGGTGTTGGCGAGATCGGCCATGATCGGGGCGGCGGCGACGGTGAGGCGGGCGATCACCGGTGTCCGGTTGGCCATCTCGAACAGTTTGGTGGTGAGGTAGTAGCGGTCCCCGGCCGGATCTAGCGCTACGAGGCCGCGGCGCTGCAGCACCACCAGCATGCGGTAGATCTCGCCCACCGAGCGGTCCAGCGTGCGGGCGATGTCGATCTGCGTCAGGCCGTGATCCTGCGAGGACAGCACGTCGATGATGTCGAGGCCCTTCTCGAGCGCCGGCGCGGTGTATTTCTGCTCGTCCTGCATGGCATCCATTTCTTCACCTCCGGCCGACCACGACGGATGCCAATCGCGCCGGGGCGATGCAAGGCCGTTGCGCGCGGTGTCGGTACGGATGCGCGGAAATCGGGACCTCCGCAGCTAGACGCCGTAGATCCGCCGTGCATTGCCGCCGGCGATGGCCTGCCGCTCGTCGGGCGCCAGCCCCGCCAGCAAGTCCCCGGTGATGCCGATCCACTCGCGGAGGCCAGAGCCGAGATTGACCACCGGCCAGTCGCCGCCCCAGACGATGCGGGAGGGGCCGAAGCGGTCGAGCACGTGATCGACCCAGCGGCGCAGCGTCGCGGTCGTCGCCGTGCCCGGCGCGCAATAGGCGGTGATGCCGGAGAGCTTGACGCTGACATGGGGCAGGGCGGCCAGCGCGTCGATTCCGGCGGCCCAGGCCTCGAAGGCGTCGCCGGCGATATCGGGCACGCCGCAATGGTCGAGCACCAGTTGCTGATCGCCGCAGGCGCGCGCCAGCTCGGCGGCGATCGGCAACTGCCGGGCGAGGACGCAGACGTCGAAGGCGAGGCCGGCGGCGCCGATCCGTCGCAGGTTGGCGCGGAACTGGCTCGAGCGGGAGAGTTCGTCGGGCATCACGTGCAGGATGCGCCGGAAGCCGACCACCTTGAGCCCGCCGCACTCGTCCAGCCAGGCTTCGAGGCCGGTCTCCTCCTCTGGGCGGCACGAGGCGATCTGGCCGAGCAGCCCGTCGGTGCCCACCAGTCCGGCGATGAAGCGCGCCTCCTTCTGGTAGTCGGCGTCGTCGACGCCCGCTTCCATGAAGATCGTTCCGGCGACGCCGGCTCCCTCGGTCAGTCGGCGGTAGTCGGCGAGGGTGAAGTCCCCGCTGGCCAGCGCGGGGATGCCACTGGTCCAGCCATAGCCGAAGCGGTCGCGGTAGATGAGGTGCTGGTGGGTGTCGATGAGGTCCAGGATACTTCTCCTTCAGCGGGGGCGAGGCTAGGCCGGCAGGCAGGCCGGGCCGATCGGCTCGAAGCTCTTGTAGGTCAGGATGAATTCGGCGTGGCCGAGCGCTTCCGACTTGGTCTCGGCTCCGGCGGCAACGTCGAGCACCAGCCGGTAGATCTCCTCGCCGACCTCGTCGAGCGAGGCGGTCCCGGTGATGATGCGGCCGGCATTGACATCCATGTCCTCGGCCAGCCGCTCGTACATGTGCGGATTGGCGGCGATCTTGATGACCGGCGCGAGGGCCGAACCGACCACCGAGCCGCGCCCGGTGACGAACAGCGACAGGTGGGCGCCCGAGGCCATCATCTCGACGATCTCGGCATTGTCCGAGATGTTGGGAAAGCCGAAGCGCACCTCGCCGTCGGGCACTACGTCCATCAGGTAGAGCCCGCCGCGCGGCGGTCGGTCGCCCGGCTTGATCAGGCCGGCGATCTGCGAGGCGCCGGACTTGGCATAGGCGCCAAGCGATTTCTCCTCGATGGTGGTGAGGCCGCCGTCGGCATTGCCGGCGGCGAAGCTGCCATAGCCGAGCGTGGCGTAGTAGCGGGCCGCCTTGCCCACCGCGGCGCGCAACTCGTCGCCCAGTTCCGGCGTCCTGGCGCGGGCGGCCATGATCTCCTCGCAGCCAATCAGTTCCCCGGTCTCCTCGAAGATGCAGGCGGCACCGGCCTCGACCAGCCGGTCGAAGGCGCGGCCGGCGGCCGGGTTGCCGGAGAGCCCGCTGGTGCCGTCCGAACCGCCGCAGACGGTGCCGACGACCAGTTCTGAGACATCCATCGGCACCCGCGGCATCTCGGCGAGGGCGGCGACCTGCGCCTCGACCCAGGCCTGGCCGTCGCGGATGGTCGCCCGCGTGCCGCCGTCGCGCTGGATGACCAGCGCCCTGACCGGCCGGCCGCTGTCGCGGATCACCTTCTCGAGGGCGTAGCGGTTGAAGCTCTCGCAGCCGAGCGAGACCAGCAGTACCGCCCCGACATTGGGGTGCGTGCACAGCCGCTCCATCATCTGCTGCGCATAGGCATTGGGAAAGCAGCCGGGAAAGCCGATGACATGGGCCCGATCGCGCTGCGGCCAGGCAATCTCGCGCGCCACGTGGTGGGCGCACTCGACCAGGTAGGCGACGGCAACGACGTTGCGGATGCCTTTGCGTCCGTCGGCGCGCAGATAGCCGGTCAGTTCGCTCATTGCTGCTCTCCTTCCGCGTCGGCACGAGCCGCCTCCAGCGAGTGCGTGGCGGTGTAGTTGCTCTTCAGGTTGTGCAGGTGGACGTGCTCGCCGATGCCGATGTCGCGCGTCGCGGTGCCGATGGGGGCGCCGTATTTCAGGACCAGCGCGCCGGCCGGGATCGTCCGGCGGGCAAGCTTGTGCCCCATGATGACGCGGGCCGTCAGCGTGACTGGGGTCCCCGAGACGGCGACGGTCTCGCCGGCCTCGATGGTCGCCCGGGCGACCAGGACATTGTCGGCATCGCTGAGCAGCAGCAGGCGGGTGTCGGTCGTGGTCATGGCTGGAGAACCGCGATGGTGTCGTTGTCGATGAGGTCCCAGTCGAGGCCGATGCCGAGGCCGGGGCCCTCGGGCATGGTGGCGATGCCGTCGGCGATCGGCAGCGGCGCCAGAAGGCCGAAATCGAAGGGCGCGCGCGGCCAGAGCAGTTCGAGGTAGCTCGAATTGGCGATGGCGCCGTTGAGGTGGAGGTTCACCAGTTCGAGCGGGGCGAGGATGGTGGTGTGCAGCTCGCACTTCATATGGAAGGCTTCGGCCAGCCGGGCCGTCTTCAGCGTGCCGGTGATGCCGCCGCTCCAGGACGGGTCGGCACGCACCGCGTCGACAACGCGCGAGGCTATGCACTCGGCGACCGAGTAGGGATGCCTGGGCAGTACCTCGGTGCCCACCACCGGAATGTCGAGTACCCGGCTCAGTTCGCGCAGCGCACCGAAGGCCTCGTCGGGCAGCGGCTCCTCGAGCCAGGCAAAGCCGAGCTCCTCGAGCACCCGCCCGAGCCGCACCGCTTCCTCGAGGGAATAGGGCGCGACCGGGTCGGACATCAGGGTGAAGTCCGGCCCGACCGCGGCCCGGACTGCGCGGTGAATGGCGATGTCGACCTCGAGCGACCGGCCGGGCGGATGGATCTTATAGGCCTTCATGCCCGCCGCCTGCACCTGAAGCGCTTCTGCGGCATAGGCCTCGGCGTCGGCGAGGACGAGCGAGGAGGCATAGACCGGCACCCGGTCGCGGGCGCCGCCGATGAAGCGCCAGAGCGGCTGTCCGGCGGCTTCCGCGGCGAGGATCCACAGGCAGCAGTCGAGCGGCCCGTAGCTGTAGATGGGGAGGTGATGCCACCAGCGGTCCGCCGTGCGCCAGTCCTGCCAGGCCTTCTCGCGGTCGAGGGCGTTGCGGCCGACGAAGAACGGGCGCAGCGAGGCGGCGGCCTGATGCGCCGCACCGAGGGCGGAGCGGCCGGCAAAGCCGAACATCGACGCCGAACGTCCGTCCTCGGTGCGCAGCGTGTGCACCAGGTACTCGAGCCCGTCCTGGCTCTGCCCGTCGCGCATCGCCGCCCCGGCAATGGTCGAGCCCGAATGGCGGCAGGCGCGGATTTCGAGTTCGGCGATGCGCATTGGCTAGAATTTCCCGTAGGTCAGGTAGGCTTGCTGCGGATCCATGCCCTCGATGATGGCGCGCCGCACCTTGCTCTCGGTGGTCATCGCGGCGACGCCCTTGTCGATCACCTCGTCCAGCACCGCTGCTGGGATCACCACCATGCCGTCGCGGTCGCCGTGTACCCAGTCGCCCGGATTGACCCGCACGTCGTCGATCATGATCGGCTGACCGACGGATGTGGGCAGCCACAGCCCGACCACGTCGCGCGGCGTGTGGAAGGTGCCCCAGCAGGCAAAGCCGAGCCGGAGGATGAAGTTGGTGTCGCGCAGGGCGCCATCGGTGACGACGCCGAGCACGCCCTTGCGGTGCAGCGTTTCGGCGGACAGCTCACCCATCTGCGCCACGAGCTGGTTGTGCGGCTGGGCGACCCAGACATGGCCGGAGGGACACTTGGAGAGCAGGCCCGTCCATTCGAGCAGCGTCTTGTGGGCGTCCGCGGTCTCGTCGATGCAGCCCTCGATGGTGAAGGCCGGGCCGGTGAGGACGCCGGCGGGGTCGAGTGGTCGGAGGCGCGGCGGCAGCGTGAAGTTGCGCAGGCCCATGCCGCGCATCACGTCGTGCAGCACCGAGGTGTAGCAGTCGCGCAGCGCCGCGAGACGTTGTTCAGTCATGGTGGAACACCTCCTCCATCATCGCCCACCATTCGCCGTCCTTGCGATCGGGCAGCGGCTCCTGGCAGGGCATGCAGACGGCCCACCAGTCCTGCGTGCGCGGATCGGCGGCCATGCGGGCGGCATCGGCGGCGAAGTCGGCGCCGCGATACTCCCAGTAGCCGAACAGCAGGTTTTCCGGCTCCTTGAGGTAGATCGAATAGTTGGTGATGTTGCACTCGCTGATCTTTGCGAGGATCTCGGGCCAGACGGCGGCGTGCAGCCGCTTGTATTCGGCGACCTTTTCGGGTTTGAGCCCGATCACCATGCCCATGCGCTGCATGACTAGTTTCCCCCGGGTTGACGCGCCCGCACCGAGAGCCCGGTGCGGGTATCGAACAGATGGGCGCGGTCGAGCGCGAGGCGGAAGTTCAGCCGCTCACCCGGCGTGACGATGCGCGGGCCGTAGAGCTTGGCCAGCACCTCCTGGCCGGCGGCGCGGGTGTAGAGCAGGCTCTCCATGCCCAGAGGCTCGGCCAGTTCCACGGTCAGCTCGATCTCGGCGCCGGGACCGTCCTGGCTCAGCCCGTGGCCGACCGGGCTGATATCGTCGGGCCGGATACCGAGCGTCAGTTCCTCGCCATCGGCGACGAAGGGCTTCAGCCGGTCCGGAACCGGCACCTCGGTGCCGTCGGCGAGGCGGACCGCATCTCCGTCTATCCGCGCCGGCAGCAGGTTCATCGGCGGCGAGCCGATGAAGGTCGCAACGAAGGTGGTGCGGGGATGGTTGAACACCTCCATCGGCGTGCCGACCTGCTCGATGTGGCCGTCGCGCATCACCACGATGCGGTCGGCCAGCGTCATTGCCTCGACCTGGTCGTGGGTGACGTAGACCACGGTCGTCCGCACCTTCTGGTGCAGCTTCTTGATCTCGGCCCGCATCTGGCCGCGCAGCTTGGCGTCGAGGTTGCTCAGCGGCTCGTCGAACAGGAACGCGTCGGGGTTGCGCACGATCGCCCGTCCCATGGCGACGCGCTGGCGCTGCCCGCCCGAGAGTTCGGCCGGCGTCCGCTCGAGCAGCGGCGTGAGGCCGAGGATCTCCGCCGCCTCGTTGACCCGTTCGGCGATCCGCTCCGGCGTCTCGCCGGCGATCTTCAGTCCGAATCCGAGGTTCTCGCGCACGTTCATGTGCGGATAGAGCGCGTAGTTCTGGAACACCATCGAGATGTTGCGCTTGCGCGGCGGCAGGTCGTTCACCACCCGGTCGCCGATGCGGATCAGGCCGCCTGTGATGTCCTCGAGGCCGGCGATCATGCGTAGCGTGGTCGACTTGCCGCAGCCCGACGGCCCGACCAGGACGACGAATTCCTCATGCGCGATCCTGAGGTCGATGCCGTGCACGACGCCGACGGAGCCGTACTTCTTGACGACCTTTTCCAGAGCGATTTCCGCCATGGGCTATCCTTTCACGCCGCCGAAGGTGAGCCCGGCGATCAGATGTTTCTGGACGAGGAAGGTAAGGATGAGCGCCGGGATGATGATGATCACCGCCATGGCGCACATGCCCGCCCAGTCGATGGTGAACTGCGCCGTGAAATCGAGCAGGCCGACTGGCAGGGTCTTGGAATCGGTGGAGCGGGTCAGCTGGCTGGCGAGCGCGTACTCGTTCCACGAGGTGAGGAAGGCGAAGACGCCGGCCGCGGCGATGCCGGAGCGGGCCAGCGGGAACTCGATCTTCCAGAACGCCTGCCAGGCCGTGCAGCCGTCCACCTGCGCCGCCTCCGACAGCGACATCGGGATCTGGCGGAAGAAGCCGTCGATCAGCCAGATGGTGAAGGGCACGTTGAGGCTGACATAGACGATGATCAGCCCGAGCTGGGTGTCGATCAGGCCCATCCAGCTCCACAGCATGAACACCGGCAGCGACAGCGCGATGCCTGGCACGGCGCGGAACAGCATCAGCCCCAGGAAGATGCCGGCCTTGCCGCGGAAGCGGAAGCGGGCGAAGGCGTAGCCGCCGGCCATGCCGATCAGCAGCGCGATCGCCGTCGAGGTCAGGGCGATGACCAGAGAGTTGGTGAAGTAGGAGACGACCGGGATGGCGATCTGGTCGGAGCCGAAGCCGAAGATCTTGGCGAAGTTGTCGAGCGTCAGCCGCTCGGGCACCCAGATCGGCGGCTTCGAGAGGATCTCCGCGTTCGGCCGGAACGCCGACAGGATCACCCACAGGCCCGGCACGCACATCACCATCATCAGCAGGAAGGTGAGCGCGGTCAGGGCGAAGCGCTTGGCGGCCTTGGAGGCCCGGCTTTCGACGGCGTCGCTCATTCCAGCCCTCCCATGTAGCGGCGGGAGGCCACCAGCTTTCGGTAGAAGTACCAGGTGAACAGGATCGACAGGATGGTCGAGAAATAGGCCATGGCGTTGGCCATGCCCATGCGCGAGTTCTCGTAGCCGGTGCGCGCGATGAGGGTCCAGAGCAGTTCGGTGCGTCCCGCCGGGCCGCCGGCGGTCATCACCTTGACGATGTCGTAGGCGCGCGCCACGTCGAGCGAGCGGATCGCCATGGCGATGTAGGCGAAGGGCATCAGGAAGGGCAGGGTGATGTGCCGGAAGGTCTGCCAGGGATTGCAGCCATCGACGCGCGCCGCCTCTATCGGGTCGCGCGGCATGGCGAACAGGCCGGCCAGCAGCAGGATGGCGAAGACCGAGGTGCTCATCCACACCTCGGCGAAGGTGATGGAAAAGAAGGCGAGGAAGCCGTCGACCAGCCAGGGCACGGCGAAGCCGGTCAGCCCCAGCGACTGCAGGGCATTGTTCACCACCCCGATATTGTCGTTGAACAGGAACTTGAACTGGAAGCCGACGAGGATGGGGGAGAACATCATGGGGAACATCATGATGGTGCGCAGCGTGCGCTGCCCCCAGGTGATCTGGTTGATCAGCAGCGCGATGCCGAGGCCGAGCAGGAACTCGATGTTCAGCGCCACGGTCAGGAACAGCACGGTGCGCCCGAACGGGATCCAGAACTCGGGGTCGGTGAGGATGCGCTGGTAGTTGCGGAAGCCGACGAAGTCGTTGATCGTCTCGGGCTTGATCAGCCGGTAGCCGGTGAAGCTCGTATAGAGCGAGAAGCCGAGCGGGATCACCACCACGAAGGCCATGATGGCGAGGGCTGGCATGAGCAGCAGGTAGGGTGTGGCGCGTTCGCGTCGCCTGAACAGCATGAAGGGTGATCCGGCCGGCTTCTCGGGGGGCACGGGAGGGGCGGCGGGCCGCCCCTCCGTCGGTGGCGTCGACTACTTGATGTAGCCGGCGTCCTCCATGATCACCTTGGCCTTGGCGGCGGCATCGTCGAGCGCGGCCTGCGGGTCCATCTCGCCCAGGATACCCTTCTGCAGGTTCGGCCAGAT
>NZ_JAYRYM010000035.1:0-22919 GCF_041917035.1 Devosia sp. | reverse complement strand
AGAAAGTCGGCCGCGAGGGCGGCGGCCGTCTCCGGCGCGATGATGCGGCTCGCCGGACCACTCATCACCCAGACGCGGCGATAGAGTTTTGCGAGATCGTCGACGCCGAACAGCGCCGATATGGTGAAGGCGCCCGAGGACATGCCGACCAGCGTGACATTGTCGGGGTCCCCGCCGAAGGCGGCGACGTTGTCATGCACCCAGCGCAGCGCCACAATGAAGTCGAGCATGCCGCGGTTGGTCGCTGCGTAGCCTTCCCAGAACGCCTCGGCGAGGTGCAGGAAGCCGAGGGCGCCGACGCGCATGTTGGGCCGCACCAGAACGACATCGTTGTCCCAGGCGAAGCGCGGTTCGTTGTGGAAGGTCCCATGCGCCGCTCCGCCCTGGAAGCCACCGCCAAAGGCGTGGACGATCACCGGCCGGCGCTTGTCGTCGGCCGCCGGGGTATAGAGGTTGAGGTTGAGGCAATCCTCGCCCGTTTCGAAGCCCGCGCCCTGTGTCGCCCAGGCCGGGGCAGGGCGCTGCACCTGCGGCGGGGCGAGGCCGAAGTGGGTCGCGTCGATCATGCCCTTGTTCTCGTGCTGGACAGGTGGCTTGAAGCGCAGCGGGCCGACGGGCGCTTCGGCGTAGCGCAGATTGAGGAACCGATCGCCTATTCTGTCGCGAAGCCCGCGATAGGTGGCCTCGCGGCTGACGATATCGATGGTCCTCGCCTCGCTCATGCCGCGTCAGCCTTGTCGAGCAGGTGGCAGGCGGCCTTCTGTCCGCCGCCGAGGTCGCGCATGGCCGGCGTTTCGGTGATGCAGCGATCGAAGGCATATGGACAGCGGGTGCGAAAAGCGCAGCCGCTTGGGATGGCATGGGCGCTCGGGATTTCGCCCTTGAGCCTTGTTCGCTGGCCATTGCCGCGACCCGGCACTGAAGAAATAAGCGCCTGCGTATAGGGGTGCGAAGGGGCGCCGTAGATGCGCTCGCGCGGGCCTTGCTCGACGATCTCGCCCAGATACATGACGGCGATTTCCTCGCACATGAACTGCACCACCCGCAGGTCGTGCGAGATGAACAGCATCGTCGTGCCGTGCCGGTCCTGCAGGTCGCGCATCAGGTTGAGCACCTGGGCCTGCACCGAGACGTCAAGGGCGCTCACCGGCTCGTCGGCGACGATCAGCTCGGGGTTGGTGGCGAGGGCGCGGGCAATGGCGATGCGTTGGCGCTGCCCGCCGGAGAATTCGTGGGCATAGCGATCGAGGGCGGTGCGCGGCAAACTGATCTCGGAGAGCAGTCTTTCCGCCGTCTTCAGTCGTTCTTCGGGCGTGCCCAGGCCATGCACGAGCTGTGGTTCGGTCAGTGTCTCGCGGATGCTCATGCGCGGGTTGAGCGAGCCGAACGGGTCCTGGAAGATCATCTGCATGTGCCGGCGCTCACGGCGCAGGGCACCGGCGGAGAGCGACGAGAGATCCTGACCACGGAAGCGGATGGTGCCGGCCGTGGGTTCGACGAGGCGCAGCACCAGCCGCGCCGTCGTCGACTTGCCAGAGCCGGATTCCCCCACAAGCCCGAAGGTCTTGCCGCGCGGGATGTCGAAACTGACGTCGCGGACTGCCTTGACCATCTTGAACGACTTGGAGAGGCCGGTGACCGAAAGCACGGGTTCGCCGCTCATGCCGCGCCCTCCAGCGGATGCCAGCAGCGCACGTCGCTGCGTTCGTGCGACGCCAGCGCCGGGCGGGTCAGGCACTGCTCATCGGCGCGCGCGCAGCGGGGGGCAAATCGGCAGCCGTCCGGCCACTGGCCCACCGGCGGCACGGTGCCGCCGATCGGGCTGAGGCGCCTCCTTCCGTCGTCATGCGAGGGGACCGCATCGAGGAGGCCGCGCGCATAGGGATGGGCCGGGTGATGGACGACGTCGGCGCTGGCGCCGCGCTCGACCACGTCGCCGGCATACATCACCACCGCCCGGTCGCAGAAATCGCCCACCACTTCGAGGTCATGGGTGATGAACAGCATGGCGAGATCGAGCTCGCTTCGCATCTCATCGAGCAGGTCGAGCACCTGCGCCTGGATGGTGACGTCGAGCGCCGTCGTCGGTTCGTCGGCAATGATCAGCGAGGGGCCACAGGAAATGGCGAGGGCGATCATCACCCGCTGCCGCATGCCGCCGGAGAGTTCGTGCACATAGCCCTTGAGGATGTCGCGGGCCCGCGGAATGCCGACCCGGTCGAGCAGCTCGGCGGCGCGGTCCATGGCGGCGGCGCGGCCGAGGCCGAGATTGTGCCGCAGCGTGTCGGTCATCTGCCGGCCGATGGTGAGCGTCGGGTGCAGCGCCGTCATCGGCTCCTGGAAGATAAAGCCCATATGTCGGCCGCAGAGCTTGCGGCGCTCGCGCGGCGGCAGGCCGGAAACTTCCTTGCCATTGAGTCGGATGAGGCCGGTGATCTCGGCGTGGTCGGGGACGAGGCCCATCACCGCGCTGGCGGTGATCGATTTGCCGCAGCCGCTCTCCCCGACCAGCGCCACGGCTTCGCCCTGCCGGATGGTGAAGGAGACATCGGTGATGATCGGCAGGAGGCCATCGGCATTGCGGAAGCCGAGCCCGAGATTTTCGACCTCGAGCACGATCGGCGCCAGCGCGGTGCGGGTCGTTTCGGCCGGCAGCGGAGCGAGGTGCGCGGTCATTGATAACGGATCCTGGGGTCGAGCAGGGCGTAGATGAGGTCGATCACGAGGTTGAGCACCGCCAGCACAAGCGAGATGGTGAGGACGCCGCCTTCGACCAGCGGGTAGTCGCGGCGGCCGACCGCCTCGACCAGCATGCGTCCGAGGCCCGGCAGGGCGAAGATGATCTCGATGGCGACGGCACCGCCGAGCATGTAGCCGGCCGAAAGGCCGGCGACCGTCACCACCGGCATCGCGGCCGTGCGCATGGCATAGCGACCGATGACGGTGCTTTCCGGCAGGCCCTGGGCGCGGGCGGTGGTGATATAGGACTCGTTGAGGACGTCGAGCATGGACGAGCGCATCATGCGGGTCATCAGCGCCGACTGCCGGACGCCGAGAGCGAGGGCCGGGAGGAAGATGGTGGCGCCGAAGGCAATGAGGCCGGCGTCGGGCGGATTGTAGCCGGCAACCGGGAACCAGCGCAGCGTCACCGCAAAAACGAAGATCAGCAGCAGCGCGAACCAGAACTCGGGGAGCGAGATGCCGAGCACGGCAGTGGTGACCACGGCGCGGTCGATGGGCTTGTTTCGGTTCATGGCCGAAACGAGGCCCAGCGTCACCCCGATGGCGACCGCCAGCAGCAGCGCTGCGAGGGTGAGAAGGATGGTGACGCCGGCATAGCGCGGGATGATCGCCATCACCGGCTCGCGGAAGAAGATCGAATTGCCGAGGTCGAGGGTCAGGATGCCCTTGAGCCAGATGAAGAATTGCACCCAGATCGGCTGATCGAGCCCCAGTTGCGTGCGCAGCGCCGCGATCTGGTCGGCAGTGGCCTGGTCGCCCAGCATCATGCCCGCCGGGTCGCCGGGCGAGAGGCGCAGGAGGAGGAAAACTAGGATCAGCGGCACGAAGATCGTGGGCAGGATGAGGAGGAAGCGCTTGCCGAGATAGCGCAGCATGTCAGCGCCTCCGTGCCAGGCGCGGGTCGAGGACATCGCGCAGGGAGTCGCCCAGCAGATTGAGGGCAAGGATCGTGAGCATCAGGGCAAGACCGGGAAAGATGACGATCCAGGGCGCCTGGGAAATGTAGTTGCGCGCTTCGGTCAAGGCGTTGCCCCAGCTCAGTTCCTTGGGGCCGATGCCGACGCCGATGAAGCTCAAGCCGGCTTCGCCGAGCACCGCTGCCGAAAAGATGAACGACGCCTGGACGAGGATCGGCGAGCTGACGGCGGGCAGAATGTAGCGGGAGAAGAGACGCAGGGTCGGGACGCCCACCGATCGCGCTGCCTCGATCATCTGGAGCTCGCGCACGACCAGTACCTGGCCGCGGACGACGCGCAACGAGGGGGCGACGAGGACGATCGAGAGCGCGGTGATGACGGTGGTGGTGGAAGGACCCATGATACCGGCGGCGGCGGTCGCGAGGACGATGCCGGGAAACGCCATCAGGCCATCGACGAGGCGCATCAGGATGACGTCGACCTGGCGATAGAAGCCCGAGAGGAGACCGAGCAAGACGGCAACGCTCATCGAGATGGCCGTGACGATGAGCCCCACGAGTAGCGAGGTGCGGCCGCCATGCAGCACCATCTTGAACATGTCGCGGCCCAGATTGTCAGTGCCGAAGAAATGCTCGACGCCGGGCGGCGTGAAGCGATCGGCGGGGCTCACCCGGAGCGGATTGCCGGGGGCGAGCAGCGGCGCCAGGATGGCGCCCAGGGCGACGAGCGCGAGCAGCGCGATCGAGGCCATGGCCGTGGGATTGCCCAGCAGCCGCTGCCACACCGACTTATTGGTGGTGACGAAGACTTCTTCGTCACCACCGGACAGGCTGCCGGGAGGTATCGCCTGGGAGGTCGTCATCGTCACTGCTGGGGCGGGGCGACGTTGTAGAGGTCGTAGCCGCGCGTCGGGACGCGGGCCGGATTCCCGACGCCCTTGCGGATGCCGTACATATTGGCTTCCGTGCCGTACTTGATGAACGGGAACTGGTCATAGGCCAGGGCGTGCACTTTCTCGAAGATCGCCTTGCGCTCTGCCGGATCGATTGTGGAGGCAAGTTTGGCCATCAGCTCGAGCTTTTCGGGATCGGTCCAGAACCCCGGATAGGTGGCGTTGAGATAGGCGATCGAGGTCGGATCGACATAGGTCGGCAGGAAGCTCGAGAACGCATCCATCTTGGTGGCGTCGGCGCGCGACTGGATGTAGCTCGCCATCGGCGATTCCTGGATTTCGACATTGATGCCGAATGCCTCGAGCTGCTGGGACGCCGTGACCGCGGTCAGGAAGTGCTTCTGGTACTGCTCGGACGCGACCAGCCAGCGGATCGGCTCGCCCTTGTAGCTGGAGGCGGCGAGGTACTCCTTGACCTTGTCGGGGTTGGGCGTGCCGAAGCCGTCGGGGACGCCGGCGGTGGTGTACCAGAACGAATTGGGGTCCGGGATCCAGCTCGGATCGAGCGTATAGAATTCGGGATTGCCGACCGAAGCCAGCATGATCGGATTCATCTCGAGCGCGTGGTAGATGGCGCGGCGCAGGTTGACGTCGGCGAGCGGGCCTTCCTTGGTGTTGAACACCACGGTCAGCGACTGGTTGTTGGCCACCACCACAGGCTCGGTATTGGGATCGTTGGTGAGCGCATCGAAGAAATCGATCGGCATTTCCATGGCGATGTCGAGTTCGCCGGTGATCAGCGAGTCGCGACGCACCGAGGCCTCCGGCATCAGGCGCAGGTGGATTTCGTCGGCATAGGCATGCTTGGCACCGGTCGCAGCCGAGGACGGCTCGCTGCGGCTGTGGTAGTCGGCCCAGCGGGTCAGCACGGCGCCCTGGTCGGGCGTGTAGCTGGTGAGGGTATAGGGGCCGGTGCAGTCGAGGCCGCGTGTGGCTTCAGTCGGCGAGGCGCCTTCGAGCGAGGCCGACGACATGATCACGGCCTGCTGGCCGGCGAGGACGCCCGGCACGATCGGGGTCGGCGTATTCAGTGTGATGAGGATCGTTCGGTCATCCACCGCTTCGATGGCGCTTGTCACGCCCTTGAGCGAGGCACCGATGCCTGCCGACTCGCGGAAACGGTTGAGCGAGGCGACGACGTCGGCCGAAGTTAGCGCAGCACCCGAATGGAACCTGAGATCGGGACGCAGCACCACGGTCAGCGATTTGCCGTCCTGGGCATAGGTGAAGCTTTCGGCCAGCATGGGCTGCGGCGTCCAGCTCTCGTCGACGCCGAGCAGGCCCTCGCAGGCGATCGAAGCGGTGAGCCAGTTGACGCCGAAGGTGGTGACCACCGGATCGGGCGAGGGGGCCATCTGCGAAATGCCGACGCGCAGCGTGCCGCCCTGCTGCAGCTCCTGGGCGATCGCCGGTTGCGCAGCAAAGACGGCCATCGACGCCCCTGCGAGCAGGATGCCTTTCAGGCTGGAACGAACTTTCATGTGTAACCTCCCTGGATGCCCTTAGCGGGCGGATTGCAGTTCGGGCGCGAGCAGTTGCCCGTCCCCGGTTTCGACTGGCACCCGGACATCCATTCCGAGCACCAGGTAGGACAGACACTTGCCGTGCGCGTCGACCGCGAGGCTGGAGTTGACCCCACCCTCGAGCGCGTCCTCGATGACGAAGTTGAGGGCGTGGAGCAGCGGCAGCTCGTAGCGCCGCACCTGGGTGACGCCGCGATGCGCGAAGAGCCCTGCGACGCGTTCCGCAGTGACTTCGGCGAGCAGCACCGGCCAGTGCCGCTTGTCGTAGGCGATGACGTTGACGTTGAGCCGGTTGCCCTTGTCGCCGGAGCGACCATGGGCGATGGCGTGCAGTTTGACCGTCTGATGCGCACTGCTCATGCCGCCGCTCCAATGAAGCGGAACGACGGGATGACGGCCTCGCGCGACACCAGGTGCGAGAGCGTGCGGACGCGCGGGCGGACGCTGGTCCGCACGCCGCCGCCGCCGGCCGGGCCGCAGCAATAGAGGGCGTTGACCTCATCGACGGCGCGCTGCACGTCGCGGGACTGCGTGCCGCCGAAGGCGAAGCGGACGCGGTAGTCGCCATCGGCAGGGACCGGCAGTTCGGCCAGCATGCTCCCGGCATCGGCGTCGAAAGCACTGACGGTGCCGATGACATCGGCGCGGTGGCGTACGGCGAGACCGCGGCGCGCGAGGCGCTCGGCGATGGTGTCGATGGCGAGCCGGGCCCGCGCCAGCGCATTGGCGCCGGCATAGGAAATCTCGGCCTCGCCCAGCCAGTCGCCATGGACGTTGACGGTTGCCTTGAGGGTCGTTGGCGCCGCATGGCCGCGCGCCCCGGAGACGCGGACCCGATCGCGACCCGCCGGTTCGACGGTGACGCCGGTAATGTCGAGGGTGACGTCGGGCGTCAGATAAGCGGCCGGGTCGTGGATTTCGTAGAGCAGTTGCTCGGCCACCGTGCGGCGGTCGACCAGGCCACCGGTGCCGGCGGGCTTGGTGATGACGAAGCTGCCATCGGCCTCGACCTCGGCGATCGGAAAGCCGAGATCGGCCATGCCGGGCACGTCCTTGAAACCGGGATCGGCGAAATAGCCGCCGGTGACCTGCGCGCCGCATTCGAGCAGGTGGCCGACCAGCGTGCCGGCCGCGATGCGATCGAGATCGGACCAGTCCCAGCCGAAATGCGCCACCAGCGGGCCGAGCGCCAGAGCCGGATCGGCGACGCGCCCGGTGACGACGATCTGCGCGCCGGCACGGATCGCGTCGGCAATGGCGCCGGCGCCCATATAGGCGTTGATGGCGATGACCTCGCCCTCGAGTTCGGGGAGGCGGCCGTCGCCGTCCCAGCGGACAGTGTCTTCCAGAGAAATCTTGCCGAGGAGGTCATCGCCCTCGACCACGGCAATGCGTGGAGAGGGGAGACCTAGCCGCTCGGCCAGGTTCCGGATGGCCGCCGCCGCGCCGGCCGGATTGGCGGCACCGAAATTGCCGACGATGACGATGCCGGCCGCGAGGCACTGGGCGAGAACCGGCTCCAGCAGTTCCTCGAGCAGCGGTTCGTAGCCCTTGGTGGGATCGGCGTGGCGTGCCGTCTGGCGCAGGGCCAGTGTGCGCTCGCCCAGAGTCTCGAAAATGATGGCGCCACCCGCGCCGGAGGCAGCGATTTCGGCCACGACGGCCTGTGGCGCGTCGATGCGATCGCCCGAAAATCCTGCGCCGCAGCCAATCCGATACACGCCGCCCTCCCTTATCGACTTAAGCATCGATCTCATTATCGATAATGTCAACGATGATTGTGACGATGTGGAGAGTGATGTATGGACAGGGCAGGATCAAAAGCGGAGCCAGGCGGCCGATGACCGACAAGTCCCTGACGGATCAGCCAAAAAAGTGGGACGTTGTGTTCCGGGAACTGCAGCGGGCGATCATTGCCGGCCAGCTGCGTCCCAAGGAGCGGCTGGTCGAGGACGAGATCATGGCGCGCACCGATGCCACCCGGCACGCCGTGCGGCGCGCCTTCGACGAACTCGAGCGACTGGGGCTCGCCATCCGGCAGCCCAACAAGGGCGTGCAGGTGCGCGACTATTCGATCGCCGAGATCGAGGAGCTCTATGAAGTGCGCGAGTGCCTCGAGCTCGCTGCCGCGGCGCGCTTCGTGCGGCCGGCCGGCGACGAACTGGTGGCGGCGCTGACCGACATTGCCAGCCGCCACCGCGATGCCAGCCGCGCGCAGCGCTATGCCGAGGTCTTCTCGCTCAACAACAGCTTTCACGAAATGCTCTATCGCGCCGCCGGCAACCAGACGCTGGCCGACGCCATCATCCACTACACCTTCGCAACGCATCCGATCCGCAGCCGCGCCTTCCCCAACGAGGAGCTGCGCGAACTGGCGATCAGCGAGCACTTCGAGATGATCAAGGCGATCGAGGCCGGCGAGGCCGGCAAGCTCGCCGACATCATCCGCACCCATATCGGGCGGCCCAAGGATTTCTATCTCAAGGCCACCTACATCCATGGAGCGCTCTGATGCAGAGCCTCCCCGACGTGGTCATCGTTTCGGCGCGACGGACGCCGATCGGCTCGCTCGGCGGCGCGCTCTCGCCGGTTCTGGCGCATGAACTGGGCGCCGCGGCCATCGCGGCCGCGGTGACCGATGCCGGCATTTCGGCCGGGGAGGTCGACGAGGTGATCCTCGGCCAGGTGCTGGCTGCCGGGCACGGCATGAACCCGGCGCGGCAGGCTTCCCGCCTCGCCGGTCTGCCGGACAGCACGCCGGCGGCGCTGGTCAACCAGGTCTGCGGCTCGGGCCTGCGCGCCGTGGCGCTGGCGGCCCAGCAGATCCAGACCGGCAGCGCCCGGATCGTCGTCGCCGGCGGGCAGGAGAGCATGAGCAATGCCCCGCACACGGCCAGCGTACGTCGCGCCGGGAAACTGGGCGACATCACGCTCCGCGACAGCGTGACGAGCGACGGGCTGACCGATGCCTTCTACGGCTATCCGATGGGAATGACGGCCGAGACCATCGCCAATCGCCACGGCGTCGACCGGGCGGCACAGGATGGCTTTGCCGTCGCCTCGCAACGCAAGGCTGCGGACGCCAGCGCGGCCGGCCGCTTTGCCGCCGAGATCGTGCCCGTAGAGGTGCCCGGCCGCAGAGGGGCAGTCGAGGTCAGTGCCGACGAGCACATCCGCCCCGACAGCAACCTCGAGGTTCTGGCGCGGCTGAAACCGGCTTTCGCCGAAGCCGGGTCGGTCACCGCCGGCAACAGTTCGGGGATCAACGATGGAGCGGCAGCGCTGGTGCTGATGTCCGCCGACGAGGCGGCGCGGCGCGGCCTCGCGCCACTGGCCCGGATCGTCGCCTGGGGGCATGCCGGCATCGACCCGCAGGTGATGGGCCTCGGCCCGATCCCGGCGAGCCTGCTGGCGCTGCAGCGTGCCGGCTGGGAGCTGCACGATGTCGACCTCTGGGAGATCAACGAAGCCTTCGCGGCGCAGAGCCTTGCCGTTATCGGTAAGCTCGGGATCAATCCGCAGCGGGCCAATGTCAATGGCGGCGCCATCGCGCTCGGCCACCCCATTGGCGCCTCGGGCGCGCGCATCCTCGTGACCCTGCTGCACGAAATGGCGCGACGACGGGCGCGGCGCGGCGTCGCCACGCTCTGCATCGGCGGCGGGATGGGCATTGCCATGGCAGTGGAGAGGCCGGAATGACGGAACGCAGCATCGGCGACATCCTCTGGCAGCCCTCGCCCAAGCGCATCGCCGCCTCCGGCATGGCGAATTTCGCCGCCGCCCATGGCTTTGCACCGACCGACTATGCCGGCCTGCATGCCTGGTCGGTGGCCGAGCCGGAGGCATATTATTCGGCGCTCTGGGACGAGCTCGGGGTGATCGGCAGCAAGGGTGAGCGAGCCGTCGCGGGCGGCGACAGCCTTGCGGCGACGCGGTTCTTCCCCGACGCCCGGCTCAACTATGCCGAGAACCTGCTGCGCGACGCCGACGACCGACCGGCGATCATCGCGCATCGCGACGACGGCACGCGGCGGCAGCTGTCGCGCCGGGAGCTCTCGGACCTGGTCTCGCGCTGCGCCGCGGCGCTGCGGGCCGACGGCGTCGGGCCGGGGGACCGGGTGGCCGGCATCGTCACCAACGATATCGAGGCCATCTCGCTCTATCTCGCCACTGCCGCGATCGGCGCCGTGTGGAGCTCGTGCTCGCCCGATTTCGGCCCGGCGGGTGCCGCCGACAGGCTGGGACAGGTGGATCCGAAAATCCTCGTCGCCGTTGCCGGTTACGGCTATGCCGGCAAGTGGATCGATACCAGTGCCAGCATCAACGCCGTGGCGGCGGCGAGCCGGCCCGCCCGCATCGTCTTGATCGGCAAGCCGGCGGCCGGCACCACCTTTGTGGGCCGCGCCTCGGGAATCGAGGACTGGCTGGCGCCACATGCCGCCGGGCCGATGGACTATCATCGCGGTGCCTTCGATGCGCCGCTCGCCATCCTCTATTCCTCGGGGACGACCGGACGCCCCAAGGGCATCGTGCATGCGGCAGGAGGCCTGCTGCTGCAGCACCTCAAGGAGCATCGGCTCCATTGCGACCTGCTGGCGGGTGATCGGCTCTTCTACTATACGACCTGCGGCTGGATGATGTGGAACTGGCTGGTGTCCGGCCTCGCGTCCGGCGCCACGCTCGTCACCTATGACGGCAATCCTTCCTGGCCCGACGCGCGGAGGCTGCCCGACCTGATCGATGCCGAGGCGATCAACGTCTTCGGCACGTCGGCCAAGTATCTCGATGCCTGCCATCGCGCCGGGCTGCGACCGGCGGAGACCCACGATTTCGGCAGCCTCAGGACCATTCTCTCGACCGGCTCACCGCTCCTGCCGCAGAGTTTCGACTACGTCTACG
This sequence comes from Devosia sp., assembly GCF_041917035.1. Taxonomy (GTDB): domain Bacteria; phylum Pseudomonadota; class Alphaproteobacteria; order Rhizobiales; family Devosiaceae; genus Devosia_A. The sequence continues at coordinate 11,886 of NZ_JAYRYM010000035.1, read as the reverse complement.
AGAGCTGGAAACGCGACGTCCACCTCGCCTCGATCTCGGGCGGCACCGATATCTGCGGCTGCTTCCTCGGCGGCGTGCCGACCTTGCCGGTGCGGCGCGGCGAGCTGCAGGGGCCGATGCTGGGCATGGACGTCGCTGCCTTCGGTGCCGACGGGCAGCCCCGGGCCGGCGAACCCGGCGAACTGGTCTGCCGCAATGCGCATCCGTCGATGCCGGTCGGCTTCTGGGACGACGCCGACGGCAGCCGCTATCGGTCTGCCTATTTCGAGCGCTTCCCGGGCCTCTGGACGCATGGCGACTATGTCGAGCTGCGCCCCTCGGGAGGTTATGTGGTGCATGGCCGGTCCGACACCACGCTCAACCCGGGTGGGGTGCGGATCGGTACCGCTGAGATCTATCGGATCGTTGAGGCTATCGCGGGGGTGGAGGAAGCGATTGCGGTGGGGCAGGACTGGCAGGGCGACCAGCGCATCGTGCTGTTTCTCAAGCTGCGAAACGGCATGGCGCTGACCGATGAACTGCAGCAAACCGTGCGGCGCGCCATCCGCGCCGGCGCCACGCCGCGCCACGTGCCGGCCAAGATCATTGCGGTTCGTGCCATCCCTCGCACCCGGTCGGGCAAGATCTCCGAAGTCGCCGTGCGGGAGACCATCCACGGCCGGCCGATCGGCAACGATACGGCTCTCGCCAACCCCGAATGCCTCGCCGACTATACGGCACTGCCCGAATTGGCCGAGGCGGGATGAGACCTGGCTTCCGGCACTGAGGGGCGATTGGTTGGAGACCGCTTGCCGGACTCTGGGCCGAAAGCGGACTTGAGCTGCTGGAGGGCGAACCGTTCGGCGTCACCCCGCGATGGGCTGATCGCTATCTCCTGCACGTAGGTGCATGGGTACCTTGAGCTGAATCAGCGGCACGTCGTCGCCCTCGGCAGAACCATCGATAGGCGAGGTTGAGATGAACCTCCTCGCACAGCCGCCGCTCGGACCGGATGCCCACGACAATGCCGGCCGATCAACCGCCGACGAAATCAACACAATCGGCGCAAAGCGGACTGACCCGAATGGTCGCCAAGGGGCTAGGGGTGGGCGATCACCAGCAACGTTCGGGCGCGGCGGAATGCGCAGTCGAGGCAAAGGCGGAGGCTCTCGGGGTCAAGTGCAGCAAAGCTCTCGTCGAGGATGGTGAGTTCGGCATCCTGCAGCAGCGCGCGAGCGAGGAAGATGCGGCTGCGCTCGCCGTGCGAGAGTTGCCAGCCGGTTTCGCCCACCATCTGGTTGAGTCCGCCAGGCATGCCATCGATGAGGTCACCAAGGCCGAGTTCGTCACAGATCTGCCGCGCCTCGGCGAGGTCTTCCGGCGTGGCTGGCCAGCGCCGACCGAGCAGCAGGTTAAAGCCGAGGCTGCCCGAAAGAATATGGTTCTCATGGAACTGCGGTGCCTCGGTGACGAACTGATGCCAGCTGGCCCCGAGGGTGCGTCGGTCATGCCCGCGCAACAGCACCTGGCCCGATTGCGGCGTACGGATGCCGACCAGCAATGAGGCAAGCGTCGATTTTCCGCCGCCCGAGCTGCCTTCCAGCAGCAGGCGCTCGCCGGACTCGATCGTGAGGTTGGCCGCGCTGAGCACCGGCCGGACACCAAAGCTGAAGGAAACGCCCGCGGCTTCCATCAGGGGCCCAACGCCGGCATCGACCTGCCGAAGGGCAGTCGGTGCGAGGAATGGCGGCGCTGGCTCGACATCCACCGCGGCCTCGAACATCGGCGCGATCTCGCGCCAGGCGATCATTGCGCGGCCGAGCGCGGCAAGGCTCGCGGTGACGCTTCCCAGCGCGCGGCCGGCAAACAGTATGCCGCCCAGCGTAGTGGCGAGTAGCGTCGGTTCGAGCGGGGAGGGCACCGTGGCGAACAGAAAAGCGGCGATGGCGAGCACCAGCCATCCGGCCGGCATGCCGGCCACAAAGGGCAGGGCGGCGCGGTCGACACCGATCGAGCCGGCGAGATAGCCGCTCATGTCGCGACCGAGGTCGTCGCGATGCGCTGCCCGCTCCTGCGCGAGAATAGTGCGATGCCCGACCATGCGCTCGATCAGGTCGTGGGTGAGGTCGAGCCGCTTACTCGTCCACACGCGAAGGCGCCGGAAGAAGCGGATGCCGAGGCCGATGGTCAGTGCGGTCCACAGCGCAAGAGACGCAACGAGCAGTGCCGCGCCAGCGCCGCTGGCGAGAAGCCAGAAGGCAAAGCCGAGCTCGATCACCGCGACCAGCGCCGAAGGCCCCCCGGCGATCGCCAGTGCCTCGAAGGAATGCGATTCCATGACTCGGGCGAGCAGGTGCCCGGCGCCCTGGCGTCGGGTCACCTCCGGATCGAGCCGCAGGGCGCCGGCCAGCAGGCGACCCTTCAGCAGGCTGCCGAAGTCCGTTGCCATTTTCGCGTTAAGCCACCCGGCTGCAGCACGCAGGGGCACCATGGAAACCAGCAGCAGCGACCAGGCGGCCAAGGCGCCAAAATCCAACCGACCGGCCAGGATGCTGCCACCGATGATCCCCCACGCAAAAATCTCGCTGCCGTAGAGCGCGACCATCAATGCGATCACACCGGCGAGGCGCAGCGGAATGCGCAGCGCCCTGATCTGGTCGACAAAGGACGCCGACGGCGGCCGACGCAACAACCAGATGCCGTCGACCGGCGTTGCGCCAAGCCGCGTCCGGGTCATCGCCGCACTGACAGTCGGACGACGGGCCGTCGCGACACCGGCCACATCGAGCAGCTTGTCGATCTCGCGCTGCAGCGGCGCGGCGTACGGCGCGGTGAGCTGCCGCTCCAGGACTGCGATCGGAAGGCGGCGCCGTCGCTGCTCTGGTGTGAGCACAACGAGATCTGCGCCACGTCGCCCGACGACCAGCACGAATTGCGGTTCGCGCGCCAAGCGCACCCGGATGATGGCTGGGAAGGCCACCGCCAGGAGGCCGCCGAGATCGGACACTCCGGCCTCGACTTCTTCGACTTCGAGCGCCAGTCTCTGCGCTGCCCAATCTAGCCAGTGCTCGATGGCCTCCCCTGAACCAGTGAGTACGCTGGCCGGTACGCTCGGCAGGCGCGCGTCGGCGGTCAGCCCAGTGGCCGAGGCCAATGCGGCGAGACCATCGCCGAGCTGGCGCAGCGGCCAGGCGTAGCGTGCCAGCCTGTCCTCGAGGCCTGGGCGCGGACGTGTGCGCGTCCTGCTGTCCGACCGGGCAGGCGCAAGCGACAGCGTGTCAGCGGTCATCTCGGACACGGCCATCCTCCACCTTCAGTGTCCGCCAGTGCCGGCCCTGCCAAAGCGTCTGCCGGGCCGTCTCTTCGGCGTCGAGAAGTTCGGCATAGCGCGACGGTGCCGTGGCCAGTCGCGCCGGATCGCCGTCCTCGACGACGCGGCCGTTCTCGATCACCAGCACACGGCTGAAGCTCAGCGTTTCTGCGATGTCATGCGTGGCGCAGAGCAGCGTGGCCGCAGCCCAATGGCGACGGGCACTGGTGAGGAGCCGCTGGCGCTGCTGCCGGTCGGTGCCCCGAAACGGTTCATCGAGGAGAACCAGCCGCACGTGCTCCTGCGCCATGGCGCGGGCGAGACGCACGCGCTGGCCCTCGCCACCTGAGACCAGGCTACCGCCTTCGCCAAGTGGCGTGCGGAGGCCGTCGGGCAGGCGCTGCACGACGCTGCGCAGATCGGCACCGGCCATAGCAGCACTGATCGGGGCGCCATCCGCCGCCTCGCTGCTGAAACTCAGATTGTCGCCGAGCGAGGTGTTCCAGAGCTGCACTGCGGGATCGACCCACGCAGTGTGGCGACGGAGTTCGGAAAGCCGTCCGTGTTCCAGGGGCGCGCCGTCGACCAGCAACTCGCCGTCGCTGAGGCTGTGCCAGCCGAGCAGCAGGCCGAGCAGCGATGACTTGCCGGCGCCCGACGGACCGACGATCGCCACATGCTCGCCGGCCTCGATCACGAGGTCGATGCCGTCGAGAACAACATGGCCGCCGGCCCGGACGGTGCCTGCACTGATCTCGATGCGGGCCGGAGCCGAGGCGCGGAGGACGGTCTGCGCCGGCGTGGTGGCGCCGGAATCGGGTGCAGTCAGAGGTTCGAGCAGACGCAGCAAGACGTTGCGCTGCGCTGGATAGTGATGCGCCAAGGCCATCAGCGTCTGGCCGGCCACGGGCAGCTTCAGCAGCCAGTAGACCAGCAGCAGATCCGATGCGGCGATACCGGAGGCGCGGCCAAAATGGTCGAACAGCACGAGGCCGAGCAGGCCGAGGGCCAGGACCTGCTGCAGGCTCTCGATCAGGAGCGTGGTCCGGCTCAGTCGAAACAGCGCACCGGCCCAGGCGACGAGCAGCCCCTCGTGGCGACGGCGGACGGCGCGCTGGGCCCGATGTACCCGGATTGGCACAGCGCCGAGCAGGGCGTCGAGGGAGAAGCCATGCAGCGCGCCGGCATGGCTGCGGACGCGGAGATCGGCCTCGCTCACCAGCGGTTGCAGAAGCCATGCGAGACCCATCAGCAGGCCGACGACGGCGACGCCGAAAAGTGCGGTGTGGGCATCGATGAGCGCGATGCCGCAGAGCATCAGGCAGAGTTCCGCCGTGGTCTGGACGAAGTGCACGCCCATGCCTGGCACCGCTCGGCTGAGATGCAGCGAGTGGCTGCGATCGGCCATGTCGGAGATCGGCCGGCTCTGGAAGTAGCGGTCGCTCAGCCGCGGCAGCTTGTCGAGTAGCGCCATGCGCAGGCGCAGTTCCATCGCTCGCCCCAGGCGCAGTGCCTCGCTGGCAACGCCAAGCCGGACGGCCAATGCCGCACCCATCAGGACCAGGAGGGCCCCCGCGCCGACGAGGCGCTGGTTACCCGGGGCAAGCAGGCTGCCGATATCCACAAGAGTGCGCAGGCCCAGCACTTCGATAATCAGCAACAGGCTCGCAAGGCCGATGGCGCCGAGCAGGGCAAGCGGCGAGAGCAGTCCGTCGGCGAGCAGGAGTTGCAGGAGCACTGAAAGGGGACGCTGGGGTTTCTCGCTGAGCGCCACGGTGAGTTCAGGAGGCATGGGCAGGTCACCTGCCTCCCTGTTGGTCGCGGCGGTACGGCCGGCGACGCGAACCAGGACCGCGCCTTTCACCAGCACCCGCCTTTCGCCGAGGACGAGACTCTCGCGATCGGGCGCGACCAACCAACAGTCGGGCGGCAGGATGGCGTAGATGTCGTCCGGACTGGCGATAGTTCGCTGAAACAGCGTCTCGACAACGCGCAGGGCCTCGTCGCCGGCAGCAAGGCCGCCGGCATCGAGCAGGTTTAGCGCCAAACGCACCGTCGCATCGAGCGCCGCTAGCGGGTACCAGCCGGGATCGGCCGTGGCGATGGCGACCAGCCGGGCGAAGTCGGCATCGCTGCCGCCCAGGCGTGAGAACCGCTCGGCGAGCGGCTCGAGAAACTCTTCCGAGCTTGCCCAGTCCCTCCAGGCGGCAGCCGGCACACTGGCCTCATGCCGCAGCAGGTCGTTGGCGAGTACCGACGCCTTGATCCAGCGGCGCCCGAGGCCGGGGTCCATCACCTGCAGCCACTCGCCATGCCGGCTCCACACCACCACGAAATGCGTGGCACCATCGCCCAAGCGGACGACGACGATGGCCGGGAAGATAGTTTGGCGCCTGAGGAAGAGGTGGTCGACCGGCAGCAAAGACTGCGTCGCGTCAACCCCAAGGCGATTCGCGACCTCTTCGAGTGTGTCGATGGACGTCCCGTCGATGCCCGTCTGGCAGGCCTCGCGCAACCGCCCGTAGCTCACCGGAATGCGGAACCCTTCGAGCACGCACTTGAGGGTCGCAGGACCGCAGTCCATGCTCGAGGTCTGGACCACCTCGGGCGCAAACCAGCGGCGGGTTGAAGCGAAGGCGCTCATCTCGTCCGCCCGGCGAAGAGACCCGTGACCCGCGTCACCAGACCGGCCGGTGTCGAGTCTTCCACTGCGATTTCGAGCGTGCCGGGCTGCCCGTGCTGCAGCGCCGAAACACCCGGCAGGCTTGGGTCGAGGGCAAGTTCGACGCGAACGGCATTCTCGCGCACCTCGCTCGCGACCGCGGACACGATCGCCGGCACGGACTGGATATCGTGCAGGCCGACGCCATCGAGGTGGAAGATGGCCGGCTGGCCAACGCGAATGCGGCCGAGCGCCTCGGAAGGCGCAAAGGTCGCGGCAATGATCACCATGGCTTCGGGGACGACGGTGACAAGCCGCTCGCCGACAGCGACGAAGCCACCCGGCCGCACGGTGCCAACATCGCCGATGCGACCCGCGACAGGCGAACGAATGAGGTGCCGGGCGACCTCACGCTCGATGAGTGCGATGGTGGTCTTTGCCGTCTCGATATCCGCTGCGACGGCGGCGCGATCGTTGGTCAGGCCCTCGATCTCTGCCGTCGCCTGCGCGTCGCGCGCGTGGGCGTCGAGGCGGAGTCGCAGCACTTCGGAAACCCAGCCCTTCTGCGTTGCGATGAGCGCGTCGACATCGGCATTGGCCTTGAGCACTTCGGCGGCAGAGGTGCCGCCCGTCTTGGCCAGCCTTGCCAGACGCTCGGAGCGGCCGCGGGCGAAATCGAGCGCTGCGATGGCTTCGTCATTGTGAGTCTCGGCCACCGTGGCCGCAGCTTCGGATGAAGCCAGTTCGTTCCGCCGCTGCGACTGGCGGGCGTCGATCTGACGACCGAGATGCTCGAACCTGGAGTGCAGACCGGCGAGGGTGGCCTGCGCCTCCACCAGTCGGAGGCGATCCTCTGTGGCGTCGAGTTCCGCGATGACGTCACCCGCCTGCACGGCCATCCCCAGCGTGGCGCGGAGCGAGAGGAGTTCACCGGCCATCGGCACATCGACGGCGTGCGCCGCGCCGAGGGCCTCGACATGGGCGGACTGCGACGCGGCATAGAGCGTCAACGGGGCGGTGAAGAACCACACCGACCAGGCAGTGATGGCGATTGCGGCCGCCACCCAGATGAGATGCACACGTTGCGGGCGGTCGTTGGAAAGGGCCACCATCGTCTGGGAAAAGTGTGCCGTCATGACCTGCACTCCGATGGCCCGCACGATTCATATGAGCGGCGCGTGTACGGGGTTGTGCGGTCGCCGCAGCAGTGGGTGCAACGGTGGGGCATATCCCCCAATCGAGTGGGGGACCCACTGCAATGCCCCACCGGCGGAGCGGCAGGTGCTCCGCATAAGCGCGAGATAAGCATCTGTGGGCGTTGATCTATTCAGATCGTCGGCAACTTGGCACGCTGGTTGCAATTGAGTTGGCATCGCCGGCCCAGCCGGTTGGGACAACTGCCAATGCACCGAACTCTTGACAGCGCAGAACCTGCTCCCGGCCAATGTCCGATGCACGTTCCCGTGCACGATGGGCTGCAGCCTGGGGATGAGCTACGCCTGCCGATGTCGCGCCGCATGGTGGTGCAACAGGCAGTGAGCGACGAGGGCCAGCCCGAACTGATCCTCTACTATGAGGACAAGGAAGTCTTGTTCGACGAACCGCACCTGTTTGCCTTTGGCGAGACGCTGGCGCGCCAGGACCGCTTCCGCGCTGACGCCGCGACCGCCTGGGGCGACGGCTATGACTGGTCGGAGGTCAGGGACCTGCTGGAGAACCTGGTAGAGGCTGGTATTCTGGAGCTCGGCGCGCCCGAGATCGAAGTGCCAACTTCAGGTCACGCGCGAACCTCGCTGCTGCCGCCTGCTCGCGCCACCATTGCGCGCAGTTGGGCGGACTGTGCGGCCATCACCGATGAACTGGCCGGTCGCGCCGTCGATCCGGCCCATCTGGAACTCATCGTGCCGATGTTTCGGGTGGCCCACATCGCGCTCGACGCCGATGGGCGGCAGGTCGGCGAAGCCAATGTCTTCCCGCGGCCGCTGCGCCTCGACACGCCCACCGAGTGGAAGGCCTGTCCGTTCCCAGGTACCCGCTACATGGCCGACCGGCCAATGAACGCCAGTGCGCTCAAGGCCATGCGCAACCACTGGCCGCAGATGATGGCGGCGCTCAAGTTCATCCGGGCGCACTTCCTGAGGCGCTTCCCCGCGGCAGCAGACGGCTGGACGTTGGCCCATGTGGAGCGGCTGGCAGCACTGGTGCTGGCGGTGCCGACCTATCAACTGGTGCGCGCCGGTGCCGAGGCTGCGCCACTGCATCCGGCACTGTCATCGTTGTTCCGCGTGACCGATGGGCTGCGTATGGCGACGCATCAGATGATGTTCATCCCGGTCGGCGAACCGGTCCTGCCGCCCGACACCCCGATCACCGCCGAAGCGATCTTCGACTATGCCGAGCGCAACTACTCCTTCCACTCCGAGACTGGGGTGTGCGCCGGTCCGAGCCATATGGTGCGCGAGTTCCTCGACGTGGTGCTGCACGGTGAGGAGGACGAAGACTTTGCCTTCGACCCGGAAGTGGCCACCGCGCTCGACGCTATCGACGCTGCATTTGAGTACGGTCTCAATGCACTGCGGGCGCATACGGCGCTGTTCCGCTTCTGGCCTGCCATGGCCCGTTCCTATGAACGGCTGGCCGAAATTGCCGGAGCGGCCGTAGCCCGTGGAGAGACGCGCTATGTCGATCTGGCGACCCGTCTCTCGGCGCATGTCTCAAACATGCAGCGCGTCACCCTGCTCGGCACCGAAGAGCGTCGCAGCGACCGCGACCGCGCCTATGCCGAGATCTTCGATCAATGCGGACTCGGTCTGCGCGCCGCCGGTGTAGGTCTGCTGGCGCAACTCGCGTCGGCACGCACCAGATCGAATGCTCTTGCCGACCATCTCGCGAAGACCCTGACCGCTCGCCTTGGGCATTCCCATCACACGACCGCGTTTGCAGCGGCGGTAGCGGAATTCGCACTCGAGACGCAGGCGATCATTGCCGTGTCGGAGCGTTGCCAGGCCGCCGTCAATACCAGCATCGGCCGGGCAACTCCCCGGCGTGCGTTCAGCGCTGCTGACATCGCCGTCCATGGCCGGTTGCTCGGCAATGTGCCGCAGCGGTTGCCGTTCCTTACCGAGGAAGTCGCCGAGGCCCTCGGTATTAATCTTTCCATCGACGCAAACGGCATCGCCGTCACTGCGTTTTCCGATTTTCCAAGTTCGGCGGACATCCGCTGAAAACCGCGCAGTTGCGCTCAACCCCAGGAGACTCTCATGAACATCAAGACCAACGTCCGCGCCGGTGGCCAGAACCGCAAGCGGGGCAGCTCGACCGACTCCAGCTCGACCGAAACCGAGGTCTATGTGCCGCCCGTGAGCCGTTGCGTCGGCATCTGACGCCGCGACCACTCCGGCCGGATGGGGGCAATCTCTCCCGTCCGGTCGGCATTCTAGTGATGACAGTTTCGAGCGCCCGTTCGTGGCTTGCCAAGTATTTGCCTGCCACCTATCAATTTGACTCCACCTTCGCCGCGTTCAACCAGCGGGGACAGGGCTTGCGACAGGGCCTCATGCCGAAAGCCACGTTCAATATCCGGCTCTGGTTCGCCGTCGGGAGTCTGGGCAGCATCGTGCTGATCTGCGCAGCAGCTGCATTCTGGCTCAACAGCTACCTGACCGACAGCCTGATTGATCGCGAAAGCCAGGTTTCGCAGGAGTTCCTCGAGACCATCACCGCTGTCAACGGTGCTGAGATGTTCGCCGACGACGGCGCCGCGATTCCGCACCAGAGCGAGGAGCTGCTCGATTTCGTCAAGCACGCCCTCAACATCCCCGGCATCTTGCGCATCAACATCTATACCACGACGCGCCGGATCCTCTGGTCGACGGAAGGAAAGCTGGTCGGCCAGGCCTTCAACGACAATGATGAGCTCGAGCGTGCACTGCGCGGCGAGATCGTCGCCGACATGAGCTACCTCACCGACGCCAACAAGCAGGAACACGTCGCCCTGGGCAATGTCGACCATTACATCGAGGCCTACATGCCGCTCCACGGCATGGCCCCGGATCGCCCGGTGGTGGCCGTAATGGAGTTCTATCGGCTGCCACTTCGTCTCGACGATCGCCTGGCGGCGGGCAGCGCCACCATCTGGTCCGGCGCCGTTGCGGCCGCGCTGCTGCTCTTTGCTGTGCTGTACTGGATCGTGCAGCGCGGGGCGCAGATCATCGAGCGCCAGCAGCGCGAACTGACCAGCGTAGCGGCCTTTGCGGCAGTCGGCCAGATGTCGAGTGCAGTGGCCCATAGCCTTCGCAACCCGATGGCCGCGATCCGCTCGTCGGCCGAACTCTGGCGCGGCCAGTTACCGGCCGAGAACCAGGAAATCGCCGACGAGATCATGCGCGATGTCGATCGCATGGACTCCTACGTCCGCGATCTACTGTCTTATGCCCGACCGGAACCCTACGACCTGCAGGTGATCGACCCGCATGCCGTGCTCAAAGGGATAGCCGATCGGCACCGGCATGCTGCCACCCGCAGCGGCGTCGTCATCACCCTTGGCGATGCGGCCGCGCAGAAGGTGCACGTCAAGGCAGATTTCAAGCTGCTGGAGCAGGCACTCACCACAGTGGTCACCAATGCCCTTGAGGCAATGGGTGATGGGGGCGAACTTTCGATAACGCTCGATCGGTCTCCCCGGCGCGGCATGATCCGTCTTGGTTTTGCCGACACCGGTCGGGGCATCGCGCCCGATGTCCTGCAGCACGTCTCCTCGCGCTACTATACCACCAAGCCCGGTGGTCTCGGCCTCGGCCTGGTGCTGACACGCGGCATCATTGAGCGGTTCGGGGGCATGTTCAGCATCGCCAGCACGCGGGACGTCGGCACCACCGTCAACATCGACATTCCGGTGGCCTGATGGGTGGCACAGTGCTGATCGTCGAGGACGAGCCGCTGCTCGGCCGCAACATGAAGATCTTCCTCACGCGGGAAGGCTTTGCTGCCGAACATGCTGCAACGCTCGCCGATGGCTTGCGGCTTTACGAAACGCTGCAGCCCGACCTCCTGCTCATCGATCACAACCTGCCCGATGGTACCGGACTGTCTTTGATCGAGACAGTTCGCGCCACCGACCGCTGGACCAAGCTGGTGATGGTCACCGCCCATGGCGGGGTGGAACTTGCGGTGACGGCGATGAAGGCGGGCGCCAACGACTACCTGACCAAGCCCGTGTCTCTGAGCGAGCTCGGCCTCCTCGCGCGCCGGCTTCTGGCGCAATCGAGCCTGGAAGGCACGCTCAGCTACCTGACGGCACGCGAACGGTCGCGCAGCGGCGTCGACCGCATTGTCGGCACGTCGCCCGCCATCCTTGAACTCAAGCGCCGCCTTCGTTTCCTGACGGCCGCCGAAGGCAAGGCCTCTCCCGATGGGAGCGAGGCCGGACCGCCCGTGCTGATCCTGGGCGAGACCGGCACCGGCAAAGAACTGGTGGCGCGGGCGCTGCATTTTGACGGACCCCGGGCGGATCGGCCGTTCATTGCCGTCAACTGCGCGGCATTGCCCGAGCAACTCGTCGAGTCCGAACTGTTCGGTCACGAACGTGGCGCCTTCACTGGTGCCACCGAAAAGAAGATCGGGCTTTTCCAGGCTGCCGAGGGCGGCACGCTGTTCCTTGACGAGATCGGTGAATTACCGCTGGCCCAGCAGGGCAAGCTGCTCAAGGCGATAGAAGACAGGGTGGTGCGGCCAGTGGGCAGCGTGCGCGACCGGCCGGTCAACATCCGCTTCGTCGCGGCCACCAATGCTGCCATCGAGGAGCGGTCCCGACAGGGCGAGTTCCGCAGCGATTTGCTCTACCGGCTCAATACCATTACTGCCGAGGTGCCGCCGCTCCGACAGCGCGGTGACGATATCCTGGCGATTGCCCAGACCTTCGTCACCGAATTCGAAC
>NZ_JAYRYM010000034.1:0-24024 GCF_041917035.1 Devosia sp. | reverse complement strand
GCGAGTCTCCGGGGGCAAGGAACAGCTTGCCGCGCCGCGTCTTCCACTTTTCGGTGATCCAGCGCGATTTGCCCGGCAGGGCGTTCCAGCGCTGCACCGGCAGCACGTAGCCGGTGGCGTTGTTGAGGCCGTGGTCGAAGACCCGCGCCATCCGGGCCCGCGCCTCCGGATCGGCGAGCTCGGGGTTGGCCGGGTCGACATTGGGCGGCAGCCGGGCCTCCTTGACCAGCCAGTCGCCGGGGTCCTCGTAGGCGGCGTCGATGGTTTCGGTACCTAGGCCGAGGCTGGAGGCGATGGCGTCGAGCAGGCGGCGGTCGTCTCCGGGCCTGGCGTCGGTGACGACGCCTTCGCGCGCCACCAGGTCCGCGCGTTGCCAGACCGGCTTGCCGTCGCGCCGCCAGTACAGCGAGAAGGTCCAGCGCGGCAGCGTCTCGCCGGGGTACCACTTGCCCTGCCCGTAGTGCAGCAGGCCGCCCGGCGCGAAGCGCTCGCGCAGCCGGCGGATCAGCGCGTCGGCCTTGGCCCGTTTGGTCGGCCCGACCGCGTCGGCATTCCACTCGCCGGCCTCGAAGTCGTCGATCGACACGAAAGTCGGCTCGCCGCCCATGGTCAGGCGGACATCGGCGGCCGCGAGTTCCTCGTCCACGCGCCGCCCCAGCGCGTTCAGCCGCTCCCAGCTCTCATCGGAGAAAGGCTTGGTGATTCTAGGGTGTTCGGCCACCCGGCTCACCTTCATGTCGAAGGCGAATTCGACATTGGCAAAACTCGTGAAGCCGGTGATCGGGGCAGCGTTGCGATAGTGCGGGGTGGCCGCCAGCGGGATGTGGCTTTCGCCGGTGAGCAGGCCCGAGGTCGGATCGAGACCGATCCAGCCGGCCCCCGGCAGGTAGACCTCGCACCAGGCGTGCAGGTCGGTGAAATCGTGGTCCGTCCCCGACGGACCGTCGAGGGCGGCGAGGTCGGGCTTGAGCTGAATCAGGTAGCCGGAGACGAACCGCGCGGCGAGGCCGAGATGGCGAAGCACCTGCACCAGCAGCCAGCTCGAGTCCCGGCACGAGCCCTGGGCGCGGTGCAGCGTCTCGTCGGGCTCGAAGACGCCCGTCTCGAGCCGCACGATGTAGCCGACCTGCTGCTGCACCCGGGCATTGAGCGCGGTCACGAAGGTCACGGTGTTCTGCGGCGAACGGTCGATGCCGGCGAGGAAGCGCTGCAGCAGCGGGCCGGCCGGCTGCGGCTTCATGTAGATCGACAGGTCCTCGCGCAGGTCCTCGGGGTAGGTGAACGGCCAGGTCTCTGCGCGCTCCTCGACGAAGAAGTCGAAGGGGTTGTAGACGGTCATGTCCGCAACCAGGTCGACCTCGATCTTGAACTCCGTGACCGGCTCGGGAAACACGTGCCGGCTCAGGTAGTTGCCGTAGGGGTCCTGCTGCAGGTTGATGAAGTGGCCGCCGGGCGAGACGCGCAGCGAGTGGCTCAGTACCTTGGTCCTCGACTGCGGCGCCGGCTGCAGCCGGATGATCTGGGGCTGGAGGATGACCGGGCGGTCGTACTTGTAGTGCGTCAGGTGATAGATCGCGGCTTTGATCGACATGCAGCCAGTCGCTCACTCGTTGACACAGGGCTTCCCGGCGGGAACGATAGCGGCACTTGTCCGCCGCCGCCAGCGCCCGCCCTACTTCTTCTTGCGCTCGGCGTGCATGGCGTCGCGGGATTCGCTGAGGAACGCCTCCACCTCGTCGAGGCTGGCCGAGAACTCGTAGCCCTTGTTGCCGAACACGATCTCGAACGTGTCGTCGTCGCGCAGCATGTAGCCGCCATGCGCCTCGATCTTGGGGTTGCGCTTCTGCGCCACCAGCAGGCTCACCCCGAAGGGACGGCCGAGGCGACGGACGCGGCGTTCCATGGCGGCAAGGGTGTGGGCGCGGCTGCTCATCGATCGGGTTCCGGATCAGGTGTCCTGTGATAGCGCGGCTGGCGGGGAGAACAAGGCCCTTCGTCCGGTTGAGCGCGCCGCATCGAGGTGCTTAACTCGGCCATGGCCTTCACCCTCAGGCAGCTGCAATACTTCATCTCCGTCGCCGAGGAAGGGACGGTGTCGGGTGCCGCCCAGTCGCTGTCGATCAGTCAGTCGGCGGTCACCGAGGCGATCAAGGAGCTCGAGACGGACCTGGGGGTGACGCTGTTCGAGCGCCACCGGCGGGGCCTGTCGATCACCCACAAGGGCCAGCAGTTCTACCGCCACGCGACGCGCATCCTCGCCAGCGTCTCCGACGCCCGGCGCAGCTTTTCCGAAGCCGCGACGCCGGCCGGGGGCAGGCTGCAATTGGGGGTCACCTCGCTCGTTGCCGGCTACGTGCTGTCCGACCTCCTCGCCCGCTACCGCCGTGCCAATCCCGATGTCACCGTGTCGGCCATCGAGGACAATGGCGACTATCTCGAGCACCTGCTCGTCGGCGGCGAGCTCGACGTGGCGGTGATGGTGATCTCCAACCTGCGCGACCGGGTTGCGCTGCAGGCGGAGATCTTCGAGACCTCGCCCTACAGGCTGTGGCTGCCGCTCGGGCATCGCCTCGCCGGCGCCGATATCATCGCCATCTCCGACATCGTGCCCGAACCGCTGATCATGCTCACCGTCGACGAAACAGAGGAGAATACCGGCAAGCTGCTTGCCGCCTTCTCGGCCCGTCCCAACGTCGCCTTTCGCACCCGCTCGGTCGAGGCGGTGCGCAGCCTCGTCGCCACCGGCGCAGGCATCGCGCTCCTGCCGGACCTCGTCTATCGCCCGTGGTCGCTGGAGGGCGACCGGATCGAGAACCGCGACATCTCCGGTGCCCTGCCGGTGGTGCAGGTCGGCATGGTCTGGCGGCGCGGCAGCCAGCTGACCCAGGCGGCGCGCGACTTCATCGGGCTGGCCCAACAGCAGTCCTCGCGCGGCCGGCTGGGGTAGGGGGCCGGGCATTCCGGCGCGCGATCGCCCAGGAACACGCGTGAAGGCGCACCTTGCTATCGGTTTTCCCGATATCTCCCCACGGACGAATGCGTTTGCGATTGTTAACGCGCCCGATAAGGTCGGGTGAGGGGCAGGCTGCCGATGGAAACGCCGGCCCGAGCAGGGAGAAAGCGATGAAGTCCATTCTCAAGACGTGTACGGCCTTGACCATGGTGGCAACCCTTGGTGGGCAGACGATGGCGCAGGAGATGCTGCAGGCGCTCGGTCCGGGCGAGGGCGAGGTGTCGATCGTCGCCTGGGCCGGCTATATCGAGCGCGGCGAGACCGATCCGAACTACGACTGGGTGACCAAGTTCGAAGCGGACACCGGCTGCAAGGTCTCGGTTAAGACCGCCGCGACCTCCGATGAAATGGTGGCGCTGATGAACGAGGGCGGCTTCGATCTCGTCACGGCCTCGGGCGATGCCTCGCTCCGCCTCGTCGCCGGCAAGCGCGTGCAGCCGATCAACACCGCGCTGATCCCGTCCTGGTCGAGCATCGACGAGCGGCTGCAGAACGCGCCGTGGCATACGGTGGACGGTGTCCACTACGGCACGCCCTATGTCTGGGGCGCCAACGTGCTGATGTACAATACCGAGGTCTTCGGTGCCACGCCGCCCGACAGCTGGAGCGTGGTCTTTGAGGAAACCACGCTGCCCGACGGCAAGTCGAACAAGGGGCGCGTGCAGGCCTATGACGGCCCGATCTACGTCGCCGACGCCGCCCTCTACCTGATGAGCAGCAAGCCCGAGCTCGGCATCACCGACCCCTACGCCCTCAACGAGGAGCAGTACAAGGCCGCCCTCGACCTGCTGCGCCAGCAGCGCGGGCTGGTCGGCCGCTACTGGCACGATGCTTTCATCCAGATGGATGACTTCACCAACGAGGGCGTGGTCGCCTCCGGGTCGTGGCCGTTCCAGGTGAACGTGCTCAAGGCCGGTGGTGCGCCGGTCGCCTCGGTGTTCCCCAAGGAGGGCATCACCGGCTGGGCCGACACCACCATGCTGCATGCCGAAAGCGCCCATCCGAACTGCGCCTACATGTGGATGGAGCACTCGCTCTCGCCCAAGGTCCAGGGCGACGTCTCGGCCTGGTTCGGTACCGTCCCGTCGGTTCCCGCCGCCTGCAAGGGCAACGAGCTGCTCGGCGACGAGGGCTGTGCCACCAACGGCTTCGACAACTTCGACAAGATCCGCTTCTGGCGGACGCCGGTCAGCAAGTGCGAGGCCGGCGAGTGCGTTCCCTACTACCGCTGGGTCTCCGACTATGTCGGCGTGATCGGCGGCCGCTGATCGGGAGCCGGGTGAGGGTCCGTCCCTCACCCGCCTTCGGCACCCCGGTGTCATCCCGGCGAAAGCCGGGATCCACCATTCCGCTTGCGCGGGCTTCACCATGGGACCCTGTCTTGGCAGGGATGACATCCAGTTCAGGTTGACCGCCGTGGCCCCCAGTTCAGCCGTATCGCTCCAGTCAGTCTCCCGGCACTTCGGGGCCGTCCGGGCGCTCGACCAGATCGATCTCGAGGTGGGCGAGGGCGAGTTCTTCGCCATGCTCGGCCCGTCCGGGTCGGGCAAGACCACCTGCCTCAGGCTCATCGCGGGGTTCGAACAGCCGACATCGGGCCACATCCGCATCTTCGGGGATGCCGTCGAAGGGGTCCCGCCCTATCGGCGCAACGTCAACACGGTGTTCCAGGACTATGCGCTGTTCCCGCACATGAACGTGCGGGAGAATGTCGAATTCTCGCTGATGCTGCGCAAGGTCGACAAGCCGACCCGGCGCCGCGAGGCGGAGGCGGCGCTGGCCATGGTCAAGCTCGCCGATTACGGCGACCGCCGGCCCGGCCAGCTGTCCGGCGGCCAGCGCCAGCGCGTGGCGCTGGCCCGCGCCATCGTCAACAAGCCCAGGGTGCTGCTGCTCGACGAGCCGCTCGGCGCGCTCGACCTCAAGCTGCGCGAGCAGATGCAGGAGGAACTCAAGGCGCTGCAGCGCTCGCTCGGCATCACCTTCATCTTCGTGACCCACGACCAGGGCGAGGCGCTGTCGATGGCCGACCGGGTCGCCGTCTTCAACCATGGCCGGCTGGTGCAGGTCGGCACCCCGGAGGAGATCTACCGCCGGCCCAACTCGCGCTTCGTTGCCGATTTCGTCGGCTCGTCCAACGTGCTCGGGCCCGAGTTCGTCAACGGCGTCACCGGCGAGCGGCGCTGGGCGTCGCTGAGGCCGGAGTCGATCCACGTCATCCGCGCGGGAGAGGGCATTTCGCGGCTGACCGGCCGGGTGGTCGCACGTTCGTTCCTCGGCGCCACCATCCGGCTGGCCATCGACATGTCGGGCACGACGATCCACGCCGTGCTCCCTTCGGCCGACGGTGCGCCCGCCGAGGGCGACCGGGTCACGCTGGGCTTTCCCAAGGATGCCCTCCACTACCTGGACGACGAGACGTGAACGGGGCGGCAACCACGGCCGGCGGCGCCATCCTCGCCAACCGGCGCGGCTGGCTCGGGGCGCTCAGCGATGCGTTCTGGCGTCGCCCCAGGCTGTGGGTGTTCCTGCTGCTGGCGCCGGCGCTGCTCTGGCTCGGCATCGTCTATATCGGCTCGCTGTTCGCGCTGCTGCTGCAGAGCTTCTTTTCGATCGACGAGTTCTCGGGGCTGATCACCTACGAGTTCACCCTCAAGACCTATGCCGAGTTGCTGCGGCCACAGAACCTCGACGTCATCGTGCGCACGGTGGTGATGGCGGCGGCGGTGACGCTGGCCTCGGCGCTGATCGCCTTCCCGATCGCCTACATGGCGGCCCGCTATGCGCGCGGCAAGTGGAAGGCGCTGTTCTACCTCGGGGTGATGCTGCCGCTGTGGTCGAGCTACCTGGTCAAGGTCTATGCCTGGAAGCTGGTGCTGGCGAAGGAGGGGATTTTCAACTGGCTGCTCGAACAGGTGCACCTCACCTGGCTGCTCGATGCCTGGCTGTCCCTGCCGATCGTGGGCGGCAACTCGCTGTCGATCAGCATGACGGGGACGTTCATCGTCTTCGTCTATGTCTGGATGCCCTACATGATCCTGCCGATCCAGGCCTCGATCGAGCGGGTCCCCACGAACCTGCTCGACGCCGCGTCCGATCTTGGCGCCAACCCGTTGCAGACATTCTGGAAAGTCATCTTCCCGCTGACCCTGCCGGGGATCGTCGCCGGCTCGATCTTCACCTTCTCGCTGACGCTGGGCGACTACATCATCCCGCAGATCATCGGCACCTCGGCCTTCTTCATCGGCCAGGCGGTCTACTCGCACCAGGGCACAGCCGGCAACATCCCGCTCGCTGCCGCCTTCACCGTCGTGCCGATCGTCATCATGGGCTTCTACCTGTGGGGCGCGAGGCGCATGGGGGCCTTCGATGCGTTGTGAAGCCGGGGGCATACCCTCCCCCGCGCAGCGGGGGAGGGGGACCGCCGCAGGCGGTGGAGGGGGCATCCATGTCCGCTGACGCGCCACGCGCGCCATGGCCGCTGAAGCTCGCCGCCGGGGCAGGGCTGTTCTTCCTCCTCGCGCCGATCGCGCTCATCTTCCTTTATGCCTTCTCTACCGAGGAGCGGACCTACCAGTGGCCGCCGCCGGGCCTGACCCTTTCTTGGCTGGAGGTCACCTGGAACCGGCCGGACGTGTGGCAGGCGCTGACGCTCTCGGTGCAGGTTGCGTCGATCTCGACCGCCATCGCGCTCTTGCTGGGTACGCTCTGCGCCGCGGCCGTCTCGGGCTCGCGCTTCTTCGGCCGCGAGACGATCTCGCTGCTGGTGATCCTGCCCATCGCGCTGCCCGGCATCATCACCGGCATCTCGCTGCGTTCCGCCTTCAGCCTGATGGACATCCCGTTCTCGATGTGGACCATCATCCTGGGGCACGCCACCTTCTGCATCGTGGTGGTCTACAACAATGCCGTCGCCCGCTTCCGTCGCACCTCGGGTTCGATGATCGAGGCGGCGATGGACCTGGGCGCCGACAAGTTCCAGACCTTCCGGCACGTCATCCTGCCCAACATCGCCACGGCACTGCTGGCCGGGGGCATGCTGGCCTTTGCGCTCAGCTTCGACGAGGTGATCGTCACCACCTTCACCGCCGGCCAGCAGCAGACGTTGCCGCTGTGGATGCTCGAGGAACTGATCCGGCCGCGCCAGCGTCCGGTGACCAACGTCGTCGCGATGGTGGTGGTGGTGGTGACGCTGCTGCCCATCCTCTTCGCCTTCTACCTGAGCCGCGGTGGCGAGCAGACCGTCTCGGGGATGGGGAAATGACATGCAGTTATCGGCGCGCTTGGCCTCCCCCCTCCCAGCCTCCCCCACGAGGGCGGAAGTGCCGACCCGGTTCCTGGCTGGACTCCTGCCACATTCACCGGCCCGCACCTCCCCCCTCGTGGGGGAGGTTGGGAGGGGGGGTGATCACACACACTGAAATTCGCCTTCGGGAGAAACACCAATGAATACCCAGATGCTGATCGGATCCCGCTTCGAGGCGGGTACGGAAACCGAGGAACAGGTGCTCGATCCCCGGACGGGCGGGCTGATCCGGGCCATTCCCGAGGCCTCACCGATGCAGATCGACGATGCGGTCAATGCCGCCGAGCGCGCTTTCGCGGGCTGGTCGCGGACCACGCCGGCGCAGCGCTCGAACTACTTGCTCAGGATCGCACAGGCGATCGAGGACGATGCAGACGGCTTTGCGGCGCTCGAGGCGCTCAATTGCGGCAAGCCGATCAATGCCGTCCGCAACGACGAGATTCCCGCCATCGTCGATTGCTGGCGCTTCTTTGCGGGCGCCATCCGCAATATGCACGGCACCGTCGCCGGCGAGTACCTGCCCGGTCACACCTCGATGATCCGGCGCGATCCGATCGGCATCGTCGCCTCGATCGCTCCCTGGAACTACCCGCTGATGATGATGGCCTGGAAGCTCGCGCCGGCGATCGCGGGCGGCAACACGGTGGTGTTCAAGCCGTCCGAGCAGACCCCGCTCACCGCGCTCAAGCTCGCGAGGGTCCTCTGCGACATCCTCCCCGAGGGGGTGGTCAATGTCGTGCTCGGGCGCGGCGAAAGCGTCGGCAACACCCTGATCAACCACCCAAAGGTATCGATGATCTCGATCACCGGCGACGTCGCGACCGGCAAGAAGGTGCTGCAGGCGGCAGCCCGGTCGGTCAAGCGCACCCATCTCGAGCTGGGTGGCAAGGCGCCGGTCATCGTCTTCGACGATGCCGATGTCGATGCCGTGGTGTCCGGCCTCAGGGCCTTCGGCTACTACAATGCCGGCCAGGACTGTACCGCCGCCTGCCGCATCTATGCCGGCCCCAGGATCCACGACCGGCTGGTCGATGAACTCAGTTCTGCCGTCTCGACCATCCGCTACAACCAGCAGGACGACACGCAGAACGAGATCGGGCCGCTGATCTCGCGGCGCCAGCGCGACCGCGTCGCGAGCTTTGTCGAGCGCGCCTCGGAACTGCCGCACATCCGGATCGCCACCGGCGGCCACATGGCCGGCGACAAGGGCTTCTACTACGAGCCGACGGTGATCGCGGGCGCGCTGCAGAGCGACGAGATCGTGCGTCGCGAGGTGTTCGGTCCGGTGGTCTCGGTGACCCGCTTCACCGACCCGGAGGACGCCATCGCCTGGGCCAATGACAGCGACTACGGCCTCGCCTCGTCGGTCTGGACCAAGGACATCGACAAGGCGATGCGGACGGCAGCGCGGCTGCAGTACGGCTGCACCTGGATCAACACCCACTTCATGCTGGTCAACGAGATGCCGCATGGCGGGCTCAAGCAGTCCGGCTACGGCAAGGACATGAGCGTCTATGCGCTCGAGGACTACACCGCCGTTCGGCACGTGATGATCAATCACGGCTGACCGCCACCTCCCCGTTCCGGGTCCGGGTCCCGCCGCCGGTGGGATCCGGACCTTTCATTTCACCCCGCCCCTTTGCACCACATACCCGATGTGGTTACTTCCGCTCGCATTTCTTGGACGGCGCAGGGCAGGGACCGGCACAACATGGCTCTCAATATCGAGCAGAGAATCGATCGCATCGAAGTCCGGCTGGAGGAGCTCGGCTTCTGGCGCGAGCGCGAGACGGTCGAGATCGGCGGCTGGACCATCAACGGGGTGCCGATCGCCGTCGGCGCGCCCTGGCCGGGGCGCGATGGCGTGCAGGGCTTTGCCGCCCTTGCCGGGGTGCCCGGTCACTGGCCGCTCGGCGAAACCCGCCTGCAGCTCGACCTGGGCGGCGAGGCGCTGGTTTCGCTGCGCTATGCCGACGAGATCGTCAGTCTCGGCAACGATCCCTATCACAAGGAATTCCACGTCCGCGCCAATAGCTTCGGCATCGAGGCCGAGGCGGTGGCGCGGCTGCCGTTCGGGGAGCCGGTCCGCAGTCCGCACCTCAATGTCGCCCGCCTCGCCTGGATCGATCCGGCGGTGTCGAGCCTGCAGCTGCGGCTGAGGCTCATCGTCGAGACCGCGCAGATCCTCGAGGGGCATGAGGTGGTGCCGCACCTCGTCGCGGCCGCCGAGGAGGCGTTCTACATGCTCGACTGGCCGTCGGGCACGCAGGACTACATCGCCCGCTTCGCGCCGGAGGAGGGGCAGCAGCGCATCTGGCAGCTGCCGCCGCTGAAGGCGAACCCGGCCGGCCTTACCGAGGACCAGCGCATCAGCGTGATGAAGGCGGACATGTTCCTGATCGATCGGCTGCGGGCGCTGCAGAAGCGGTTCCCGCCGCAGGGCGAGATCGTCCTCACCGGCCACGCCCATATCGACCTCGCCTGGCTCTGGCCCTATGCCGAGACCCGCCGCAAAATGCGCCGCACCTTCTCGACCGCCGTGTCGCTGATGGAGGGCAGCAACGAGTACCTCGCCCGCTCCGGCTTCCGCTTCAACCAGTCGACCGCGCAGTACTACGCGCAGATCGAGGAGGACGATCCGGCGCTGTTCGAACGAATCCGGGCCAAGGTCAAGGCCGGCGGCTGGGAGACGGTCGGCGGCATGTGGGTCGAGCCCGACACCAACATGCCGACCGGCGAGAGCCTCACCCGGCAGATTCTCTACGGGCAGCGGTACTTCGAGCAGAAGTTCGGCGTGCGGCACCGCGTCTGCTGGCTGCCCGACTGCTTCGGCTTCTCGGGCGGCCTGCCGCAGCTGCTGCGCCAGGGTGGCATCGACTCCTTCTTCACCATCAAGGTGAACTGGAACGAGACCAATACCATCCCCGGCGACCTGTTCTGGTGGGAGGGGATCGACGGCAGCCGCGTGCTGGCCCACACCTTCGAGAACCCCTGGCACGGCTACAATGGCGCGGTGAACCCGCTCTGCATCGCCAGCACCTGGAAGAACTTCAAGCAGAAGACCGTGCATCCGGCCTCGCTCCTCGCGGTCGGCTATGGCGATGGCGGCGGCGGCGTCCCTCCGGAATATGTCGAGCGCGAGATGCAGCTGAGGGATTTCCCGGCGCTGCCGGCGGCCCGCTGGGGCCGGGTCGAGGACTTCTTCGCCGGAGCGCACGACACGGCGAAGAAGGCGCAACTGCCGGTCTGGCAGGGCGACATCTATCTCGAGCTGCATCGGGCGACGCTGACCAGCCAGAGCGCGGTCAAGCGCGCCCATCGGCAGGCGGAGCGGGCGCTGATCACCGCCGAGACGCTGGGCTCGATCGCGGCGCTGCTCGGCGCCGAGCAGCCCGAGAGCCTCGAGCACATCTGGCGCGTGGTGCTGAAGAACGAGTTCCACGACATCCTGCCCGGCTCCTCGATCGCCGAGGTCTACGACGATGCCGAGCGGGAGCTCAACGATGCCTGCGGCCGGGCGCTGGCGCGTCAGCAGATGGCGCTCTCGACCATTGTCGGCAAGCTGCCGGACGGCGACATCGACGACGCGGTCGTCGTCGTCAATCCCTCGCTCAGCCGGCGTCCGGTGCGGGTCACCACCACTGACGGGGCGCATTTCGCCTCGGCCGACATCATGCCGCCGCTCGGCATCCGGGTGTTCTCCCGCATCTCGCTCGAGGCGCAGCCGGGGCTGTCGGTCAGCGAGGCGCATATCGAGAATGCCCATGTCCGCGCCATGATCGGGCTCGACGGCACCATCTCCAGCCTCGTCCACAAGGCGACCGGGCGCGAGGCGCTGGCCGGGCGCGGCAACCAGCTCTGGGTCTATCCCATCGACAAGCCGCGCAACTGGGACGCCTGGGACATCGAGGACGACTATGCCAGGAAGGGCATCGAGCTCATCCGGCCCGAGAGCATCAAGGTCATCGAGAGCGGGCCGGCGCGCGCCGCCATCCGCGTCGTCCGCCGCTTCCGCGCCTCGACGGTGACGCAGACCTATGCGCTCGAGGCCAATGGCAGCCGGCTCGACATCGTCACCGAGATCGACTGGCACGACAGGCACTGCCTGCTGCGCACCATCACGCCGGTATCGGTGCGGACGACGCACGCGACGTTCGAGCATGCCAATGGCGTCGTGCGCCGCACCACGCACGACAATACCAGCTGGGACCAGGCGCAGTTCGAGGTGCCGGGCCACCGCTTCGTCGACATGAGCGAGCCCGGCTTCGGGGTAGCATTGCTCAACGATGCCAAGTACGGCCACAGCGCCAAGGGCAATGTCCTCGGCCTCAGCCTCGTGCGCTCGCCGGTCTATCCCGATCCCCTCGCCGACGAGGGCGGCCAGCGCTTCACCTACGCGCTCTATCCGCATGCCGGCGACTGGTACGAGGGCCGGGTGCGCGAGGAGGCGGAGGATCTCAACCAGCCGCTGCTGGCCGCCACCGCCAGCGGCGTCGCGCATCTGACGCTCGAGCCGGTCGGCACGGACGGCATCCCGGCGGCGCTCTCCGGCTTCAAGCCGGCCGAGGACGGCAACGGCCTGATCTTCCGCGTCTACGAGCCCGCCGGCCGGCGCGGCGACTTCGCCCTCAGGGTCCCCAACGGCTGGAAAGCCGGCGGCAGCCTCTCCATCCTCGAAGAGCCGATGGACCGCGGCGAAGGCGCCGAGCTCAGGCCGTTCGAAGTGCGGACCTGGCGGATTTCGCGGGGGTAGGCGGCAAGCCTCCCCTCACCCGGCGCTACGCGCCACCCTCTCCCTCAAGGGGAGAGGGGAGCGGCGGCAAGATTGTGCCCCAGCGTGCTTCCCTCTCCCCTTGAGGGAGAGGGTGGATCGCGCGAAGCGCGAGACGGGTGAGGGGCCGTCACCCCGTCACCACCTCGACATCGTCCCGGCCGCCCCATTCGGCCCAGGAGCCGTCATAGAGGATCACGTCCCTGGCGCCCGCCTGTTCGAGCGCGAGCTTCAGCGTCGCCGCGGTGACGCCGGAGCCGCAGGTGGTGACGATCGGCTTGTCGAGGTCGATGCCGGCGGCGGCGAACTGGGCCCGCAGCACTTCCGGCGCCTTCAGCCGGCCGTTCTCGACCAGGGTGTCGGCCGGGGCGCTGATCGCCCTCGGCATGTGGCCGGACCTGAGGCCGGGCCGTGGTTCGGCCACCTCTCCGCGAAAGCGCGGGCCGGGCCGCGCGTCGGCGATCTGCCGGCCGCCGCTTAGGGCGAAGCCGCGCATGCGCTCGAGGTCGGCAACGCGTGTGGCATCGAAGCGCGGCGTGAACATCCGCGGCGGACGCGTCGCTTCGCCGCTCGCGAGCGGCCGGCCTTCGGCGCGCCATTTGGGCAGCCCGCCCTCGAGGATCACCACGTCCGGCGCCCCCATCACCGCGAAGGTCCATCGCACCCGCGGCGCCGAAAACACGCCGACGCCGTCATAAACGACGATCCGCATGCCATCCCCGATCCCCAGCCGCCCCATCAGTTCGCCGAACGGGCCGGGCTGCATCAGCATGTGCGGCAGGCCGCTGGTCCTGTCGGCATAGCCGTCGAGGTCGAACCAGACGGCGCCCGGAATGTGGCCGGCGAGGTACTCGGCGCGCGCGTCGCGCTGCGCCGCCGGCAGGTACCAGCTGCCGTCGACGACGGCGAGCTCGGGGTCGGCAAGATGGTCGGCAAGCCAGGCGGTGGAAACGAACGGATCGGTCATGGGAGCCTCGATACTGCGGCGCCAACTGCTACCCCCCTCCCGGCCTCCCCCACAAGGGGGGAGATGCTCGCCGGTGTGTCGGGCACCATCGCACCACAGCCTCGGCTCCTCACCTCCCCCCTCGTGGGGGAGGGCGGGAGGGGGGCGCCGCTTGCGGTCCAGTCTCAGCCCCTCCCGCTCACCACCCCACCCGCCGTCAGTTCCATGAGCGCCAAGGTCTGGTCGAGATGCTCGGCCCGCCAGCTCAGCAGCCGCTCCGCCATCTCGATCCGCACCGGCGCATGAGCCGGGTCGTCGGCGAGGTTGCAGAGGTTGCCGGGGTCGGCGTCGAGATCGAACAGCAGCGGGGGCAGGGCGGCGAAGTGCACGTATTTCCACTTCGCGGTGCGGATCACCGCGAGGTTCAGCTGCGTCGAGCGCAGCCCGAACCAGGCTTCCGTCGTCTGCTCGGCCACCTCGCGGAAGTCGAACTCCCAGTGCACAGCATCGCGCCAACCGGCCGGTTCTTCTCCCGCGACGAAGCGGTCGAGCGAGCGACCGTCGGGGTGGTGCAGCGGCGTCCCGCCCATGGCCTCGAGCAGCGTCGGGAAGATGTCGATGGCCTCGGTGAAGGCGTCGACCCGGCGGCCTCGCGCGGTGTGGCGCGGATCGCGGATGATCAGCGGGATGTGCTGGCTGCCGTCGAAATAGCCGCCCTTGCCGAGTAGGTAGTGGTCGCCCATGAGTTCGGCGTGGTCGGAGGTGAAGACGATCAGCGTCTCGTCCCACGCGCCGCGCGCCTTGATGGCGTCGAACAGCCGGCCCATCTGGGCATCGACCTCGGCGATCATGCCGAGATAGGTCGCCTTGATCTGACGGAATTCGGCCTCGGTGAAGTCGCGCACGAGGCCCTCGGCGCCGGCGATGAAGTGGCCCTTGCCGGTGAAGCGCAGCGCGAAATCGAGCAGCGGATGTCCCGCCGCCTCCGCCTCGGGCGAGGCGGCCCGCACGAAGCCGCCCACCTCGTCGGGCGAGATCAGCGTGTTGTAGGGGGCCGGCACGATGAAGGGCGGGTGCGGCCTCAGGTAGGACAGGTGCGCGAACCAGGGGCGGTCGCCATCCTGCTCGCCGAGCCAGCGGATGCACTCGCCGGTGAGGAACGCGGTCTGCGTCTGGTCGGCCGCATAAGCCGCAGGCGCGGCGCTGACCGTTCCCGGCGGCACCCCCGGCGGCAGGTGGGCATGATCGTGGTCGATCAGTTCCAGCCCCTGGTGGCGCAGCCAGCTGAGCCAGGGCTTTTCGTGCTCGGGCAGCTTCACCCGCGCGGTGAAGCCGGGCAGCACACCCTCATAGGTGAAGTTGTCCGGGTCGTCCGGGGCCTTGCCGGTGGGGTCGGGCGACACGTCGGTGTAGCCGAACAGCGTCGGATCGTACCCCGCGCGCCGGGCGGCCCGGGCGATGTTGTCGAAGCGGTCGGCGAGCGGGCTGCCGTTGCGGCAGACCCGGTTGTTCATCTGGTAGAGCCCGGTATAGAGCCCGGCCCGCGCCGGCGAGCAGGGGGCCGCCTGCGCATAGTGGTTGAGGAACGCCACCCCGTCGGCGGCGAGCCCGTCGAGGTGCGGAGTCCTCGCCAGCCCATGTCCGGCATAGCCGGCACAGTCGCCGCGCCACTGGTCGGCGGTGATCAAGAGGATGTTCATGGCGGAGCCTCAGGCGCGCTGAGTGGTGAATGGTGAGTGGTGAATGGTGAATGGTGAGTAGTGAATGCGTTCTGGCACCGATTTCGGTGTCTGGCACCACCATTCACCATTCACCACTCACCATTCACCACTCACCCTCTACTCCCCCAGCACCAGCACGTCGCTCGCCGCTATTCCCACCTTGACCCGCGCGCCGTGCACCGGCGGCGGGGTGCGCTGGTCGTTGAACGTGTCGAGTTCCAGCGCATTGCCGCCCAGGTCGACCTTGAGGCGGATCACCGAGCCGAGAAAGCTGACCTCATGCACGGTGCCCTCGAGCACGATGTCGCGGTCGGCGCTCAGCGCCACGGCCTCGGGGCGCATGGTCAGCGAGATGGCCTCGCCGTTTCGCGCCGTCGCGGGCAGTGCCGGGATGGTGACATCCGTGCCGCCGATCGTCACGCTCTTGCGCGCCGCATCGGCCACCGTGGCGGAGAGCGTGTTGAGCGTGCCCACGAAGGTCGCGACGAACTTGGTGGTGGGCCGGTTGTAGATGGCGAACGGCTCGTCGAACTGTTCGACATTGCCGGCATTGAGCACCACGATGCGGTCCGAGATCGACAGCGCCTCTTCCTGGTCGTGGGTGACGAACACCGTGGTGATCCCCAGTTCGCGCTGGATTTCGCGGATCTGGTCGCGCAGCGACACGCGGATCTTGGCGTCGAGCGCCGAGAGCGGCTCGTCGAGCAGCAGCATGCGGGGCGAGGGGGCCAGCGCCCGGGCCAGCGCGACCCGCTGCTGCTGGCCGCCCGACAGTTCGAACGGATAGCGCTTGCCGTAGCCCGAGAGCCCGATCAGCTTCAGCATCTCCTCGACGCGCGCCTCGCGCTCGGCCGCGCTCACGCCCTTGATCCTCAGCCCGAAGCCGATATTGCCGGCGACGTTCATGTTGGGGAACAGCGCGTAGGCCTGGAACACCATGCCGATATTGCGCTGGTTCGGCGCCACGCCGGTGATGTCCTTGCCCTCGACCAGGATCTGCCCCGAGGTCGGCAGCTCGAAGCCGGCGATCATCCTCAGGATCGTGGTCTTGCCGCAGCCCGAGGGGCCGAGCAGGGTGACGAACTCGCCCCGGTTGAAGCTCAGGTTCACGCCCTTGACCACCTGGGTCGGCCCGAATGCCTTCACCAGCCTGTCGATGCGGAGGAATTCCTCGGCCATGGTCCAGTCCTCCGTCTAGTCTTTTCGGGCCTGCTTGGGGGCGAAGCGGTCGAGCAGCTGGATGACGCCCATGGCACCCCAGGTCAGCGCGAACGAGATGATCGCCAGTGCCGAGGGCTCATAGGCCCGGTTGGCGCCGATATTCTGCATGTAGACGCCGAAGGCCGGCCGGTTGAGCAGGCTCGCCAGCACGAATTCGCCGATGACGATGGCGAAGGTCAGGAAGGCCCCGGACAGCACGGCGACGAAGATGTTGGGAAAGATCACCTGCGCCATGATGCGGATCGGACCCGAGCCGAGGCTGGTCGCCGCCTCGGTCAGCGTCTGCACGTCGATGGTCCTCAGCCCCGTGTCGATCGCCCGGTACATGTAGGGCAGGGCGAGCGTGACATAGCCGCAGGTGAGCAGCAGGTCGGTGCCGAAGGTCGAGTTGGTCAGCGGCAGGATCGAGGACGAGTTGAACAGCTTGATGTGGCCGAACACCAGGATGATCGGCGGTACGATCAGCGGCAGCAGCGTGATGAACTCCATCACCGGCCGGAGCCATTGCAGCCTGAGGCGCACGAAATAGGCCGCCGGCACCACGATCACCACGCCGATGATGATGGCGAACACCGCACAGAGCAGCGAGTAGCTGAAGGTCGCCTGGAAGCGGTTGTCGGCGAACACCGACATGTAGGCGTCGAAGGTCAGCTGGCCGCGCCGCATCTGCATCGAGAAGATGAAGGTCGCGAGCAGCGGCAGCAGGAAATAGGCGGCGCCCAGCCCGAAGACGATCCATGACCAGAGGCGGCGCGACTTCACTTCAGCCACCTCTCGGCCCGCACCCGCACCACGATGTAGATGACGTTGGCGAGCGCGGTGATGGCGATCATGCCCAGCGCCAGCGCCGCCCCGAGGCCGGGATTGTGCAGCACGTCGCCGCGGATCTGCGCATAGAGCAGGATGGGGACGATGTTGAGCGAGGAGCCGGTCAGCGCATAGGCGGTGGCGATGGCGCCGAAGGCGTTGGCGAACAGCAGCGACAGCGTGCCGAGCAGGTTCGGCCACAAGACCGGGAAGCCGATATGCAGCCAGAACTGCAGGCGGCTGGCGCCCAGGGTCTGGGCCGCCTCGCTCCACTCGCGCTTCAGCCCGTCGATGGCCGGCGCGATGATCAGCACCATCAGCGGAATCTGGAAGTAGAGGTAGGTGAGCGTCAGGCCGGTGAAGCTCAGCAGGTTGAAGCCCGACTTGTAGATGTCGAAGCCGAACACGGTCCTCAAGATCACCGTCACGAGCCCGAGCCGGCCGAGCGTGGCGATGAAGGCGAAGGCCAGCGGCAGGCCGGCAAAGTTCGAGGCGACGCCCGAAAAGGTCATCACCGTCGAGCGGATGGCATTGGGCAGCCGGCCGCGGATCACCGCCAGGGCGATGGCGAGCCCGATGGCGGCGCCGAAGAAGGCCGAGGCGGCGGAGACGCGGATCGAGATCGAGAAGGCGCTCATCACCTGGTCGGTGCCGAGGTCGATCAGGTTCTGCAGGGTGAAATTGCCCTCCCGGTCGACAAAGGCGGTGCCGATCAGGAACAGCGTCGGGATGATCAGGAACAGCAGCGCGAAGGCGATGAAGGGCAGCACGCCGAGCCAGGCGCCCAGGTGCTGCGATCGCCATCGCGAAACAACCGGCCCGGGAGAGCCCGGGCCGGTTGCCTTGTCAGCGGCGAGGCTGACCTCAGCCATGTTACTGGACGTTGGCGCCGACGACGGCGTCCCAGTTGGCGGTGATCTCGGTCTTGGCGGCGGCCTGCTCGTCGAGCGTCGGGAACACGGCCTTGGCGTAGGCTTCGGCCGGCGGCAGCTTGTCGAGCAGATCCTGCGGGATCACGCCACGGGCCGCCATGTCGTTGAAGCGGATCGGGTGGCAGTAGCCGGCGAGCCAGCCGAGCTGGCCTTCGTCCGAGTAGAGGTATTCCATCCAGAGCTTGGCCGCATTGGGATGCGGGGCATAGGCGGAGATCGCCTGGATATAGACACCGGCGACGACGGCGTCGCTCGGCACGATCACCTGCGCGGCCGGATTGCCGGCGAAGCCGTCCTTCCAGGCGAGCGCATTGTAGTCCCAGGCGGCGACGATCGGGGTGGTGCCCTGAGCCACCGAGGCGGCCTTGCCGATCACCGGCACGAAGTTGCCGGCCTTGTTGAGTTCGGCGAAGAAGGCGAGACCCGCCTTGCCGGCTTCGGCACCGGCGGTGGCGCCGGTGGCGAGGCCCGCGGCGTGGACGCCCGAGATCGCCTGGTTGGCGGCGCGCGGATCACCGGCGAGCGCGAACGCATTGGCGTATTCCGGCTTCTTGAGATCGGCGAAGCTGGTGGGCGGGTTGGGGACGAGGTCGGTGTTCACGAGGAACGACAGCACGCCGTAATAGTCGCCGTACCAGTAGCCCTCGGCGTCCTTGGCGGAGTCCGGGATCGAGTCCCAGGTCGAGACCTTGTACGGCTGGATCAGGCCTTCGGCCTTGGACGACGGGCCGAAGCTGAGGCCGACGTCGATCACGTCGGGAGCCTGCGGGCCGGTATTGCCCTTGTTGGCCTTGATCGCCTCGATTTCGTCGGCCGAGCCGGCGTCGGGGTTCAGTTCGTTGATGGTGATGCCGGGGTACTTGGCCTTGAAGGCCTCGATCACGGCGCCGTAGCCGCACCAGTCGTGCGGCAATGCGATGGTGGTCAGCTGACCTTCGGCCTTGGCGGCTTCGTACAGCGCGTTCAGGTCGGTCTGCGCCGAGACGGAGAGGGTCGAGGCGACGAGCGCCGTGACCGAAACCGAGGCGGCAAACGCGTTCTTCAGATTCATTGTGCGTCTCCCTGTATATGGCTTCTGCAATTGACTCGGGAGGAGCCCCTTAAGCCGCGTCTCACCTATTTGCGCCATGTGACAGCCGCGTGACAGCCCAATAGGGCCGGCCCGGCCGGTCTTCCGGCCGGCGGCGCGGAACTGAGGCGACGTGTGAGTGATGCGGGCCCGCGGCTCCCTCGGGGTCAATTGTGACAATTGTGACAGTGCCCGTTTTGCGCGGGCGAGTCGAGATGCCGAAATGCTGTCCGGTTGCCGCAGTTTAGAGCCGTTCCAGTCTTGGCGGTTATTTCTTGATGGTCCCTCTCCACTTTGCTAGGCCGCCCTACCGATCCCTGTGGAGGCGCCCCATGAAGTCGATCAGCCCCTTGGTTCTCACCCTGGCCCTCGTCGCCGCCCCGGCGCACGCGACCGAGCCCTCGTCCGAGGCGATCCTCGCGACCTATGCCGATATCGCGCTGGCCGGCTACGAGGATGCACTCGCCACCGCGCGATCGCTCGATGCGGCGACCGATGCGCTGATCGCCGCGCCCTCCGAAGCGACGCTGGCAGCGGCCCGCGCCGCATGGGTCGCTGCCCGCCCCGCCTACCAGCAGACCGAGGCCTTCCGCTTCGGCAATGCCGTCGTCGATGCGTGGGAGGGCAGGGTAAATGCCTGGCCGCTCGACGAGGGCCTGATCGACTATGTCGATGCCTCCTACGGCGCCGAAAGCGACGAGAACGGCCTCTACACCGCCAATGTCATCGCCAATCCGACCCTGACCATCGACGGCTCGGAGGTCGACGCCACGACCATCTCTCCGGCCTTCCTCAAGGACACCCTGCAGGAGGCGGGCGGCATCGAGGCCAATGTGGCGACCGGCTACCATGCCATCGAGTTCCTGCTCTGGGGGCAGGATCTCAACGGCGTCGGGCCGGGCGCCGGCAACCGGCCGTTCACCGACTACACGACCGAGGCCAATGCGGCGCGGCGGGCCCAGTATCTCGATGCCGCGACGGACCTCCTGGTCGCCGATCTGGAGGAGATGGTCGGCAACTGGCAGCCGGGTGGGGCGGCCCGCGCGGCGCTCGCCGAGACCGGTCTCGCCACCATCCTCACTGGCATGGGCTCGCTTTCCTATGGCGAGCTGGCCGGCGAGCGCATGAAGCTCGGGCTCCTGCTGCACGATCCGGAAGAGGAGCACGACTGCTTTTCCGACAATACCTACAACTCGCACCTGTTCGATGCGATCGGCGTCCAGAACGTCTATCTGGGCCGCTACACCCGGGTCGACGGCGCGGTCGTCGAGGGGACCTCGCTCTCGGACCTGATCGCGGCGCGTGATGCGGGGCTCGATGCCGAGATTCGAGCGCTCCTCGCCGATACCGTCGCCAGGATGCAGACGATGGCGGCGCGCGGCGAGACGGTGGAGAAATACGACCAGATGATCGCCGAGGGCAATGTCGAGGGCAATGCCGTGGTGCAGGCGGCGATCGACGGGCTGATCGCCCAGACGCGTGGCATAGAGCGGGCGGTGGCGCTGCTCGAACTGGGCGACGCGGTTGCCATCGAGGACTCCGACAGCCTGGGCAATCCGGACGCAGTGTTTCAGTAACGCGCGGTTTTCCCACACTTTCCTGGCGTCGCGGGGTAGACAAAGTCCGCGACGCTGCTTCTTCTCCCGGCTTGTGACCGGGAGTGCTAGAGTGCCTGACATGCACATGCGCTTGACGGCGTTCCTGGTCATAACTCTTGTCGCGGGTCTCGCCGTCGCCAGTGACGGCGGGACCCGCACCGACCTCACCCCGGCCGATCTGAAGCGGGTCCTCGCGGTCACCGCGCCGACCGGCGATTTCGCCCGACCCGAGAACTTCGAGCAACTGCCGGGTGGTGCCGCCACCGTCCGGAAGCGGGTCAACCAGGACATCTTCTCGTTCTCGTCGGCTAATCTCGGCTTTGCCGACGAAGAGCGCTTCAAGCTCGGCAACGCGCTTTTTCGCAAGCTCTGGGTCTCCTCGCCCGCCTCGACCGAGGCCTCCGACGGCCTCGGTCCGCTGTTCAACGCGCGCGGCTGCCAGAACTGCCACCTCAAGGACGGGCGTGGGCACGTCCCGGCCGAGGGGGAGGATGCCGTCTCGATGTTCCTCCGCCTGTCGGTGCCGGCCCGCAGCGCGGCCGAGAAGGCGGCGCTCGCCGATCTCTCCGCCAAGGTCATCCCCGAGCCCACCTATGGCGGCCAGCTGCAGAACTTCGCCGTCCAGGGCCTCGCTGCCGAGGGGCGGATGGTCGTCTCCTACACCGACGAGCCGGTGACGCTGGGCGACGGCACGGTGGTGACGCTGCGCCGGCCGGCCTATGACGTCGCCGATCTCGGCTACGGGTCGATGGCGGCGGACGTCATGCTGTCGCCGCGCGTCGCGCCGCAGATGATCGGTCTGGGTCTGATCGAGCAGGTGCCGGCCGAGGACATCCTCGCCCGCGCCGATCCGGACGATGCCGATGGGGACGGCATCTCGGGCCGGCCCAACCGTGCCGTCGATCCGGTCACCGGCACAGTCGAACTCGGGCGCTTCGGCTGGAAGGCCGGCGCCGCGACCGTCCGGGCGCAGTCGGCCGATGCCTTTGCCGGCGATATCGGCATCGCGACGCCGCTGGTCATGCAGCCGCATGGCGATTGCACCGCGGCCCAGGCGGCGTGCCTTGCCGCACCCACCGGCGAGCAGGCGCGCCTCGGCGCTTCCGAGGCGCCCGATCCGGTGCTCGACCTCGTCACCTTCTATTCGCAGAACCTGGGCGTGCCGCAGCGGCGCGGGGTCGGCGAGCCGGCCGTGCTGGCCGGCAAGCAATCGTTCTACACGCTCGGCTGCGTCGCCTGCCACGCCCCCAAGTTCGTCACCTCGCGCGACGCCGAGCTCGAGGCGCACCGCTTCCAGCTGATCTGGCCCTATTCGGACCTCCTCCTGCACGACATGGGCGAGGGGCTCGCCGACCATCGCCCGGAGGCGCTGGCCGACGGCTACGAGTGGCGCACCGCGCCGCTCTGGGGCATCGGATTGACCGAGACCGTCTCCGGCCACACCCAGTTCCTCCACGATGGCCGGGCCCGCAATCTTGAGGAGGCCATCCTCTGGCACGGCGGCGAGGCCCAGGCGGCGCGCGACGGCTATGCCGCGATGAGCCGATCGGAGCGCGAGGATCTCCTCGCCTTCCTCGGTTCGCTCTGATGCGCCGGTCGCTGCTTGCCCTCGCTGCGGTGCTCGCCGCCCTGATCCTCCCCTGCGCAGCGGGCGAGGGGGACCAGACGCAGCACGGTGCAGGGGGCGCCGCCGCCGCCACCGCCCGGCCGACCGCCGAACAGGTCATCTCGCTCGCCATCGGCGAGGTGATCCGGCCCGGCTTTTCCGCCTATGCCGAAGCCACGACCGGGCTCGCGGCGGCGATCGGCGCGGCCTGCGCGGCACCGTCTGACGCGGCCCTTCTCGCTGCTCGCGAGGCCTTCCGGGCCGCCGTCATCGCCTGGTCGCGCATCGAGCTCTATCGCCTCGGACCGCTCCTCGAGAACAATCGTGCCGAGGCCATCCTGTTCTGGCCCGATCGCAAGGGCATCGCGCTCAGGCAGGTGCAGGCGGCGCTCGTCGAGCAGGACGAGAGCGCCGCCGACGCTTCCACTCTCGCTGGGAAAAGCGTGGCGATGCAGGGTCTTGTGGCACTCGAGCTGATCCTCTTCGGCAACGGCGCGGAGGCTCTTGCGACCGGTGACGCGTACCGCTGCCGCTACGCGCTCGCCATCGCCACCCTGCAGCAGGGGACCGCGGCGGCCATGGCGGCCGAATGGGCCGATCCCGCCGGCATCGCGCAGCGCCTGCTGGCGCCATCGGAGTCCGATCCCGAGTATCGCAGCTTCCGCGAGGTGGCCGAGGAACTGACCGGGCTCCTCGCGCACGGGGTCGAACTGATCCGCGACCAGCGGCTGCTCCCCTTCCTCGGGCGCGACGGCGAGGCGTCGCGGCCGAAATCGGCGCTGTTCTGGCGCTCAGCCATGACCGTTCCCTCGATCGCCGCGAACTTTGCCGGCCTCGCCGAGTTGCTGCAGCGCTCCCGTCTCGCCGAGGCGACGGCCGCCGAGAACCTCTGGGTCGGCAACGGCGCCGGCTTCGAGTTCTCCAATGCCGCCCGCACCGCCGCGCTCGTCATCGATCCGGTCGAGGCGGCGCTTGCCGATCCGCGCCAGAAGCGGGCGCTCGACTATCTGGTGATCGTCAGCCGCTCGCTCGACACGCTGCTCGGGGAGAACCTCGCGGCGGCGCTCGGGCTTTCGGTCGGCTTCTCCTCTCTGGATGGAGACTGATCGATGTGGCACCGCCGCGCCTTCCTCAGGGCCGCAGGGGCGGGCTTCGCCGCCTCGCTGCTGCCGCAGCGGGCCGAAGCGCTCGAGCGGTCGGAGCTGGTCTTCGCCTCCGCCATCCAGACGCGCGCCGGCGGCTATGCCGCGGCGCTGGTCAGCGAGCGGGGCGCGCTGATCGCCAGCGTCGAGCTGCCCGATCGCGGCCACGACATCGCCGTTTCGCCGGCCACCGGGCTGGCCGTGGTGTTCGCCCGCCAGCCGGGCACCTTCGCGCTGGTGTTCGATCCGCAGGGTGTCGTGCCACCGCGGACGCTCGCCAGCAGCGCCGGAAGGCACTTCTTCGGCCACGGCGTCTTCTCGCCCGATGGCCGGCTCCTCTACGCCACCGAGAACGACTTCGACGCGGCGCGCGGCGTCATCGGTGTCTACGATGTCGCGGGCGGCTACGGCCGCATCGGCGAGTTTGACACGTTCGGCACCGGCCCGCACGAAATGCTGCTGATGCCCGACGGCGAGACGTTGGTCGTCGCCAATGGCGGCATCGAGACCCATCCGGACTATGGCCGCGCCGAGCTCAACCTCGCCAGCATGGATCCCTCGCTCGCCTTCATCGACCGCCGCGGCGGCGATCTCGTCGGCCAGCTGCGGCTCGATGCCGGCCTGCACCAGCTGTCGATTCGGCACCTCGCGGTCGATCATCGCCATCGCGTCTGGTTCGGCTGCCAGTTCCGCGGTTCCGCCGTCGATCGCCCGCAACTGGTCGGCTACGCCACCCGCGACGGCGACATCCGGCTGATCGAGCTCCCCGCGGCGCCCCTTGCCGCCCTGCGCAACTATATCGGCTCGGTCGCCGTCTCGGCCGATGGCCGCCTCGTCGGCGTCTCCTCGCCCGAGGGCAACACCATCCTCGCCCTCGATCCGGACACGGGTG
>NZ_JAYRYM010000033.1:0-24531 GCF_041917035.1 Devosia sp. | reverse complement strand
CGACAGGGCGAGTTCCGCAGCGATTTGCTCTACCGGCTCAATACCATTACTGCCGAGGTGCCGCCGCTCCGACAGCGCGGTGACGATATCCTGGCGATTGCCCAGACCTTCGTCACCGAATTCGAACGGCGATACGGTCGCTCGCGGCTGGAGTTTACTCCCGCGGCCCGGCACGCTTTGCTGCAGCACTCCTGGCCCGGCAATATCCGAGAGCTGCGCAACGTGGTCGAGCAGGCGAGCCTGATGTGCGCGCGCGACCAGATCGACGTCGCCGACCTCCACTTGCGCGATGTTCCAGCACTTGTGCCGGCCGGTGCGGCCCCAATTGAGGTCAAGGAGTCTAAACTCGCGGATTCAGAACGCGCGATGATCATCGGCGCCCTGCGCCAGACAAGCGGCAACGTCACCCTCGCCGCCCGCGCTCTTGGTATCTCCCGCGACACCCTGCGCTACAGGATGGAAAAGAACGGGCTACGCCGCGAACACTACAGCTAGCCGTACCTTGGCGTCGCCACGTGTGTCTGCTTCTGGGCGCGAAACCGACCCTTGGATTCGCGCCAACTGTCAGAGCTCGATCTGCTCTGCGGGCCGATGGGCAACCTCTGGTCCAACACCTACGATACACTCGGCCGCCGCATCGCGAGCGTCAGGCACTCGGCCCGAAATTCGCCGTTGAAGCTCTCGATGAAGGCGTTGTCGGTCAGCTTTCCCGGCCGGCTGAAGTCGAGCACGACAGGAATTTCAAGACGAAAGCCGACCATGCTGCCTTGAGGTCAGCCGAGATGCGCTGCACGAATTGGGGGATGAAAGAGCCGGGTCTGCGCACCGGAAAGGCGAGACTCAAGAGCATTGTTACACACCTCTGTAACACACTCCTCTCGTCAAACACCCTGGAAGGCCTGAACCCTTAGGATTTCCGTGCGAACGGAAATCGATGGTGCCCTGGAGAGGACTCGAACCTCCACGTCGTTAAACACACGGACCTGAACCGTGCGCGTCTACCAATTCCGCCACCAGGGCAAACCGATGGGCGCCGTTCACCTAGGGGATGGCGCGGAGGCTGTCAATCGGGTTTCGGTGTGCCGGTGCGCACGGCGCCGGCTGCGGCGGTGCGACTCTCGACAGCTCCGGAGGAGCGCGGTACAAGCGCCCCCATTCAGTCATCGCCAGCCGGAGCGCCCGAGCCATGGATCCGTCCAAAACCCTCGTCACCATCTTCGGCGGCTCGGGGTTTGTCGGCACGCAGGTGGTGCAGGCGCTGGCGCGGCGCGGCTATCGCGTCCGCGTCGCGGTGCGCCGGCCGGACCTGGCCGGACACCTGCGGCCGCTCGGCGCCGTCGGCCAGGTGATGCCGGTCCAGGCCAATGTGCGCAACGCCGCCTCGGTCGAGCGCGCGGTCAGGGGTGCCGGCATCGTTATCAACCTCGTCGCCATCGGCTACGAGGCCGGCCGGCAGCGCTTCCGGGCCGTCAACACCATGGGCGCGCGCCATATCGCGCAGGCGGCGAAGGCGGCGGGCGCGCACGCGCTGGTGCACATGTCGGCGCTGGGCGCCGACGCGCAAAGCGCCTCGGGCTATGCCCGCTCCAAGGCGCTGGGCGAAGCGGAGGTGCTGGCCGCCTTTCCCGAGGCGGTGATCGTCAGGCCCTCGATCATCTTCGGCCAGGGCGACGGCTTCTTCAATCGCTATGGCAGCCTCGCGAGGCTGTTCCCGGTGCTGCCGCTGCTCGGCGGCAAGACCCGCTTCCAGCCGATCTATGTGGGGGACGTCGCCGAGGCGATCGTGGCCGCGGCCGAGGGCCGGGTGAAGGGCGGGCGGGCCTACGAACTGGGCGGGCCGGAAGTCGCGACGCATCGCGACCTGGTGCAGCGGGTGCTCGACAAGACCGGGCGCGGCAATCCGCTGCTGCCGCTGCCGGCCGCGATCGGCAAGCTGATGGCGCTGCCCTTCGCTTTCCTGCCCTGGGCGCCGCTGCTCACGGCCGATCAGGTGGATCTGCTGCAGGTCGACAATGTCGTCTCCGAGGCGGCACGGCAGGACGGTCGCACGCTCTCTGCCTTCGGGGTTGCGCCGACCGCGATGGACGCGGTGCTCGACGGCTACCTGTGGCGGTTCATGAAGCACGGGCAGTTCGACCGGCAGACCGCCTGAACCTTCAGCGCAGCCGTGAACGCGCCGTCGGCGTCAGCGTCACGATCTCCGGTGCGGCGCGCAGCAGGTTGCCCAGTTCGGGCGGCAATGGCGGCAGCGGCGCGGCGGACCGGATGAGCGCGACATGCACCGGTCGATCACGCCAGACCGGCAGGGCCGGATAGTTGTTCTCGGCCATGAGCGTGGCAAAGCTCGCCATCGGATCAGCGCCCAGCTTGCGTAGAAAGAGGCGCAGCCACAGGTGATAGCTGCCCAGCCATTCGGGGTAGCGCAGGTGTGAGACGACGAGCGTGTGACGCAGCGCCGGCAGGCGCTCGTCGCGCCGCGGCAGCCGCAGCGCCGGCAACCCGGTGCCCGGACTGATGGCACGCAGCAGATGCACGTCGTCACTGTCGACCATGGTGGCGTTGGCGGCATCGCGGCGGGCCTGCCAGACCGGGCCGCCATAGAAGGACGCGAGCGCCCGGGGGCGGGCGGCGTGGTGGGTGAAGCCGCGCAGCCAGACGAAGCCGTCGGGGTCCCCGTCGACGCGGAAGGTCCCGAGGATGCGAGACCCGGCCGCCTCCTGCGGCTCGATGAAGTGCTCCTCGAACATCCCGATCAGCGTGTCGCGACGGCCCGGCCGCAGCCGGTAGCGTCGCAATTCGACGACCGGCGTCTCGATGTCGATCTCGTGCCACTGATAGGTCATCGTCCCGTCTCCATGCCGCTTTCGCCGCACAGCTTAACCGGGTAACCCTGACAGCCTGTGTCAGGCTAACTGGACTAGGGTGGACTTCATGCGCGCCAGCCTATGCCGAAACCGGCCGCAATGGCGGCTTCGCCCTGCTCGATGGTTGGAAGACGCGACTCAACGGGCTGACCGCCCCCGAGGCGCGAGCCCTGTTCCTCGCCGGCCTGCCCGGGCCGGCGGGCGAGCTCGGGCTCGGCGAGGAGGTGGCGCAGGCCGAACTCAAGCTGCTCGCGGCGCTGCCGGCCGACTGGCAGGCGGAGGCCCGGCGGATGAGCTCGCGCTTCCATCTCGATCCGCGCGGCTGGTTTCAGCCCGGCTACAGGCCGGAATTCCTGCGGCTGGTCGCCGAGGCGGTATGGGCCGAAACGCGCATCCGCATCCGCTACGAAAGCTGGAAGGAGGTCGCCGAACGGCTGATCGAGCCGCTCGGCCTCGTGCTCAAGGGAGGCGTCTGGTACGTGGTCGCCCGCCGCGACGGGCAGTTGAGGACCTTCCGGCTCTCGCAGATCCAGGGGCTGACCCCGACCGGCGAGCGCTTCGAGCGGCCGCGCGATTTCGACCTGCCGGCGCACTGGCTGGAGGCGACGGCACAGTTCGAGCGCGACATCTATGTCGGCACCGCGCGGGTGAGGGCCTCCGAACTGGGGCGGCGACGGCTGAAGGCGATCAGCGAGACGGTGAAATCCGCCGTCGAGACCGCCAGTCTTGCGCCCGACGCGCGGGGCTGGGCGGAACTCGAGATTCCGATCGAGGAAATCGGCTGGGCGAGCCGCGAGATGATCCGCATCGGCCCCGAGATCGAGGTACTGGGGCCGCCCGAACTGCGGCAGCGGCTGAAGGCCGCCGCTGTGGCGCTGGCGGCACTCTACGCCGAGTAGCCGGCGCGGGCCGCGGCGATCGTCGCGCGCACCGCCGCGGGGTCGGTCAGCGTCAGCTCGAACTCGCGTTCGATGGCGGTGCCGCCCATGCCGACATGCGGATTGCGGAAGGCCATGGCGCTGGGGACGGTGCGGAGCGCAGCGAAGTGCAGTTCATCCGCACCGCTTTCGGCGAGGACGCGCGCGACATTGCCCGGCTCGAGCCCGCCGCAGGCCATGATCCTGATACGACCGCGCGCCGCCGCGACGCTGCGGCGGAGGATGTCGAGCCCTTCGAGCGCGGTGTCGCGCTGCCCGGAGGTCAGCACCCGGTGCACCCCGCTCTCGACCAGTGCCTCGATCGCCTCCTCCGGGTCGCGCGTCATGTCGAAGGCGCGATGGCAGGTGACCGCCAGCGTGCCCGCATCGGCGACCAGCGCCTGCATGCGGGCCGTATCGATCCGTCCGTCGGCGGTGAGGCAGCCGAACACCACGCCGGCCACGCCCAGGTCTCGGCAGGCGCGCACGTCGTCCCGCATGGTCTCGAATTCGAGGGGCGAGTAGAGGAAATCGCCGCCGCGCGGCCGGACGATGACGTGAACCGGAATGGTCGCCAGCGCCAGCGCCTGGCGGATCACGCCGAGGCTGGGGGTGAGCCCGCCCTCGAGCAGGCTGGCGCACAGTTCCACCCGGTCGCCTCCCGCCTCCTGCGCGGCGACCAGACCATCAATGCCTTCGACGCAGATCTCGATGAGCGGCCTCGTCATGTGCACTTCCCGAAAATGGCTGACCGAACAGCCCATATCGCGATTGGCCGCGCCGCAAAAGCCATGAGCAACGCTTTGACATCGGACGCGACGCTAAGTAACCAATCGGTTCGGGAGGACATGCAATGGCGCTGCTGGACGACGATCGCCTGTTCGACGCAGAACCGAGGGCACGCGGCCTCGCCCGCGCCCTCTATGGCGGCGTCCGCAACCTGCCGCTGGTCTCGCCGCACGGCCATACCGAGCCGCGCTGGTATGCCGAGAACGCGCGCTTCCCCGATCCGGCGCGGCTGCTGATCGTGCCGGACCACTACGTGTTCCGCATGCTGTTCAGCCAGGGCATCCGGCTCGAGCAACTGGGCGTGCCGACCGCCGACGGCAGCCCGGTCGAAGCCGATGGCCGCGCCATCTGGCGGCTGTTCGCGCAGCACTACCACCTGTTCCGCGGCACACCGACCCGGATGTGGCTCGACCACACCTTCGCCACCCTGTTCGGCATCGAGGAGCGGCTGACGGCCGCCAATGCCGACCGGCTCTACGACCACATCGCCGCCCTGCTCGAGCGCGACGACTATCGGCCGCGTGCGCTGTTCGAGCGCTTCAACCTCGAGGTGATCTCGACCACCGATGCGGCGACCGACGACCTGGGCTGGCACCGGATGATCCGCGACAGCGGATGGCGCGGGCGGGTGGTGCCGGCCTACCGGCCGGATGCGGTGGTCGATCCCGACTTCGCCGGGTTCGCGAGCAATCTCGACCAGCTCGGCGCGCTGACCGGCGAGGATACCGGGCACTGGTCGGGCTACCTCGAGGCGCACCGCAAGCGCCGCGCCTATTTCAGGAGCTTCGGCGCCACCTCGTCCGACCACGGCCATCCGACCGCGGAAACGGCGAACCTCCTCCCCAAGGAGGCCGGCATGCTGTTCGACAGGGTGCGATCCGGGCATGCCGATGCGCGCGACAGGGCGCTGTTCCGCGCCCAGATGCTGACCGAGATGGCCCGCATGAGCATCGAGGACGGCCTGGTGCTGCAGATCCATCCCGGCTCCTGGCGCAACCACTCCGCGACCATGCTGGCACGCTTCGGTCGCGACAAGGGCTTCGATATTCCCACCCGCACGGACTATGTCGGGGCGCTGAAGCCGATGCTCGACGCGGTGGGCACCGAGCCGGGGCTCAGCATCATCCTGTTCACCCTCGACGAAAGCAGCTACGCGCGCGAGCTGGCGCCGCTGGCCGGCGTCTATCCGGCGCTCCGGCTCGGGCCGCCCTGGTGGTTCCACGACAGCCCCGAGGGCATGCGGCGCTTCCGCGAGATGGCGACGGAGACGGCTGGCTTCTACAACACCGTCGGTTTCAACGACGACACGCGCGCATTTCCCTCGATCCCGGCGCGGCACGACGTGGCGAGGCGCGTCGATTGCGCGTTCCTGGCCCGGCTGGTCAGCGAGCACCGGCTGGACGAGGACGAGGCGCATGAGGTGGCGCGCGATCTCGCCTACGGTCTCGCCAAACGCGCCTACAAGCTGTGAGGACAATCGGATGAGCGCCGTCCGGCACTTTGCCCAGCCCGGCGAGGGCAAGCTGACCCGCCTCGATGGCTCGACCCGCCGGGTGATTCTCGACCTGCCGGACCTGATGCTGGTCGAGTTCACGTTCGAGAAAGGCGGAATAGGCGCGCTGCACGCGCATCCGCACCGGCAGACCAGCTACGTGGCGGCAGGCGTGTTCGAGGTGACCATCGACGGCGTCACCGAAACCATCGCCGCCGGCGGTGCCTATATCGTGCCGTCGGGCCTCGTGCACGGGGTGAAGGCCCTCGAGGCGGGCCGCCTGATCGACAGCTTCACACCAAGGCGGGACGATTTTCTCTAGATCGAGAACATTTGCCGCAATTTGCCCCCTCCCCGGTTTCCACACCGCGACAAAGAAGTGAAGCGCTGGAGATTGAGGCCGGCAGGGCGCCGGGTGCAGTCTCCGCCCACCTCGATGCAGGTTCGGGAGTCTCGGGTGGACGTCACATATCGGGAGCATGCGATCCGCGTCAGCTGCGCCGGGCACTGGCAGGCGGTCATGGTGGAGCTGCGCAGCGGCGCGACGCTTCCCACCAAGGTCTCGGCCCACCGCGCCGAGGGCCGGACGGTCCTGCTGCGGCGGGCCTGCGAACTGATCGACGTCTACGTTGCGGCGCAGGCGGCGCGCAGCGAGCGCGCCGTCCGGGGACGAAAGCTCACTCGACGCTGAGCTCGAGCCGCTCACCGGCGACCACGGTGCCGGCCGCCTCGCGATCGGCCGTGCCGTCGGTGGGGCGCGCCACCACAACATAGTCGCCGGCCGGAAGCACCAGTTCGATGGCGCCGCCATAACCATAGCCCATCGACCGGCGGTTGCCCTGGATGTCCTTCTTGGCCGAGAAGATCTCGACGAAATCGCTGCCCGGCGCGGTGACGGCGACGACGCCGGCGCCCAGCAGGGCATTGACCTCGACCGCTTCGCCGGAGACGACGGTGAACGGGGTCTCCATCTCGGCGCCCCCCAGCCGGGTCGCCAGCACATAGTCGCCCGGCGGCAGGCTGAAGCTCTGGTCCGGCCCGTAACTGTAGCCGAGCGACTTGCGGTTGCCCTGGATGTCCTTTTTTGCCGCGAAGACCTCGACGAACAGCTCGTTGTCCTCGACCTTCATGCCCTCGATGAAGAAGCTGTTCACCCTGGCGACGCCGATGCCGAGCACGACGTCCCGGCTGACCCGTTCGCCGGCCTTGACCGGCACGGTGAGCTGCGCCTCGCCGGCGCCGATCGTCACCTTGACCTCGGTATCGCCGGCAGGGACGAACCGGCGGGTCTCGCCGTAGCCGGTATCGTCCTCCCCGTTCGGGAAACGGCTGTAGACGGCGGCGGCGGCATCCGGTTCCGCCCCATCGGCCGGCAGCGGCCGGATGATCAGCTCGCCGGCGTTCATGACGAAGTACGGCGCGGCCAGCGCGTCGGCGGTCACCGTCACCGGCTGCTCGACATGGGCGTAGCCGACGCTGGCGCGCAGCACATAGTCACCGGGATCGACCGT
Source organism: Devosia sp. (assembly GCF_041917035.1). Taxonomy (GTDB): domain Bacteria; phylum Pseudomonadota; class Alphaproteobacteria; order Rhizobiales; family Devosiaceae; genus Devosia_A. The sequence goes on along the minus strand of NZ_JAYRYM010000033.1, from coordinate 16,958 downwards.
ACCCTTCCAGTCGATGCCGTAGTCGGTCGACAGGTGTTCGCCGGCTCCGCCATCTGCAGCGCGGAACAGCTCCCAGGTCACGTCGAACTCGACGATCTCGCCGTTGCCGCCCTCGGCCAGCACCAGTTCGGGATCGAGGTTGAACGCGAGTGCGGCGGGCTCCGGCTCGGGCGCGGGTTCGGCGGGGGCGGCGACCTCGGCGACCGTGGTCGCCAGGGCTTCTGTCAGGGTGGCCTCGTCGCCGGCCGCGATGTACTGGCCGCCGGTGTTCTCGGCGAGACAGGCGACCTGCTCTCCCTCCTCGCGGGTCAGCCCGAAGCCGACCACATGGGTGGTGAAGTCGAGGCCCTGGCCTTCCAGTTCGGAGGCGAGGGCACAGGGGTCGGCCTCGCAGGTCTCGAGCCCGTCGGTGATCAGGATCACCGTCGCCTTGTCCTCGGTGTACCTGAGATCCTCGGCCGCCTGGCGCACCGCGGCCGAAATCGGCGTCTTGCCCTTGGGGCTGATGGCGAGCGCCGCCTCGCTGATCGCGGCACCGGTTCCCGCCGCCGGCTCGACCAGGAGCTCGATGTCGTCGCAGGCGCCCTTCTCGCGGTGACCATAGCTCATGAAGCCCAGTTCCAGTTCCGCCGGCACGCCGGAGAGCACGCGGTCGAGGGTCTCGCGGGCGATTTCGATGCGGGCCTTGCCGTCGATCTGCGCCCACATCGAGCCCGACCCGTCGAGGATGATGATGGCGCGGTCGGCGGCGACGGCCGGTGCCGCGGCCAGCAGGGCGATGGCGGCGGTGGCGGCAAGTGTTCTCAACATGGCGGAGCCCTCCAGGCGGTGCGGATGTTGGGCACAGACTAGACGAAGGTTCCTGAAGCGCAGATGAACCGAAGAAATTCTGTCAGCAAACACCATGGCTTAACTGTCTTCGGCAACGGCCCGTTGACGTTCTTGGCGCTTTGCCGCGCCCACCGGCAGATCGTTAAGGTCGCCATCGGCCGTCGTGTGGCATAGGGGTCGAACACCGAGGAGGCCGGCCCATGCTGAACCAAGTCTCGACCCCTATCCGCATCCTCATACGCCTGACGCTGGCGCTGGCGCTGACCGCGCTGCTCGGCCTCGCTGCAACGGGCAGCGCGCTGGCGGACGAGTGGCTGGTGACCAAGTTGCGGGGCAAGGCCCTCGAGCTGGTCGGCGACAGCTGGCAGCCGCTCGAGCGCGGCGACATCGTTGCCGATGCACGGGTGCTCCGTACCCTCGCCAACGCGCGGATCGAACTGAGGCGCGGGGGCGAGCGGCTGGAACTGGGCCCGGACACGCAGGTGCAGATCCATGATCGCGACGGCCGCCGCTACACCGTGGTGCAGCAGTATTTCGGTACCGTTTCCGTCGAGGCTGAGGCCCGCAGGATCGAGCACCTCGCGGTGCAGACGCCCTATCTGGCCGCGGTGGTCAAGGGCACGCGGTTCGAGGTGCGGTCGGGCAAGACGAGCTCGGAGGTCAGGGTGCTGCGCGGGCATGTGCAGGTCGAGGACCGCATCACCCACGCCCGCGTCGTCATCGCGGCCGGGCAGCAGGCGAGCGTGGCGCGCGACGGCGCCCTGACGGTCGACGGGCGCGGCGCCGCGCCCAGGATCGTCGGACCCGACGGCAGGCCCGTAACGCCCGAAGCGGCGGCGGCCGGCGTGCGGATCGGCGTCGATTCGGGTGGCCTCGACGTCGAACTGGGCGGCCCCGGCGGGGTCGGGCTCGGGCTCGATCTCGATGACGGCATCGGCGCGGATGTCTCAGTCGGCGGCGGCGGGCTCGGGGTTTCGATTGGTGGTGGCGGCGGCGTGTCGCTCAACCTGGGGCTGGGCGGACTGCCCTAACGCTGCGCTAGAACAGGTCCAACTGCCCGCCGCCGGAGGCGAGCTTCCGCGGGGCGGCGGGCTGCACCGCGGCCTCCGACTGGGCGATGGGGCGGATCAGCTCCGGCCCTTCGGCCTTCGCCGAACCGATCGCCTTGCCGACCGGATGGTACTTGAGCGAGCCCTCCGGCAGCGGCAGGGCAAGCTGGGTGGCGGCCCCGGCATCGACGTCGCGGGTGTTCAGCCACAGATCGATCGCCTCGCCGGTGAGAATCGCCGGCATGCGGTCGTAGACCGAGGAAATCTCGAGATTGGGCTCGACCGTGACGATGCAGGCGGTATCGACCTCCTCCCCGTCGGGGCCGGCCCACTGCGAATAGAGCCCGGCGAACACCATCGGCGAGTCGTCGCGCATGGTGATGTAGTAGGGCTGGCGCTTACCGTCCGGCCCCTTCATCCACTCGTAGTAGCCGGAGGCCGGCACGATGCAGCGGGCATTGCGGGCGGCGTTGCGGAACGAGGGCTTCTCCGCCATGGTCTCGGCCCGGGCGTTGATCAGCAGGGTGAACTCGCGCGGGTCCTTGACCCAGGTCGGCACGAACCCCCAGCGCACCAACTGGATGGTGCGGCGCCCCTGCTGCTCCCAGATCACCGCGATCGGCTGGGTGGGCGTGATGTTGTAGCGCGGCGGCACGTCGATCGTGTTCAGCAGGTGAAACAGCTCGACCATCATCTCGGGCGGCAGGGTGGCCGCATAGCGTCCGCACATCTCGTGGTCCTCGTCCCGGGCCCGCCGGACCGGCCGGCGCGCGGACAGGGTAAGGGGTTGCGCCGCGGGAGGCAAACCCACTAACTCGGCGGCATGAGCGCCATCCCCAACGCTGCCAGCGTCGCGGTCTTTGCCGGCGACAGCGTGCTGCTGATCCGGCGGGCCCGCCAGCCCTGGCTCGGCCGGTGGAGCCTCCCCGGCGGCCGGCTGGAGCCGGGCGAGACCGCGCCGCAGGCGGCGGCCCGCGAGCTGATCGAGGAGGTGGGGCTGCGCGTCTCCGGGCTCAGGCCGGTGCGCCTGATGCGCTTCGCGGAGGCAGGTCCCTTCGTGCTGCAGGTCTTTGCCACCCGCGCCTATACGGGCAGCGTGGCGCTCAACGAGGAGGCGAGCGCCTATCGCTGGGTGCAGCCGGGCGCGCTTGCCGAGCTCGAGACCACGCCCGACCTCGACGTCGTGCTGGACGAGGCCCGGGCGGTCCTCGATCGCTGTTGAGGGGCGGCGGCCTTTCCACTAAGGATTTGCCGCATGCGACCCGCCCGCCCGATCCGCGCCCTGCTCGTCTGCCTGCTGCTGGTTCCGGTGCCGGCGCTGGCAGTGGACCCCCCGTACCAGGGCGAAATGGAGCGGCTCGCCGAAATCCTCGGCAGCCTCTACTTCCTTGCGCCGCTGTGCCGGCCGTCGAGCGAACCGGACTGGCGCCAGCAGATGGCGGACCTGATCGAGCTCGACCAGCCCGACGACGATCGCCGCCAGCGGCTCGCCGGGGCCTTCAATGCCGGCTACGGGGCCTATGCGCGGCTCTATCGGGCCTGCACGGTGTCGGCCGACGAGGCCATGACGCGGCTGCTGCTCGAGGCGGAGAAGACGGCCCGCGACATTCACAGTCGCTTCGCCGAGTAGGGTGCCGCCGCGCGTGGCGACAATTGCCGCGCGGCCATTAACCTTTTGGCGACGACTCGCGCGCCAGAGCGCCACCGGCGTGCTACGCGAGTGACATGAAGCCCAGCAAGAATCGTCTCGGGATCGGCAGCGACATGCTGCCCTCCGAAGAGCGCGAAGAACGTCAGATCGCCCTCGAATACGTGGCCGAGGCCTGGAACAGCGCCGAGGATGACGGCATCTCCGCGCTGGCGCTCGCCCATGCTTCGCTGTTCGCGGCACTGACCTCGCTGGTGGAGCACCATGGCGAGGGTCCGACGGCTGATCTGGTCGCGTCGCTGACCGATCGCGTCCGCTCCGGGGAATACAACCTCACCCGCTCGCTGCAGTAGCGAGCCCGGCCGAACCGCCGGCCCACCGCGCTATGCTTCGCGCTCGCTCCAGCTCGCCACGCCATCGACGACACTGACGAACCGGCCGGCCGGGTTGGCCGGGCGCCGGCCCTCGGGGGCCCCGAGATAGGCCTGCGCGACGGTTCCGTCGCCGAGCGCGATCACCGTGCGGTGGTAGTCGATGCCGACCCGCTCGAAGCGGTCGAGCGCGGCGAGCCGTTCCTCGTCAACCTCGTAGATTTCGCCGGCGACGCGGCAGTTCCCGCCGGTCCGCACATCCGGCGCGAGGCGGCCCGGCCGGCTCACCGAGGCGTATTCGGCCATGGCGAAGGCGGCGTCGCGGGTGGTCGCGGGACCAAGGTAGCGGGCCCCGGCCAGCCGGGCGTGGTTGCGCTCGCCGCGCTTCAGCGTGCCGTAGACGAACAGCCGGGGCACGGCGCTACCCGGCCCGTGCCGACGCTGCCGGCCCGCTCACGACGGCTACTTTCCGGCGGGCGCATCGGCGCCGGTCGGTGTGGCCGGCTTGACGGCCTTCTCGGCGGGCGGCTTGGGCGGGCGGGGCTTGGGCTGCTTCAGGCGCTTGATCTTGACGCGCTTGACCTGCCGGCTGTCGGCCTGCAGCACTTCGAACTCGAACCCGGCGATGCCGGTGACGTGCTCGCCCTTGATCGGCACGCGGCCGGCCAGTTCGAAGATCAGCCCACCCAGCGTCTCCACCTCGTCGGCGTGGCTGCCGGGGTCGAACTCGGGGCCGACCACCTCGCGCACCTCGTCGAGTTCGGCACGGGCCGAGGCGACGAAGACATTGGAATTGACCTTCCTGACCAGCGCCACGTCGTCGTCGTGCTCGTCCTCGATCTCGCCGACCACCGCTTCGAGCAGGTCCTCGATGGTGACGAGCCCGTCGGTGCCGCCATACTCGTCGATCACCACCGCCATGTGGACGCGCTTGAGCTGCATCTGCTGCAGCAGATCGCCCACCGGCATCAGCGGCGGCACGAACAGCACCTCGCGGACGATGTCGAGCCGCTCGAGCTTCTGGCGGAGCTGGGTCGAGACCAGCTTGACCGGCTGCGGCGCCTCCGGATCGGTCACCGGCTCGGTGATGCGCCTGAGTGCATCCTTGACGTGGACGAAGCCGGTGATGTTGTCGAGGTTCTCCGCATAGACCGGCATGCGCGAATGGCCGACCTGGCGGAAGCGGCTGACCAGCACGGCGAGCGTCTCGCTCGCCTCCACCGCCTCGATATCGGCACGCGGCACCATGACGTCCTCGACGCGCTTCTCGCCCAGCTCGAGCACATTCTTCAGGATGGTGCGCTCGGACTGGGTGAAGTCCGCCGTCTCCCCGCTCTGTTCGCTTTCGAGCGCCACCTCCAGATCGTCGCGCAGCGACATGGTGCGCAGGGCCAGCAGGCCCTTGAGACGGCTCCACAGGCTCGGCCCCCGCGCTGCCGCGGGGGCGGGACTAGAAGGAGGCTCGCTGGGACTGCGGCCGGAGGAAGCTTTCCTGGGGGCGGGTGCGACGCTGCTGTCGGAATCGTTCATCGGTCATGGCCGCGGGAGGCGACCGTTCCATTCATCGGAGGGTGCAATCTAGCCATCGGCATAGGGATCGGCAATGCCGAGGGTCGCGAGGATCCGGGTCTCGAGGCTTTCCATGCGCTCGGCCTCACTGTCCTCGACATGGTCGTAGCCCAGCAGGTGCAGGAAGCCGTGCACCACGAGATGGGTGAAGTGCGCCTGGAAGGCGATGCCCATTTCGGCCGCCTCGCGCTCGAGGGTCTCGCGGGCGAGGATGATATCGCCAACCAGCCCGACGACGGGCGCGAACGGCGCCAATTGCGGGAAGCTCAGCACGTTGGTGGACTTGTCGATGCCGCGCCACTGCTTGTTGAGCTGGCGCTGCTCGGCATCGTCGGAAAGCACCACCGAGACCTCGGCGATGCCGGCGACGCGGGCCCCGGACTGCTTCAGCGCCTCGAGGATGGCGGCCTCGGCCACGGCCTCGAGGTCATCCGGCCAGCCTTCGGCGGTGACCGAGAGGGCAATTTCGAGCGGTGGTTTCATCCGCCCCTGGCGTCGCTTTCCGCCAGCCGCCGGGCCGCGTCGGCCTCGTAGGCGCGCACGATCCGGCCGACCAGGGCATGGCGCACCACGTCCTTGTCGTTGAAGCGCGAGACATGCACGCCCTCGATGCCGTCGAGCAGCTTGACTGCTTCGACGAGGCCGGACTTCTCGCCGCGCGGCAGGTCGACCTGGGTGGGATCGCCGGTGACGATCATCTTGGAATTCTCGCCCAGACGGGTGAGGAACATCTTCATCTGCATCGACGTGGTGTTCTGCGCCTCGTCGAGGATGACCACGGCATTGGCGAGAGTGCGGCCGCGCATGAAGGCGAGCGGCGCCACCTCGATCATGCCCGAGGTGATGCAGCGTTCGACATGCTCGGGCCGCATCATGTCGTAGAGCGCGTCGTAGAGCGGCCTCAGATAGGGGTCGACCTTGTCCTTCATGTCGCCAGGGAGGAAGCCGAGCCGCTCGCCCGCCTCGACGGCGGGGCGGCTGAGCACGATGCGGTTGATGTCGCCGCGCTCGAGCAGCGTGGCGGCATGCGCCACGGCGAGATAGGTCTTGCCGGTGCCGGCCGGGCCGATGCCGAAGATCAGCTCGGCACGGTCCATGGCGCGCATATAGGCATCCTGGGCCGGGGTGCGGGCGACGATGGTGGCCTTGCGGGTCGCGATCTGCGCCATGCGGACCCTGCCCTTCTTTTCCAGCGTGGGCAGGGTGAGCTGGCTGTCCTCGGTTTCGACCATGCGGATGACGCTGTCGACATTGGCCACCTCGACCGGCTGGCCTTCCTCGAGCATCTCGTAGAGCGACTCGAGCACGCGCCGCGCCTGATCGACGGAGCTGGCGGCGCCCTTCAGCATCACGTGGTTGCCGCGCGGCGTCGCCTGCACGCCGAGCCGCTGTTCGATCAGGGCCAGATGCTGGTCGAAGTCGCCGTAGAGCTGCGCGGCAAGCTTGTTGTCTTCGAAGGCGAGTTCAAGCTGGGACGAAGGGCCGTGGTCGGAAGACGGGGGCAAATGCCTGCTCAAATCTCAGTGGCTCCTTGCTGCGGCTCCTCCGGGCGGGCCGCCATGGCGCGAGACTCAAGTACGCTAGCAGAATTCGGTTCCGCGACTGTGACAATCTTGCCAGCGAGCGAGTTATTTCCGGCCGAGACGATTTCGACCGGCACGATCTGGCCGATCAGCCGCTCCGGCCCCTGCATGTGTACCGCCTGCAGATAGGGCGAGCGGCCGCCGACCTGGCCGGGCTGGCGGCCGCGTTTCTCGATCAGCACCGGCAGCACCCGGCCGACCAGCGACACGCCGAAGGCCCGCGTCTGGGCGGTGACGAGTTCGTTGAGCCGGGCGAGGCGCTCGATCTTGACCGCTTCGGCAACCTGGCCCTCCATGGTAGCGGCGGGCGTACCGGGGCGACCCGAGTACTTGAAGGTGAAGGCCGAGGCGTAGCCGACCTCGCGCACCAGCGACAGCGTCTGCGCAAAATCGTCCTCGGTCTCGCCGGGGAAGCCGACGATGAAGTCGCCCGACAGCGCCATGTCGGGCCGTGCCGCCTTGATGCGGGAAATGACCTCGAGGTAGCGGCCGCGGGTGTGGCGGCGGTTCATGGCCTTGAGGATCGCGTCCGAACCCGACTGCACCGGCAGGTGCAGGTAGGGCATCAGCGCATCGAGCTCGCGATGCGCCGAGATCAGCTCGTCGGTCATGTCGAGCGGGTGCGAGGTGGTGTAGCGCAGGCGCGCGATGCCGGGGATCGCCGCCAGCCGGCGGCACAGCTCGCCCAGCCCGACGCTGCGGCCGCTGCCGTCCAGCCCATGATAGGCATTGACGTTCTGGCCGAGCAGGGTCAGTTCGCGCACGCCGGCGGCCGCGAGGTTCTCCGCCTCGGCGAGCACCTGTGCCACCGGCCGGCTGGTTTCGGCGCCGCGGGTGTAGGGGACGACGCAGAACGAACAGAACTTGTCGCAGCCTTCCTGCACGGTGAGGAAGGCGGTGAGGCCGCGCGCCACCGTCACGTCCCTGCTGGCCGCCGGCAGGTGCTCGAACTTGTCCTCGGGGGGGAATTCGGTGTCGACGACCCTGGCGCCGTTATGCACCCGGCCGATCAGCTCGGGCAGGCGGTGGTAGCTCTGCGGCCCGAACACCAGGTCGACCGCGGGGGCCCGGCGGACGATCTCGTCGCCCTCGGCCTGGGCGACGCAGCCGGCGACGCCGATCATCAGGTCCTCGCCACGCTCGCGCCGCTCGTCCCTCAGCTCGCGCAGCCGGCCGAGCTCGGAGAACACCTTTTCGCTCGCCTTCTCGCGGATATGGCAGGTGTTGAGGACGACCAGGTCGGCCTCCTCCATCGCCGCGACCGGCCGATAGCCGTGCGGCGCCAGCGCGTCCGCCATGCGGTCGCTGTCGTAGACGTTCATCTGGCACCCGTAGGTCTTGATGAACAGCTTCTTGCCGGGCGCGGGTAGCGGCGTCTCGGGCGTGTCGGGCGTGTCGGTCATGGGCGGGCTCAATACACCCAAGTCGGCACGAGTGCAAAAGGCCGCGGCGGGCCCGTTGCCAGGCGGCGCCGCAGCGGGCACTTTCGCGGCCCCGGAGGATGCCATGACCGAAACACTCTCGACCCTGTTGCTGCACGGCGGCGACGGCCCGCGCACCGTCGGGACGCCGGTGAGTCCCGCGCCGGTGCTCTCGACCACCTACTATGCCCACCCCGACGCGGTGGGGTTCTCGGCCGAGGACCTGAAGGCGGACACGCCCCACTTCTACACCCGCTGGAGCAACCCGACGCTCGAGCTGCTGGAAAAGCGGCTGGCGCTGCTCGAGGGCGGCGAGGCGGCGGTGAGCTTTGCCAGCGGCATGGCGGCGGTGACCGGGCTGTTCGCGCTGAAACTGCAGAGCGGCGACCATCTCGTGCTCTCCGACGTCTGCTACGCCGGCGTGGCCGAATATGCCGGCCAGGCGCTGAGGCGGCAGGGGGTGGCGGTGAGCTTCGTCGACAGCGCCGACCCGGCAGCGGTGGCGGCGGCGATGCGGCCCGATACGCGGCTGGTGCATGTCGAGACGCCGGCCAATCCCATCCTCAAGCTGACCGACATCGCGGCGATCGCGGCAATCGCGCATGCCGGTGGGGCCGAGCTCTCGGTCGATTCGACCATCGCCACCCCGGTCGGCGCCAATCCCATCGCGCTCGGCGCCGACTATGTCTGCCACTCGCTGACCAAGTACCTGTGCGGCCACGGCGACGCGCTGGGCGGCGCGGTGATCGGTCGGGCGGCGGCAATGGCGGAACTGCGCAAGCAGAGCCTGATCCATCTCGGCGCGGTGCTGTCGCCGTTCTCGGCCTACCTGATCCTGAGGGGCATGGAGACGCTGGAGTTGCGCATGGCCCGGCACGAAGCCAATGCGCGGGCCATCGCCGAGTGGCTGGAGGGACATGCGAAGGTCCGCCGCGTCAACTGGCCGGGGCTGGCCAGCCATCCGCAGGCGGACCTGGCCCGCCGGCAGATGCGCAACTTCTCCGGCCTCATCAGCTTTTCGGTGCACGGGGACAGCGCCGCCATGGCGCGCCGGCTGGCCGACCGGCTGGGCCTCGTCAGCACGGCGGTGTCGCTGGGCAAGACCAAGTCGCTCTGCTTCTACATCCCCACCGATGACATCCTGCGCTCGAGCTTTCCGGCAGCGGACGCGGCACAGTACCGCGACTGGGCCGGAGACGGGGTGTTCCGCGTCTCGGTCGGGATCGAGGACGCGGCCGCGATCATTGCCGATTTCGACCAGGCGCTCGGATGAGCGGACGGCTCGACCAGATCGTCTTCGACTGCGCTCGCGCGGCGCCGCTGGCGCGGTTCTGGGCGGCGGTGCTCGACGGCTATGCCGTGCGTCCCTATGACGAGGCCGAGATCGCGCGGCTCGCCGCGCTCGGCTTCACGCCCGACACCGATCCGGTGGTGATGGTCGACGGGCCGGGACCGACGCTGTGCTTCCACGAAATCGCGCGCGGACGGACGCAGGGGCGCCTGCACCTCGATGTCGCAGTGGACGACCCCGCTGCCGCGCGCGATCGGCTGCTGTCGCTCGGGGCCACCCCGGTGCGCGAGGCCGACGGCTACACCGTCATGGCCGACCCCGAGGGCAATCACTTCTGTCTCGTCGGGCGCTGAGCTACTCCGCCACGACAGGCAGCGGCGTGCCGCGGTTCAGCGCCACCAGCATGCGGCGCACCTCGGATTCCATCTCGCGGGCCACCTGCTTGCGGTCGGCGCCGGCGACGAGCACCCGTGGCGTGCCGAAGGCCAGCGTCACCTCGCGGGTGCCGCCGGTGAGGATCTCCTTGAGGTTCTGGCGGAAGCTCTTGGACTTGATCCAGGCGATGAACGAGCGGTCGGTACGGCCGACCGACAGACCCTGCAGCCTGGTGTAGGCGATGGTCAGCGGCTGGATCATCACCTCGCCGGCGCCGGCCTCCTCCATGGCGTGCTGCGCCGCCCCGATCAGCGCGGAGCGGAAGGGCAGCACATGCGTGCCCAGGTCCGACTGGCCTTCGGCGAACAGCAGCACGGCGCCGCCCGAGGCCATGCGCCGGCCCATCTCGCGGCTGGCGCGGTGCGCATCCGAGCGCCTCTTGCGGTCGACATAGAGGGTGCGTTGCAGCGTCGCCATGAAGTTGACGAAGAACCACTTCTTCACTTCCGACTTGGCGACGAAGGTGACGTCGGCCTTCGAGCCGACGGCGATGATGTCGGTCCAGGAAATGTGGTTGGAAACCACCAGCGTCGCCCGCCTGGTCGAGGGCGTGCCGATCACCTTGACGCGCATCCCCAGGAACTTGCAGCCGAACCAGTGGAACCAGCGCGGGATGAAGTTCCAGTCGAGACCCAGCCGGGTGATGAGGAACTGCAGCGGCACGAACACCAGCATGAACGGCAGGTAGCAGAAGATGAAGAACAGGCTGCGCTGGATCATCGGTCGGCCTCGTCGGTCTTGAGCGGCACGGCGTAGAGTTCGAGCCGGTGATCGACCAGCCGGTAGCCGAGGCGCTTGGCGATCACTTCCTGGATCGCCTCGATCTCCTCGTTGCGGAACTCGATGACCTTGCCCGAGCGGATGTCGATCAGGTGGTCGTGGTGCGCATCGGGGATCAGCTCGAAGCGGGCCCGCCCGTCCTTGAAATCGTGCTTGGTGACGAGGCCGGCCTCCTCGAACAGGTTGAGGGTCCGGTAGACGGTCGACAGCGAGATGCGCGGATCGATGGCGCTGGCGCGCCGATAGAGCTCCTCGACATCGGGATGGTCGAGCGCCTGCTCGATCACCTGGGCGATGACGCGGCGCTGGTCGGTCATGCGCATGCCCTTGTGGGCGCATTGCTCTTCCAGCGTCAGGATGCCGGCTTTGTGCATGGGGCCGTCCCCGCGGTTCGACGCTTCGGGGTTACCCAAGATCGCGCGCCATGACAATAGCGGTGGCCGGCGTGCCGTCCGGCCGGGGATAGTAGCCCTTGCGCTCGGAGACCCGGGCAAAGCCGTATTTGCCGTAGAGCCGGATCGCCGCGGCATTGTCGGCCGCCACCTCGAGGAACATGCGCCGGGCCGGGGTCATCAGCAGGTCGTCGAAGACGGCGCGGAGGAGCGCCGCGCCGACGCCCTTGCGGCGCCACTTGGGATCGACCGCGATGGTGATCAGTTCGGCCTCGTCGCCGACAAGGCGCACCATGGCGAAGCCGGCGATCTTCCGCCTGGCGTCGCAGGCGACGTAGACGGGCGTGCCCTCGCCGGTGATGTAGGCGGCGAAATCCTCGCGCGGCCAGCCGCGATAGAAGCCCTGCGCATGGAGGCGCGCGACGGCCTCGGCATCCTTGCCCTGGGCCGGCTCGACATGCAGCCCCGCCGGGCCCATCCAGAGCTTCATGGGGCGGCCACCCGGGCGATGCGGAACCTGTCCTGCGGCTTGGCGTCGGCGCCGCGGATATAGGCGGCCTCCGGCGGATAGGCGGCGGGATCGAGATGGGCGGCGAAGCGGGCCAGCGCCGCGATATCGACCAAAGGCGAGGTGAGGAGGTCGGCGCCGGTAGGCACGCGCCGGCGCGCCTCGTCGATCGGCAGCAGCAGCGGTTGCCCGATCGGGATGGCGGGGCCGGAGAAGGCCTGGAAATAGGCCTCCTCGCGCCGCGCATCGATCAGCACCGCCGCCGGCCGGCACTGTGCGGCGAGCGACAGGGCCAGCAGCGTCGGGACCCCGATCACCGGAACCCCGAGCGCCAGCCCGAGCCCGCGCGCGGCACTGAGCCCGATCCGCAGGCCGGTGAACGAACCGGGGCCGGTGGTGACGGCGATCCGCTTCAGATCGGCATAGGCGAGGCGGTTGCGCCCGAGCAGCTCGGCGAGGGCGGGAAAGATGCGCTCGGCCTGGCCCTGCGCCATGTCCTCGACGAGGGTATCGGCAGCCTCGCCGACGAGGAGCGCCAGCTGCAGACGGGTCGCGGCGGTATCGATGGCGAGCAGCGGGGTGGTCATTTGAGGAGGAATAGGGGTTCGGCCGGGGGTTGTCACGAGGCATCGTGCCGGTGCGGCGGCCCGGCGCCCGGACCCTCGACTTCACCGGCCGGCCCGCATAGGGTCGCTGCCATGCGCATCCCGACCCTCGTCCTCGCTGTCGCCCTGGCCGCTCCCACCGTCGCCGAGGAGGCCCCCGGCACCCGGCTCGGACGGGCGGGCGTCGATCTCGTGTTCGAAACCGTGGGGCACCGCTTCACCCTGCCGACGCCCGACTGGCTGACGCCCGCCGAGCGGCTTTCTCCCGACCTCGCGGCGCTGGTCGAGCACACCAGCTATGCCGATGCCGGGCAGGGCTTTGTCGAGTTCTTCCCCCTCGGCCAGTCGATCGACACCTGGAGCACCACCTATGCGGCGCGGGCCACGCTCCTGCCCGATCGCAGCCTCGACGACTACCGGCGGGCGACGATGGCGGGCTACCGGCAGATCTGCGCCGACGATGCGATCGGCTTCTTCAATTTCGGCGTCGAGACCGAGAGTTTCTTTCCGGCCCTCGGCATGGTCTGCGGCGCCTATCGCGACACCGGCCGGCTGGCCGGCCAGGGCGAGGTGATGGTGGCGGTGTTCCGCAAGTCCGCCAAGGGCATCGCCATGGTCTACCAGGAATGGAAGGGCCCCGCCTTCGACCCCTCCGACCTCGCCACCTGGCCGGTCGACAGCGCCACCTTCGAGGCGCGCGCCGCAGAGCTGCAGGCCGGGGTGCGGTTCGAGCAGATCGTCCCCTGAGCGGCAGCCGTTGACGAGACCGGGCCGAAGGCCTAACTCGGGCCGATGAAACGCGATACCCACAAACCGGCCGGCCCCAGCCAGCGCATGCTGCGCGTCGGCGAACTGGTGCGCCATGCCCTTGCCGGGCTCCTCGCGCGTGGCGAGATCGAGGATCCGCTGCTCGAGGGCAAGGTGATCACCGTGCCCGAAGTGCGCATGACCCCCGACCTCAAGCTCGCCAATGCCTATGTGATGCCGCTGGGCGGCGAGGGCGCGGCCGAGGTGGTGGCGGCGCTCAACCGGCACCACCGCTTCATCCGCGGCCGCATCGCCCCCGCGCTCGACCTGAAATTCGCGCCCGACCTGCGCTTCTTCGTCGACGACACCTTCGAGGAGTTCGGCCGGATCGATGCGATCCTGCGCTCCGAACGGGTGCAGCGCGACCTGGGCAGGGACGAGGACGACGACCAGGGTCCGCACTAGTCCGGCCGGCTTCGGCCGCCCCCTGCGGCCCGCCGAAGGACGGTGCGGCCCGTGAGCGAGAAGATCATGAAACGCGACGTTTCCGGCTGGCTGGTCCTCGACAAGCCTTACGACATGACCTCGACCCAGGCGGTCGGCAAGGTGCGCTGGCTGTTCGGCGCCAAGAAGGCCGGCCATGCCGGCACGCTCGATCCGCTGGCGACCGGACTGCTGCCGATTGCGCTGGGCGAGGCGACCAAGACCGTGCCGGTGGTGCAGGACGGGCGGAAAGTCTACCGCTTCACCATCCGCTGGGGCGAGGAAACCACCACCGACGACGCCGAGGGCGAGGTCTGCGCCCGTTCCGACCACCGCCCGGATGCCGCAGCGGTCGCGGCGCAGCTGCCGGCCTTCACCGGCGAGATCCTGCAGACGCCGCCGGCCTTTTCGGCGATCAAGGTCGACGGCGAGCGCGCCTACGACCTGGCACGCGCCGGCGAGACGGTAGTGCTGGCACCGCGTCCCGTGCATATCGACCGCCTGATGCTGCTGCAGCACGGCACGGCCGAAAGCCGCTTCGAGATGGCCTGCGAGAAGGGCACCTATGTGCGCGCCCTGGCCCGCGACCTGGCGCGGGCGCTCGGCACCCGCGGCCATGTCGTGGCGCTGCACCGCGCGGGCGTCGGCCCGTTCGACGACAGCGACGCGGTCAGCCTCGCCGAACTCGAGGCGAGCCTCGAGCGCGACCGGCTGCTGCTGCCGATCGCGGCGGGCCTGGGCGAACTGCCGGAGGTGCGGCTGTCGCCGGCCCAGGCGACCACGCTGCGGTTCGGCAATCCGGTGCTGCTCGTCGGCGCCGCCGCCCCGCTGGCGCTCGAGGCCGCCTGGGCGAGCAGCGGCGGCCTGCCGGTGGCACTCGGCCGGGTGGAGCGCGGCCAGTTCGTACCGTCGCGGGTGTTCGCGGCCTGATCGAGTTTATTCGGGACGCGATGGAACCATCTGCACCGGTCGCGCGTTCTCCCGCACCTGTGTTGACCGGGGGCGCCGACGTCATGTCTGCCGAGTACCGAGATGGCTGACGGGAGCGGCTCCGCCGTTCGGCGGTCGGAGCGGCGCAGCGCACGGCCGATTGCGGTCTACCTGTTCGTTCTCGCCCTCGTCGCGCTGGTCCCGGCGTTCATCTTCTCGGCCCTGCTGCTGCAGCGCCACAACGAGGCGCAGGAGCGCGTCGTCGAGACGCTGATCACCGGCACGGCCCGGTCCATCGTGCAGGCGGTGGATCGCGAACTGAACGCCAACGCCACGACATTGAAGGTGCTGGCCACCAATCCGGCCCTGCTGGCGGGCGACATGGCCGAGTTCCATGCCCAGGTCAGCACGGCGCTGGCCGGCACCGGCTCGTATGTCTATGTGCTCAACCGCGACCTCGAGGCGGTGATGAGCACGCGCCGCCCCTACGCACCGGGCATCCAGGGCAAATCGGCCGATCCGGTGGCGAGCGGCCGGGCGTTCGAGAGCGAGGGCACCGTGGTGTCCGACCTCGTGCGTGGTGCGGTGTCGCAGGACTACGTGGTCAACGTGCTGCAGCGCGTGCCGGCGACCCGGCTCGGCGAGGTCGTGCTCGGCTTCAACCGCGCCGCGACGCAGCTCGCGCCGGTGCTGCTCTCCAACCGCTTGCCGGAGGGGTGGAACGTCGTCCTGCTCGACGGGGCCGGGCTGATCATCGCCGCCTCGCCGGGGGCTGGCCGCACGGGCGATCCGTTCGGGCTCGAGGACGCCGACACGGTCGGCTCGAGCTTCGGCTGGCGGCGCGAGACGGTCGAGGGCACGGCGTCGCTGCTGGTGGCGCAGCGCTCGCTGCTGTCGGACTGGACGGTGGTGGCCTGGGCGCCGGCGGAAGCCGTGGCACGACCGCTGGCCGACGCCTTCTGGTCGCTGCTCGCCGGGGGCGTGCTGCTCGCCGCGATGGTGGTGCTGGTGGTCTACTGGGTGGGACTGCAGATCGGCCGCTCGGTGCATGGTCTCGAGGCCGATGCCCGGCGGCTCGGCGCCGGCCAGCCGGTCGAGGCCCGCGCCTTCCCGATTGCCGAGATCGAGACGATCTCGGCCGCACTGGGCGATGCCTCGCGCCGCCGCCAGGCGGCCGAGAGCGAGGTGCGGTTCCTGATGCGCGAACTGGCGCACCGCTCCAAGAACCAGATGACGGTGATCTCGGCCATGGCCAAGCAGACGGCGCGCGGCGCCGACTCGGTCCCCGAGTTCGTCTCGAGCTTCGAAAAGCGCATCCACGGGCTGGCCCGCTCGACCGACCTGCTGCTTGCCCACGGCGTCGCCGGCGTCGACCTGAAGGAACTGGTGATCAGCCAGATCGATCCGTTCTGTCCCGTCGACGGGGGGCGCGTCACCGTCGACGGCCCGAGCCTGAGGCTCAACGCGCAGGCGGCGCAGATCCTCGGCATGGCGGCGCACGAACTGGCCACCAATGCGGTCAAGCACGGCGCCTTCGCGCGCGACAACGGCCGGCTCGACGTCTCCTGGCAGCGCAGCGCCGACTTCCTCGGCCTCAGCTGGCGCGAAAGCGGCCTCGCCGCCGGCGAGGCGACGGCCGGCGGCCGGCGCGGCTTCGGCACCAGCGTGCTCGAGAACATGGTCGGCCGTGCCCTCGGTGCCGAGGTGCGGCGCGAAGCCGAGGACGGAACCCTGGTCTGGCGCTTCGCCATCCCGTTGGCCGCCATCGACCCGGCCCATCCGGTCACCGACCAGCCGGCGGACAAATAGCTGGCATTGTGCGCCCCTTTCCCCTATAGAGCGCGCGAGTCCGGCACGGCCGGCTCGACCACCGGCTCCGCCTGGACGACATCCCGGGCGACAGCGACCCCGATCCTCCACTTGAAAGGACCTGACCGATGTCGATCACTGCCGAGCGCAAGACCGCGCTCATCAAGGACTTCGCCACCAAGAAGGACGATACCGGTTCGCCGGAAGTCCAGGTTGCGATCCTGTCCGAGCGCATCGCCAACCTCACCGAGCACTTCAAGAGCCACAGCAAGGACAATCACTCCCGCCGCGGCCTGCTGAAGATGGTGTCGACCCGTCGACGCCTGCTCGATTACGTCAAGAAGACGGACGAGGCGCGCTACAAGGCCCTCATCGAACGCCTGGGCCTGCGCCGCTAAGGCGCATCCGGCGACACCGACAGGACGGCGAGGTACGCCTCGCGGTCCGGCTCCGCGACGATGCGGAGCGATGCGTAGGCTGACGGAACCACAGCGGAGCATGGCGAG